>PACE01000023.1 GCA_002699725.1 Acidimicrobiaceae bacterium
CACCCTTGGCACATAGGGTGCCGCGTTTCGACGATGATCCCAGGCGAGAGTTGGTTCGACGGTGCCCCCCCAGTTGAGTCGAACCCAGGGATTTCTCGTCGTTCTGGGTGCCGGGACGATGTTCAGCTTCGGTCCGCTGACGTTTCGCGCCGTGGTCGAGGCAGATGAATGGCAGTACCTGTTCCACCGGGCCTTCTGGACAGGTGTTGTTGCCGCCCTGGTGATCGCCCTCGGCGGGCGGAATCCGGTACGGGCGATCCGGGCGGCCGGCGGTCGTCAGCTGGTCGCAGGCCTGCTGCTCGGCACCTTGTTCGGAATTTTCGTCGTGGCCCTCAGTCGGGTTACGGCCGCATTCATCCTCCTGTTGCAGTGCACCAGCCCTTTCTATGCGGCTCTGATGGCGCGCCTGTTTCTCGGCGAGAAGGTCAGCCGCCGGACCGTCCTGGCGATGTCCGTTGCAGCAGCCGGGGTCCTGGTGATGGTGGGAGGCAATGTCGGTGGCGGTGACCCGCTCGGTATCGGCCTGGCGCTGATCCTTCCGGTGTGCCTGGGGGCCTACACGGTTCTGGTGCGTAGTTCGCCGGCTGAGGATCCGGGTGCGCCGACCGTTGTGGCGGGCTTCTTCGCTGCCACCGTGGCCGGACTGATCTCGTTGTTCGGGCCCGGCCTTGCCCTGCCGGCCAGGGACGTCCTGATGGGATTCGTCGGTGGTGGGTTACTTCTGGGCCTCGGCGTCCCCATGTGGAACTACGCACACCGGTTCGTCCCGGTGGCAGAAGTGAACCTCCTTCTCATCACCGAGGTCGTCCTCGCTCCCGTGTGGCTCTGGATCTGGCCGGGGGAGCGACCCAGCAGCACGACGCTCATCGGTGGCGGTATCGCACTGGCAGCGGTGACCTGGCTGACCGTCGTCACGGCACGGGCCGGCGAGATGGAACGGGCGCCCCGACGGATCGGACTCCATGCCGGTGCGGCACCGGGCTACCGTCGCTTCGTCAGCCAGCGGAATGGCGGCCGGTAGCGTCACGGCATGGCTGGACCCTGGTCGATGCTGCGCCGCCTCTTGGGTGGGATGGTCCGTGAGGGCAGGAAGTTGGAGCACCGGCTCGCGGCGATCGGCCCCGACGATCGACCTGCCCGTCGCTTCGGCAGATTCGGCTCGGGGACCTGCATCAGTTGGCCGACCGGCTACGTGTTCGGAGAACGCTGGATCCACCTCGGCGAGGACACCCTGGTCGGATCGCACGTGACGCTGTCGGCGGGGATGGTCCCGGGCCAGCAGATGGTGACGGATCCGGTGGTGCGCATCGGCGACCGCTGTCTGATCGGCCGGGGGTCGGCCGTCGTCGGCCACCTGTCGATCGACATCGGCGACGACGTGTTCACCGGAATGAACGTCTACATCACCGACCAGAACCACGGCTACGAGGACCTCGACATGCCGATCGGCACGCAGTTGCCGTCGGAGGACCCGGTCGTGATCGGGGCGGACAGCTGGATCGGTTCGGGGGCGGTGATCCTGCCCGGGGCGCGGATCGGGCGCCACGTGGTCGTGGGGGCGAACTCCGTCGTGCGGGGCGAAATCCCCGACTATTCGGTCGTCGTCGGATCCCCCGGGAGGGTCGTGCGTCGCCATGACGGCACCGCCTGGCGGCGCGGGAGGGAGGCCACGTGAGCCTCGATGTCCTGATCCGCCGGCCGTCCCCATCGTCGACCGGGTGGTTTCCTCTGGAGGTCCGGAGTGAGAACCAATTCTCGGACGTCAGAATTGCCCCTTGCGACTCGGGAGGAATTCGATTAGAAACGCAATCAGTGAGCGGGTGGTTCGCCGCCGGTTCACTCGGGGAAGGACGATAGTTGGGGAAGCCTTCGGGCCAACCGGCCTCGCAGCCTCAGGGCAGTGAGCGTTCGACTCCGGGTTCGACCCCCTTCGGGGGGTCGTTCCGCGTAGCGGGGGCGTTTCGGCTTGACGCATGAGGAAGCCCGGCCTGGCGAGACCGTGGCTACGGTCAGCGGCGCAATCCGTGGAATCATCTCAGCCTCATGGGAGACATGGATCGGAACAGACGGGTTATCGCCGACTACTGGGACGCGCACTTCGAGCGCGACTGGGAGCGCATGGCGGAGTTCTTCACCGAGGACTGCCACTACACCGACGTGGGAGTCGACTCCACCGGCGCCACGGGGCCCGAAGAGATCATCCTCCGCCTCCGGCTCGGCATCGAACCACTGTCGGAGTACCTGCACGTCCCGCAGCACGTGGTCGCCGAAGGAGACCTGGTGGTGACCGAGCACGTGGAGATCTGGGGGTTCCACACCGGTGAGCGGATCGAGCATCCCTTCACCTCCGTCATGGAGGTCACCGACGGCCGCATCAGACGCTGGCACGACTACTCGCACCTCGGCAACCTGATCGACAATGCGCCACAGTGGTGGCTGGAGCACATCGCCGGGGGCTGGAAGGCAACCTGAAGGGTAGGTTCGCCCCGTGCACGAGGCGACGTTGTTGACCGGCGGGCCGATCCACACGGTTGCCGGCAGCGGGACCGGCGGAGACTGCGAGGCGGTGTTGATCGTCGACGACCGCATCGCCGCTGTCGGATCACGTGACGAGTGCGACGCGGCGGCGCCCTGGGCGCCGTCGGTGGTCGACCTTGCGGGGGCGACGCTGCTGCCCGGCTTCGTGGATGCCCACACCCATCCGCTCATGCTCGGGCAGTGCGCCTCGTGGGCCGACCTCACCGGGGCGGCCAGCATCGACGAGGTCGTGAAACTGCTCCGCGAGCACGAGGGGACGCTCGACGGGGGACCGATCCGTGGCTTTGGTTACGACCACCACCGCCTGGGGAACGACGACCAGCATCCGACCGCCGACGACCTGGACCGGGTGTCGTCGAATCGGCCGGTCGAGATCATGCACTCGAGTGGCCACGGCTACGTGGTCAACCACGCCTCGCTGCGGACGGCAGGCATCGATGCCACGACGGAGACACCCAATGGAGGGCGCATCGACCGGGACGAGGCGGGGAACCCGGTCGGACTGGTCTTCGACGCCGCCTGTGACCTGCTCACCGGACCCGATGGCGTAAAGGTCCGCAACCACGGACCGAACTTCCACCTGCCGGAGTCGTCGGAGGTCCTCGACCGGATGCTCGACCTCGGCCAGCGACTCATCGTGGGTGCCGGCATCACCTCGGTGGGCGACTGCCAGGTTTCCGAACGGGAGATGGACAACTGGTTGCGGGCACGTGACAACGGCCGCCTCCGGCTGAGGGCGACCCTGATGGTGCTGTCGAGCCACCTTGGCCACCTGGCTGCACTGGGCCTGTCCTCGCATCTGGGCGACGAGCGACTGCGCCTCGGAGGCGTGAAGTTGTACGCCGACGGCGCACTGACCGGTGGTACCGCCTACGTGCCCTGTGGTTGTGCCGTGAACCACCGGGACGGCTACCTGTTCCACGACCCTGAGGAATACGAGGAACTCCTCGTCGCCGCCCACGAGTTGGGCCTCCAGACCGCCACGCACGCCCAAGGGCCCATCCCGATCCAGATGGTCATCGACGCCGTGAGCGAGGCACAGCGCAGGAACCCCCGTCCCGACGCCCGACACCGGATCGAGCACTGCGGGTTCCCGAGCGACGAGCAGATCGCAGCGATCGCTGCTGCTGGGATCGTCCCCGTGCCGCAACCGACCCAGGTGCACCTCTACGTCGAGGGTGCCTTACGTGACTATGGCGAGATCGCCGAGCGCATGTACCCATCCGGTCTCTTTGCCGATGCGGGAGTGCCGGTGGTTCTGTCTTCGGACACACCGGTCACGATGCCCGACGTGTTCACATCTCTGTGGGCGGCGGTTACGCGCCGGACCTCGGCGGGCCGGGTCGTCGGGCCGGAGTGCGCCATCGACCGGATTACGGCGCTGCGGGGCTACACGATCGAGGGCGCCAGGGCGTTGCACCGGGAGCATCTGGTGGGCTCGCTAGAGCCGGGCAAGTTGGCGGACCTAGTCATCGTGGACCGGGACCCGATGTCCGTCGAGATCGACGATCTGCCCGAACTCCGGGTCGAACAGGCCTGGGTCGGAGGGCGGCCGGCCTGAGGCCGGCTCAGGCGGCGAACTCCTGGACCAGGCGGGCGATGTGCGCGGGGCCGATCTCGCAACAGCCCCCCACGATGTCGGCGCCCATGGCGACCCACCCGCGGGCGGCCTCGGCGTAGCGCTGGGCGCCCATGTCGGTGCGTCCTTCGGGCAGGGCATGGCCGTCCCGGCCCTTCCAGCCGACGGGCATCCCGTGGAAGGCGTTGGCGTAGGCGCCAATTGGCAGGTCGGTGGCCGCACGGAGGTAGGGGAGTGCCTCGCTGGTCTGCTCGGGCGGACAGCAGTTGAGGAGGAAGGCGTCGGCGTCGATGGAGTCGACGGCCTCGTCAAATGGGGTGCCGTCGAGGAGGTGTGGGCCGGTCGCTCCCTGGAGGGTGAACGCCACCCAGACCGGTAGGCCCGACTCCCGGGCGGCGTCGGCGGCGGCACGGGCCTCGAAGCAGGCTCCCATGGTCTCGCAGAGGAAGAGGTCGGCGCTGTCCGCCAACTGGTCGACCATCACGGCGTATTCGGCGCGTAACTCCTCGTAGGTGCCGTCGGGGTTGGGGCAGTAACTGCCCCGCATCGGCGGCAGCGAGGCGGCGACCAGTACGAGGCGCTCGGAGGCGTCGGCTGCCCCGCGGGCCAGGTGCCCGGAGAGGCGGGTGAGNTCGTCGGCNCGGTCCCCGAGCCCATGTGGNTGGAGCCGGTCGGCGAANGTCGNGTAACTGTTGGTCGTGAGGATGTCGCAGCCGGCCTCCACGTAGTCGGCGTGGACGCCTGTGACCAGGTCGGGGTCCTCCAGCATCGCCCAGGCCGACCAGAGCTCCGGCGACCGTGGGGCGCCGCGGTGGATCAACTCCTGTCCCATGCCGCCGTCGAGGATCGTGGGTGGGGTCATCGTTACTCCCATGGTCGTGTGGGCTTCGCAGCCCTCAGAAGAAGGTTCGGTTGCGCTCGACGAGCGGTGGGTCGACGCCTCGTTGCCACAGGCGTGCGCCGATGAGCCGCCAGAGCATCCACAGGAATCCGGCGAACAGGATTCCGCCCAACGTGGTCCGCCACACGACCTCGAGGGCTCCGGCGTCGGAGAGGTCGTTGTACGACGTGAGGTAGGAGGGGCCGTTCCACAGGGGCTGGAAGGGGGTGCGGGCGCCGAAGCGGGCGTAGAGGAACCAGGACACCATTCTGCCGGCACCGTAGAAGCACAGGCCCCGGTAGAGGGTGAGCAGGCCCCGTTCGCCGAGTCGGGTCCGGCGGTGCAGCCAGGCCCAGGCCCGAGGGTCGGCTGGGACTATCGTCGTCCGGAAGTAGTCGGCTGTGAGCGTCCGGCGGGCGACCAGGATGAGCACGACTAGCCAGAACAGGTCCCATATGCCGCCGAGGCTGCTGTAGTAGGCGGCGGCATCGCCGTAGGGCCCCTCCGAGGCGGCGTGGCGCCACATGCTGATGGTGACCGGCTCGGTCGAGAACGGGAAGAACGGCATGACGCCGGCGGTGTCGGCCACGTCGGTGAAGACGTGCGCCCACTGCCCGATGAGGATTCCGAGCGACCAGCTGCGGCTTCGGGTGGCCCACAGGACGAGCAGGGCGAACGCCACACCGAAGATGAGGGAGTGGCTGAAGCCGACGCCCGGCCAGCCCCGGTGGAACATGGCTGGGTCGTCGGAGCTGTAGACGAAGGACTTGGTGAACAGGTCCGGGGAGAGGGTGCCGATGGCCAGGCCGAGGAACGAGATTTTGACGCCGGCGTGCTTCTGGATGAAATAGTTCTCGAACTCGTGGGCGGCCCAACTCACCGGCTGTTCCTTCCGCCCAGGGCCTGGGGGACCAGGATCAGGACGAAGAGCGGGAACAGGGGTCCGATGATCCAGTTCAGGACGAGGCCTTTGGTCCAGTAGCCGAGGGCGACGTAGACGACGAAGGCGGCAGCCCAGGCAAGCGCCTCACGGCTTGGGGAGTCAGGCATCGGTGCTGTCCGTGGCCTTGGTGGGCTCCAGTATGCGGTCTGGGTCGAGTCGCATGGAACGGAGGAACGACTCGGTGTCATGCCGGATGGCCTCCCGGCGCTCGTCGGTTTCCGGCCCGAATCGGAGGCGGCGCAGCCCGACTCTGCCGACGGCGAGAATTCCGACACCGTTCATGAACAGGGCTTCGGCGCTAGTCATACAACTCACGCACATAGCGGGCCCGTTCCTGTAGAGGGAGTGTCGGCGGGGTTACGTGCTGGGACCTCAACGGAGGCGCAGGTCGACGACGACAGCCCAGTGGTCGGTGGGGAGGCGCCCGTCCCGGATGGCGACGGTAGCAGCAGACACGCTCCAGGGCGGACCCACGAGTACGTGGTCGATGCGCGGTCCGTCCGCACGGCCGGTGAAGTCATGGTTGGTGCCGGGAGCATCCGACGGGCAGGTGTCGCGGAAGCCGACGGCCAGCAGGGGTGAGAGTTCCGGTGCCTCGATGGAGGCGTTCAGGTCCCCGACGAGAATCGGGGTGGTCCAGTCGCTCGACCAGTCGGCGAGTAGTTCCGCCGACCGGAGGCGCCGGCCGTCGTCGGATGCNTCGAGGTGCGTGTTGGCAAGCGTGAAGGTGTGGCCGGTGCTCCGATCGTGCAGGGTGGCGGTCGTGGCGATTCGGGGGAAGCGTGCGCCGGGCTGGCGTGACCCGGGCANGTTCGGTGTGTCGGAAAGCCAGAGTGTCGACGAGTCGAGGACCTCAATCCGGTCCCGGCGGATGAACACCGGAACGTGCTCGCTCTTCCTTCGGCGATTCCGGCCGTCGCCGATCACCTGATGGCCATCGAGACCACGGGAGATGGTTCGGATCTGGAAGGTGTACGCCTCCTGGAGCGCGAGGACGTCGGCATCGAGGGAGCAGAGGTAGTCGACCAGGCGGCGCCACCGGAAGGGCCAACTGTCCATACCATCGAACGCCCGCCCGTTGCGGATGTTGCAGGTGACGATGCGCAGTGTGTCGGCCATCGGCTCCGACGGTAGCCGGGAGTCGGCTACTGGTTTCNGCGGACTGAGACGAGGGCTATGTCGGTGGTGTTTCCGGAGGTCGTGGTGAGGTCCGGCCGGTANGNGTANCCCTGGGGGTGNNCNAANNCGACCAGNCCNNCGGGNTCGTCGAGNCGGTGNTCGAGCAGGTGNCGGACNAGCNCNCCCTTGAGCANCTTNTTCCAGTGGGAGACGGNGANGAGNGTGCGNNNNCCGTNCNTNTCNACNTCGTCGAGGAACCNNNCNCGGATNCGGTNGCNGGCGATCGCTCGGNTCCCAGGCNNCGGNGTGNTCGTTGGGCANCAGGTCCCAGANNGTTNCGNNGNCGGCCNCGNNGAGGGCNNTNGTGAGGTGCGGNTTCCAGNAGCGGGACGGCNTGCCCAGNNCNGGCAGNGNNGCNCCCATCTTNANCTTGTAGTCGGGGACCGGATCCGAGGGCCGGACGGCACCCCACAGCCCCGAGAAGATCACGACCTGTTCGTCGAGGCGCTTGCGCAGGCGGGCGGGTAGGGAGTCGGCGTCGAGGGCATCGTAGAGCACTCCGGTGTAGCGCTCGATGGCGGGCAGGGTCGGGGAGGTGTCGACACGGCGATTGGCGATGGTGGCTCTGTCGACGTTTGCTGGCCCGACGCCCAGCAGCTTTGCCCTGGTTTCGAGTGGGGTGCCCATGGCATCCTCCAGCGCCGCGATCACCTCACGGCGAGCGTCGTCCAGTTCGGCAAATGACTGCCCGGCCTCGTGCCACGGGACGCCGGCACCTCCGGGGGCCTTCTTCTCGGAGGGCGGCAGCAGGATCAGCGGCGGCAAGTCGGTCGTATCGAATCCAGGTAGCAGGCGTGTAGGTCAGACACCGGTTGCCGGCGGCATCTGCTCGAGCATGGCGGCCATCTGGGCTTGCACCTTCTCGACGGCCTTCCGGGGTCGGATCATGACCTTGAACTCGGTGATCAGGCCATCGTCGTCACAGGTGATGATGTCGACGCCGTTGACCGAGACACCGTCCATGGTCGTCTCGAACTCGAGGACGGCGTGGTTCCCGTCGAGGACGCGCTTCGTGTAGCGAAAGCCCGAGGGGCCGTCGGTCGAGTCCGTGGCGTCGGCCCCGTCGCCGGGGAAGACCTGGTAGGCGGCCCTGAGGTAGAGGGCCGTCAGGTCGCGGCCCTCNANGGGACGNAACAGCACNGGCGACCAGAAGACGCAGTCCTCGTGGAGNAGGTCCTCGAANGCCGACTCNCCGCGCAGNGCCTCGTNCCANCGNTCGATGGTCGNNNTGATCATCGTGNNTGGGCCGAGAGGTGCCTANANGGCGCAGGCCATGTCGGCGCCGCAGCACATCGGGGACTTGATCTTTCCGTGGTCGTTCGGGCAGCGGGAGACCTGCACCGTCGAGCCGTCGTCTTTCGTGAGCGCGTCATTCACCANTGGGGCGTCGCAGGCGCCACAGGTGGCGTTGACCGACATCCCGCAGGAGGCGCATTCGTAGGTGGCCATCAAGGTTCCCTTCGTCGCAGTGGCTGGGCGTGGATCCTTCCATACACGGATCTGTCCAGCGANGATCCGGGTACCCCCGGTCGCCAGGTCGGGTCAGGCGTCGCGGTCGTCGAGGTAGGNGACCTCGAGCCCACTGGCCAGNATCGGGCCGAGCACGTCGAGTANGCCGGTTTCGATTCGCCAGGCCAGGTANGCCTCGTGGTGCGCCCGTGTGGCGAACTTCTCCCACAGCACGATGGTGTCGGGGTTGTCTGCATCGGCATAGGCCTCGACCGATTCNCAGCCGTCGAACGCCCGGGTGTCGACGAGGGCCTCTCCGAGGATCGCCACGAGGTTCGCCCCCTGGCCTTCGTTGCAACGGAATACAACATGGACGGTCTGGGACATGGGGTCCGCCTTTCGTCTGGGCATGTCCCGGTCGGGCCTGCCTCGTGGACCAGCAGAGCAGGTGGGGTTTGCTCTCGTCAAATGGGGGAGTGGAAGGCGGGTGGGTGAAGTTGCCGCTCAGGCCTCGTTGAGCCGGGGCGTGTGGAGGTGGCCCTGTCGCCTGAGGGTCGCCTCGCATCACCCCGCGAGAGTGAGCTCCGCCTCATGCGGCACCTCGAAGAGGAGGCTGCAGCAGGTGAGGGCGCCTTCGGCCTTTGCCAGTTCCGAGGCTTCGACGGGGTGCACGTCGAAGCCTGCGGACGAGAGTCGTTCGCCGGTCCGGGGGAAGTCGGCTGCGAAGAGGACTGCGTCACCGACTCGTACGACGTTGGCGGCCCTGGGCTCTGCCGGGTCGACCGGGATGCAGACCAGGTCGGGGAAGGCGCCGGCNTCGACCCATTCGGGGTTGATGAGGAGCGTGTNGTCCGAGACCGCTGTGGCCGCCGACTTGAGGTGGAGGCAGCCGCGGAACCGGGCCTCGGACACCCGGTAGCCGTGGTCGGTGACGATCGCCCGCAGTTGATCCACCGCCTCGGCGTTGCTGCGGGTGGAGAGGCCGACGTGGATGCTCTTCCCGGCGACCAGCACGTCGCCGCCGTCGAGGATTCCCGGTTCACGGATGTGGGCGAGGCGACGGTGCGGTTCGAGTGCCNTCTCGATCGAGGACCGTTCACCACGTCGGGACAGCGCCCCCGGCCTCGTGATGATGGCGACCTCGTNGAGCACGACAGCGATGTCCTCCACGAAGACAGAGTCCGGGAAGCCAGATTCTTCGTCGAGGTNCTCGACCCGGCACCCGAGGTCTTCGAGCACCCGTTCGTAGAGGGTGTGCTGGGTCCTTGCTGCGTCGACGTCGATCGGTTCCCGTTCGAGGTGGGTCAGTTCACAATGCCCGATGTTCAGACTGACGCCCCGGGTGACAGCGATAAGCATCCGGTTGACCGTAACCGCCGCTTTGGNAACCGGCCATCCAGCCGAGGAGTCGTCAGGTCACCGCTGCCGGTCTCGGCTCCGACGCAATCCGTAGCGACCACNATCCACGACGAGTTCCAGTTCTGTGGCGCCTGCCGAAACATCGATGGGAACACGACTGCGATCCGGTCGCAGTAGTTCCCACCCGACGTCAGGGGGTAATCCGCTGACCTGTACCTGGGTGCGGGTGTTCGCCACCGATCCGTTCTGGGGATGGGCGGCGAGGTGGAGCATGGCGCCATCCCATCTGGCTTCACTCAGAGCGACGCGAGGGAAGTCGACTCCGCTGACCGTCGGTTCTTCGAACTTGTCGAGGTTGGGAGCGTTGAAGATCCTGCTCCAGGCACCCGGTTCGCAGACCCAGCCGGCCATGGCTCTGGCGTTGAGTTGGCCCCTCGGGTAGGGCTCGTCGAACCCGAACCGGAATGCGAATTCACCGAGTTCCCGATCCCATGTCGGCTGGAACGACTCGTCGAGGTGTTCCCAGAGCCTTGACTTCACTTCTTGGTCGGCGAACTCACCGGTGTGCCAGGCAAGTATCACCGACCAGTTCGGGTCCTCCAATCCGGCCAGTTGGTTGCCGCCGAGAAGCCCGGTCATCGTGGCAGCGAGGGTCCATGCGCTTTCGGCGACTTCGCGCTTTTGGGGTGCGAGGTACCAGACGGGGGCGATCAGACCCATGGGGCTTGCAAGGTGTTCGTCGACGACNGGGTCGTAGTAGAGGTCCATGGCGACTGGTCTNCCGCCCTCCCAGGTCATGTAGTTGTCGATGGCGTGGTCCCACCACCTGTCGAACGCCTTGTGGTGCCCCGTTCCCAGGAGTTGGTCGTGAAGCCTCAGACCGAGGCCGGCACCGCTCAGTCAANAGGGCCAGATCTTGGTGTTCTCGCAATGAACGCCGATCCATGATNTATGCCATTGGTCGGCGAGGTGCGCGGCGACCTCTGAATGGGTCCAGGTGAACGTGTGCTCACCGTCGCGGATCATCTCGAACGGCTCGTCCCACTTGGTGTCGCCGGAGACGTATCGGTGCAGTCCCATCAGCAGGCAGAAGAACCCCTTGAAGAACAACATGCCGTCAGCAGCCACGGGGTCCATCTGGACCCCGTAGGGCTCGATTCCGTTGGCCGTCCAGCCGGGGACGTCATAGTNGCCCCAGAGTTTCGGAGGGATCAGGCCTCGCCAGTTGTCGGGGTAGTTCGCCCGGTCGGGGTCGGGCCCGAACTGGGTCATCCAGTCTTCTGCCGCCCACCAGGAGGTGTGTCGCGTGATGAGTTCGTCGAGGATCTCGGAGTAGACCTCCCGCCAGGCTGGGGTCCGGTCGCACATGAGCGCAACCGCGTAGCTGGAGTCGACCAGGTCGAAGCGGTGCCAGGAGAACATCGGCGGTCCGGTTGTNTTGTCCCAGTGGGGATGGGGCTGGCCGTCGCGGTCCCAGTTGTCCGGGGTGGTCGCCTTGCGGTGNAGGTATCGAAGCCATCCCAGTGAACGATCGTCGAGTGCCGGCGCCTTGCGTCCGGTCATCGNATGATCCCCTCTGGTTCGTTCTGGATTGCGATGCCGGTTGGTACCCGTTCCGATGGCACGGATTCAACCCGGCGGTTGGGCTTTATCCGCTGGTTCGAGAACGACAAGCGGTATCTCGCGTTCCGTCTTCTCCTGGTAGTTGGCGTAGTTGGCGTAGNTTCCGGTCACGATCGGCCAGAGTCGTTGCCTTTCCCCAGGTGACGCAANNCGAGCGACCATCTTCCGGTCGAGGTCGTTCTTCATGCTGACGACGACCGTCGGGTTTTCTCTGAGGTTGAGGAACCAGGCCGGATGGCTGTCCTCTCCGCCCTTTGACGCAACGATCACCACGNCGTCGCCTTCCCGGTGTGGCGACGTCAGCATGACCGACCGGGGTTGGCCCGATTTGCGACCGATCGTGGTCAACTCGAGTACCGGCATGCCGGCTGCCGCCCATCCGAGCTTTCCTCCGCTGCCCTTCAGCAGGCTGCGGTGCGCCCTGTTCATCATCTTCAGGAATCGGTCGCTCGGCACGGATCGATTCTAGGTCCGTGCCGGCACTGCGGGAGTCGGCCGTGGGGATCATCTGATGTGCAGTCGGTTGTCTGGGGAAGGGTTTGTGCCACCGGGCCTTGGGCGTCAGGCTCATCCCCATGGTCGACATCCAGGGAACGTGCGACGCCGGCTATGGGTCAGTCCGGGACGCCTTCGAGAAGAACTTCGAAATGGGCGACCTCGGCGCAACATGTGCGGTCGTCGTGGACGGTGAGACGGTGGTCGACCTGTGGGGAGGCACCGCCGATGTGGCCGGAGACCAGATCTGGGAGCGCGACACAATCGTCAACGTCTGGTCGACGACCAAGACCATGGCTGCCCTGTGCGTGCTCATGCTCCACGACCGCGGCGCCCTCGACGTCGACCAACCGGTCGCCGACCTTTGGCCCGAGTTCGCCGAGAACGGTAAAGAAGCCGTCCTGGTCCGCCACCTTCTCTCCCATTCGGCGGGCCTGCCCGGGTTCGACGCACCGATCGAGGAGGACCAGTTGTTCGACTGGGACTACGTGTGCGCGCGCCTGGCGTCCCAGGCCCCGTGGTGGACGCCCGGCACGAAGTCCGGGTACCACTCGATGACCCAGGGCTGGCTGCTCGGTGAGGTGCTTCGTCGAGTCGATGGGCGCACCATGGGAACCTTCTTCGCTGAGGAGGTCACCGGCCCGATCGGCGCCGACTTCCACATCGGCCTCGCCGACGAGCACTTCAGCAGGGTGGCCGAACTCGACACCGCCGGTGTGGAGGCTCCCCGGATGGACGATCGACCCCACTCGGAGATGGCGGAGCGATTCGAGGCCCATGGACGGATGGGCGCGGAGATCGGCAACACCGACCGTTGGCGCCGCGCCGAGTTCCCGGCGGCCAACGGCCATGGGAATGCCCGCTCGGTGGCCGAGGTCCACAGCGTCCTCGCCTGCGGGGGCGCCGCACGTGGGACGACGCTGCTGTCCCCGGAAACCGTGGAACGGATCTTCGAGGTCCAGACCGACGACCACGACCCGATCCTCGGTGGACCGATCCGTTACGGCCTGGGTTTCGGGCTCCCCAGCGAGTCCATGCCGATCAGCCCGAACCGGCGTGCCTGCTTCTGGGGTGGCTGGGGTGGGTCCCTGGCCGTCATCGATGTGGAGGCCGGGATGTCGGTGGCCTACATGATGAATCGCATGTCGTCGGAACTCCGCTTCGATGGCCGGGCTGGTCGGATCCTGATGGCTGCACATGCTGCCCGATCGGCCTCCTAGACATTCCGCGGGTGCGACTCCTTCGCTTGTCGGCACGGCCTCTCCGGACCAGGTGTTCTCGGTCGACGGGCCGATGGACTGATTTCGAGTCCTCAGGACCCCAGGGAGAATGAGATGACCGACGCCACGCCAAACGCTCCCCCAAGCAGTTGGAGTGGCACCACCTTCTCATCGAGGAAGCGCCAGGCGACAGCGACGCTCACTCCCGGACAGAGGGCGATCAGCGCCGTCACCACGGCAGCCGATCCACGGAGGTAGGCCGCCGTGCTCAGGGCGAACGCTGACCCGCTGATGCACCCGAGCAGCAATCCAGGCCGTCGAATCACCTGGTCCGGCCATACGGAGCCGGAACGGGCGTGGGCGAGCGGTGACAGCACGATCACCCCGACCAGCAACATGACCAGGGCCGGAACCTCTCCTGCCGCCGGGTCGGCCCGGGTGATCAGCATCCCTGCCAGCCCGATGCTGGTACCCACTACTGCGGCCAATCCAATGACCCGACTCCGGAAAACCTCGCCGAGCCTGGGCAACCCGTCCCCACTCGACAGCAGTACGACAGCCGGGACGGCCAACAGCACCCCGAGTAGTTCGACGGTAGCTAGGTGCTGGCCGACCAATGGTCCGAGGAGCGTCGGTACGGCGATCATGGTCAAGCCGAAGCCGGGGGCGAACACGACAACCGGACCACGGGCCATTCCCTGATAGAGCAGGGGCCGGGTAAGGGCCATGAGTAGGCCGGCGAGTGCCGGCCATGCCACGTCGGTGACCTCCACAGCCTCCGGCGGCCGCACGACCACCATGAGACCGACGAGTACAACGCTGGTTGCGGTCACTGTCAGGGCGAGCGAGATGGCGGCGCCAGGCCGTCCGGACCGCCGGATGGTGACGCCCCCAAAGACGTCCCCTACTCCGAAGAACATGGCGGCCGCGACCGCCAACAACACAGGCATCAAGGGATGCTATGACCCGACCAGTAGAAGGGTCGGATGGGCCTAGTAGCCGAGTTGGACCTTCTGGGTGCGCCCGCTCAGGCGGGTTTCCTTCCAAGAGCGGACAGGTGGACGGGACTGAGCATCCTGAATTCGGGGTTTCCCACCTGACGGAGGGTGGCGGCGGCCATCTCTTCGGTAGTGACACCCGCGGCTACGAGTCGTGGCAGGGCACGCTCAAGGGCGAGGAACCACCAGTCGCCGCCGGCTTCTCCTGGCCGCATCGTCCAAACGTGACCGTCGGCCTGGAGGTCGACCAGGCCAAGTCGACGCATCTGGTCGATCAGCCGCAGGCCGAAGTTCGGATCTCGCCACTCCTCTTGTGTACCAGCGGACATCACGGTGTGGATGGCCCGATAGGGCTCTTCCAGGACCTGCTCGGCGAAGCCGAGGAATACGCCATCCTCGACTATCAGGTGGCCTCCGGGCCGGAGTGCATCCACCAATCGGGCGAGGACGTCCTCGCGGGTCGGCAGGTGCTGGAGGACGGCCCGGGCGTGGATCAGGTCGAATGCTTCACGGGGAAGTTCGTCGGTTTCGAGGTCGAACTCGCGGACCTCCGCATGTCCGGGGACCTCGGCATGGAATCGGACGTCTATGTCCAAGGAAAGTACCGAACCCGTGGGGCCGACCGTGTCTGCCATCCATACGGCGACGGATCCATTTCCGGCTCCCGCTTCGAGCACGTCGTGACCTGGAGCTATGCCAGCCCGGAGCAGGGCCTCGAACGTGTAGGGATCGAGGGTCTCGGCGAGCTTGTCGAGTCGAATCCGTTCGATCTCCAGTTCATCGTCCGGGGTCCCGTAGCGATCGCCTGCCATGGAGGCCAAGGTATTGGGTGAAGCGGGCTGTCGGTGCATTCTCCTTGCGACTCGACCAATAGAACGGCCGGGGGGCCTGTCACCGCGAGACGTCATTTCCAACAATGGGAGATGCCTAGCCTTGGAGCCGGTCCGACTGGACTCGTACCCACTGCCACCGACATAAGGGATCGATGTGCGCCTGCTTGTCCTACAACACATCGACTGTGAACATCCGGCACAGTTGCGGCGCTTCCTCGAACATGATGGCGTCGACTGGACCGCTGTTGAACTCGACGAGGGAGAGCCGATTCCACCACTCGAAGGGTTCGACGCAATGTGGGTGATGGGTGGGCCGATGGACGTGTGGGACGTCGACGAGCACCCATGGCTACTCGAGGAGAAGGCGGCAATCCGGCGCTGGGTGGCGGATCTGGGTCGGCCCTTTCTGGGAATTTGCCTTGGGCACCAACTGCTTGCCGATGCTCTCGGCGGCAGGTGTGGTCACCAGCAACCCCCGGAGATCGGCGTCTTAGAGGTGGCGCTGACCCCGGAAGGACGCAAAGATCCGATCTTTTTCGAGATGCCGACAATCCAACGGGCACTTCAGTGGCACTCGGTCAAGGTCGTGGAGCCGCCACCTGAGGCGGTCGTGCTCGCATCGTCCGATCTCTGCCCGATCCAGGCGATGCGCGTCGGCCGCCACGCTTGGTCGATGCAATACCACGTCGAGGTCGAAGCAGACACGGTGCCCACGTGGGGGACCGTGCCTGAATACCGAGCAGCGCTGGAGTCAACGCTCGGTCCAACTGCCTTGACGGGCCTTGCCGAGGACGCTGAGCGTTGCATGGACGACTTCGTGGCAAATTCCAAACAGCTCTACGACAACTTCGTCAACGCCGTCCAACAGTCAGGTTGAGGCGAAGGTCCTCTTGGACACCTGACGGACATCTGAGGTCTCAGTAGGTAGATGTTCAACGGGCGCGAGTTCTCGTAGGTCGAGCGGAGTCGGTAAGACTGGGTGCATGACAAAGTCGGACGCGAACTGATGGCCGTGAACGTGCTCGGTGGCGAACTGGTTGACTGCAGCCACGATCCGCTCACCGGCTTCTACCGGGACGGCTGCTGCAACACCGGTGCCGACGACATGGGCGTCCACACCGTGTGCACCGTGATGACCGCCGAGTTCCTCGAGTTCTCGGCCCAGGCCGGCAATGACCTGTCGACGCCGCGCCCCGGGTTCGCCGGTCTCCTGCCGGGGGACCGCTGGTGCCTCTGCGCCTCCCGTTGGCAGGAGGCCCACAAGGCCGGGTACGCCCCGAAGGTGGTCCTCGAGGCGACCCACATCCTCACGCTCGAATGGGTTGACGCCGATGCCTTGCGTGCGTCCGGCGTCGACGCGCCAACGCCCTAGCCGGTTGTGACGAAGTCGGGCCACCGCGTCGCCATTGTTTCCAGTTTCGGCATCTGCCCTGACGGCCTAGCCACCGGCCGACCTTTCGTCTGCCGGCGGTTCCTCCGGAAGGTTCGGTCGCCAGGAGACCCCGTTCACATGGCCACCCCCATCGGCGAAAATGGTGTTCCCGTTGACATAACGGGCGTCGTCTGAAGCCAGGAACAGCGCCACCCCGCCGATGTCCTCCTCGGGATCACCCATACGGCCCATGACGTTGTTCGCCTCGGCATGGGCGGCCTGTTCCGGGTTGGCCGCTGCGAACGCCAGGAACGCATCGCTACGGGCCGCCGGGCAGATCACGTTGCATCGGATCTGGTGGGGCCCCCACTCAACGGCCGCCGTACGGGTCAGGGTGCGCAGCGCCTCTTTCCCAGCGTTGTATTCGAGGGTGTACATGTGGGCGTTCACCCCATTTAGGGAACACACGTTGATGATCGAGCCGCCCCCCCGTTCCCGCATGTGGGGCAAAGCTGCGGTCATCGTCCAGAAGGCCGCGTAGTAGGCCACGTCCAGACCGTGCTGTAACAACTCGTCGGTCTTCGACTCAATGCGACCGATACGGCCGCCACCCCACGCGTTGTTGACCAGGATGTCGACACCGCCATAGTGACCCACCGCCGCCTCGATACAGCCCACGGCCTGGTCGCGCACGGTGACGTCGGTTGCGACGAACAGCGCCTCGGCTCCCAGGGCTTCGACCTCGGCGACGGTCCGGGTCCCGGTCTCGGTATTGCGTTCGGCGACCACCACCCGGGCGCCCTCCCGGGCAAACCGTCGGGCGATACCCGCACCGATTCCCGTTCCGGCGCCGGTCACTACCGCGACCTGGCCGTTCAGTCGTCCGTGCATCGCGCTTCTCCCCTCGTCGTACCGACATGGTAGGCAAGGAGTCGTGAGAGCACTCAGCCGACGAGCCACGGTCTCGTCGAGGAGGTTGCCGATCAGGACTCGGTCGTGGACCAGTCGAGCAGAACGCAGTTATCGCCCTCAATGAATGCTTCAAGGTTCAGGTCGATCTTCACCCGTCCGATGTCGAACACGAAGGCCTCGCCGTCCAACCAGTGGACGTGCGCCACGTAGTCGTAGACGGTGTCGCCGTAGAGGTCGCGCCACGGGGCAACCACCCACTCCTCGTAATCTTCCTTATTCCACTCAGGCGGGTGGTAGAAGCGGTTGGTAACCATCACGCCATCGACCACCCACCACGCCTCGCCCACACCGGCCTCGGCGCAGTCGAACCCGATCTCGAGCAGGCGCCCGTCCACGGTGGCCCGACGCAGGTAGTCGAAGCCGACGACACAGTCTTCCTCCACGGAACCCGGGCTGAGCTGGGGACACCGGACGTCGCGCAAGTAAGCGTCCGCCCAGATGATCTCCGTGACCAGGATCGACTCGTCAGTGAAGTCTTCCCAGACGGGCCCTTCGTACGGTTCACATGACACGCCATCGGTGCGGTCCTCGATCCACCAACCGCCATCGAACAGGTAGTCCGGCCCGTCACCATCTTCTGCTCCCACCACCCGGTGGAAGCTCTGAGCACCCTCCGTGAAGCTGAGGCCGGCCGTCTCCGGATCGATGGGCTGTCCGTCTAACCGATATTCGACCTCCAAGCCGCCAGCCCCGCAGATGACAACTGTCTCCACCAGATGGCCGTTTACCTCCTGGGAATAGGTCCCAGGTGGTGTGAAGGTCATCGTCGTGGTGGTGGGCGCTTCAGTCGTCGTGGTGGTCGCCGGCGCAAATGTCGATGTGGTGAGAACAGTGTTCTTCACCAGAGACGTCGAGGCCGGCACGCTGACCTCATCCGAGCCACCCCCACACGACGCAGCAACCAGAACACCGATAACCAGCAGGCCCGCAGCTGTTTTCATGCCCCGGATACTGTCATAGAGGCCAGATCGCCATTCAGGGAGTGTCCCCGATCAGCAGGACAGCCCATTTGCAATAGGCCTGCTATCGAATGGAACCACCTCGGCGCTCAGGGGCTCCACGTCACCCTCTGCTAGGAAGAAGCGGAAGAACAGAGTGCCAGAAGCCCGGCCCTCGGTGTCGATCCAGTTGGGGACGCCGGGGTCGGCGTGGGCCACGACCATGCGGAAGGAGCCGTCGGCTTCAAGGGTCGTGGTGGCTCTGTTCCGGCTGACCGGCCGATTCAGGTAGTCAAGGGTCTGTTGGAATCGGTTCCAGGCGCAAACGCTCGCGAAACGGCACTCGGGCCACCGGCCGGTGATGACCAGCGCCTCATCCGGCCCAAGCAGCCACCGACCCAGCGAATAGTGAGCATCGGCAGCCGCCAGGGCGAAATCACCCGGTTCCTGGGGCACCGGGAATTCATTGGGGATTCGGCCCACCCAGTCGGGCCGCGCAGCGTGATCGGCCGGGCGCAGACCGTCGATGGTCTTGCTTCGTACATGGGTGGTGACCCGCCCGATGGCAGCAGCCACCAGGTCGTCGTTCCACGGCGGCGGCGGGCCATCAGGTGGGTCGAGGTTCGAGATGGTCAGCGGTACATGGACATCGGCGGCAGCGGCCGGGGACTTCCACTCGAAGTAGTGGCGGCTGGTGAGGCGGCCGGCATCGGCCGACAGTTTCAACCAGTTCCGGTCCCGGGGCTTACCTCCGAGGATGATCTCATAGGAGCCGTCGGCGGCAACGTCGAACTGCGTGTCGTTGAGTATCCCGTCGGTGCGGTCCGGGTAGGAGCCGTTGTTCGCTCCGGCCTCCACGGTGAACGCCGTGTACACCGCTTGGGCCAGGTTGCCAGTGATCCGGTAGGTGCGGTCGCCCCGGATGGGGGCCTCAAAGTAGATGGCGTCAGGATTGTCACCGCTGAACTTGCGGGTCGGCGTCACGATACGACGCCACACTGGACGTTCCGGATCGAACTCGGCGTGGCTCACCAGCCCCGACTGGAGAATGTGGGCGATTGTGCGGTGTGCCTCGGCGACGTCGCG
>PACE01000024.1 GCA_002699725.1 Acidimicrobiaceae bacterium
TGCGCGGCACCGCAGGACGAACACGTTGTTGTCCAAGTCGCCCACGACGATGCGGTGGATCTCGGACTGTGTATCGCACCAGTGCAGCGAGGTGCCGGGCACGCCGCTCTCGGGATGGTCCGAATGGCCGCAGGCATGGTGCTTCCCAGTGGGAACGGGTGTGGATTCGTTGCTCATTCCGGCATCATGCCGCATCGGAGTGCCGTGGAGCGGGTTCCACGCCAGTTCCCCGGTGTGGAGCACCCGGTTACCGGCTGGTAGAAACGGGTTCACCACAGGCAGAGGCCCGAGATCTGCGCCACCGAGACGGGAGTATCACGTGAACTTCGCATTCAGCGAGGAACAGGAACAATTGCGGGAGTTCGTCCGCCAGTTCCTCGAGAACTACTCGTCGGAGACCACGGTCCGCGAGTTGATGGAGACCGACGAGGGGTATGACCCGGAGACCTGGCAGATGATGGCCGGGCAACTCGGCCTGCAGAGCCTGATCATCCCGGAGGAGCACGGCGGACAGGGCTTCGGCTACGTCGAGCTCATCGTGGTCCTCGAGGAGATGGGTCGGGTCCTGCTGTGCGCCCCGTTCTTCTCGACGGTCATCCTTGCCGCCAACACGCTCATCCACGCCGGCGACGACGAGGCAGCCGCCCGCGTGCTGCCAGGCATCGCCTCCGGCGAGACCATCGCCACGCTCGCGTTCACCGAGGAGAGCGGACGCTGGGACGAGGAGGGCATCGAGATGGAGGCCACCGCCGACGGCGACGGCTGGACCCTCAGTGGCACGAAGATGTACGTACTCGACGGCCACCTCGCCGACGTGGTGCTGGTGGCGGCCCGCACCCCAGGCGGGGTCTCGCTCTTCGAGGTCGCCGGCGACGCCGACGGCCTCACCCGGACGGCGCTGGCCACCATGGACCTCACCCGCAAGCAGGCCCGCCTCGAATTCTCCAACGTGGCGGCGACGCTGGTCGGTGCCGAGGGTGCCGGCTGGGGCGTGCTCGAGCGGGTCCTCGACCTGGCGGCGGTCGCACTGGCTGCCGAGCAGGTTGGTGGGGCGCAGGTGTGCCTCGACACCGCCGTCCAGTACGCCAAGGACCGCATCCAGTTCGGCCGTCCGATCGGCAGCTTCCAGGCCATCAAGCACAAGTGCGCCGACATGCTGCTCGAGGTCGAGTCGGCCAAGTCGGCCGCCTACTACGCCGGCTGGTGCGCTGCCGAACTCAACGACGAACTGCCGTCGGTCGCCTCGCTCGCCAAGGCGTACTGCTCGGAGGCCTACTTCCACACAACAGCCGAGAACATCCAGATCCACGGCGGNATCGGCTTCACCTGGGAGCACCCGGCCCACCTGTACTTCAAGCGGGCCAAGAGCTCCGAGNTGNTGTTCGGCGACCCGACCTACCACCGGGAACTGCTCGCCCAACGCATCGGAATCTGACCCCAGGGCGCGCCCCCGTGTGCGTACCCTCTCTGCAATGATCCACCCATGATCTGGATCCTCGTCGCGGTCGGCGTGCTGCTCGTCGTCGCCATCGGCCTGTTTGCCGTGGGTGGCGCCGTCCACCGCACGGAGGGNGAGTTGGCGCCGGCGGTNTTCGAGGTTCACGACGCCGTCGACTGGATCGCCGAACGACTCCCCGAGGAGGCGGCCTCCCGGCTCACCTACGACGACGTCGTGCTCCTGGCCGGCTGGTGGTTGGAGTACGTCGCCACGCAGGGGTTGGCCTCGGAGCACGGCCAGGAACTGGGTGGGGCCGATGCCGGGGGAGCCCCGGCCGACGACGACGCGGCGGTCGACCACGTGGTGGCCCGGGCGCTCGACGTGCCCGAGGAGCGGGGCGGGGCGCTTGACCCGGTGGCGGTCGTGGTGGCACTCGACCTGCTGGGCGTCTACCTGAGGGAGATGGGCGCCATCGGCGGGCCCGTCGGGGACCGGGACTAGCGTCTGTCCATGCTCGAGCGCACCGCCCCGATCTTCGTGGCGGGACACCGGGGACTCGTTGGCTCGGCGATCCTGCGTCGCCTCGAGGACGAGGGGTTCACTGACCTGCGAACGGCGGGTCGTGAGGATCTCGACCTGAGGGACCAGTCGGCGGTGGACGCCTGGTTCGATGTCGAGCAGCCCCGCTACGTGATTCTCGTGGCCGGGACGGTCGGCGGGATCCTCGCAAACAGCACGCGGCCGGCGGAGTTCCTCTACGACAACCTCATGATCCATGGCACCGTGGTGCATGCCAGCCACAGGGTCGGCGTCGAGAAGCTGCTGTACCTGGGCAGTTCGTGCATCTACCCGCGCCACGCCGAGCAGCCCATCACCGAGGAAGCTCTGCTGAGTGGTCCCCTCGAGCCAACCAACGAGGGCTATGCCCTGGCCAAGATCGCCGGAATCAAGCTCTGCGAGACCTACCGTCGACAGTACGGGTGCGACTTCATCTCGGCGATGCCGACCAACCTCTACGGGCCGGGCGACAACTTCGACCTCGAGGGCGGCCATGTGCTGCCGGCCCTGATGCGGCGCTTCCACGAGGCGGCGGAGGGCGGCGTCGACGCGGTGGAGGTGTGGGGGAGCGGTTCACCACGTCGCGAGTTCCTCCACGTCGACGACCTCGCCGATGCGTGCCTTCACCTCTTGGACCACTACTCCGACGTTGGGCACGTGAACGTCGGGACCGGCGTCGACGGCACGGTCCGGGAACTGGCAGAGGCGATCCGCGACCTCGTCCATCCGACGGCGACCATCGAGTTCGACACCTCGAAGCCGGACGGCATGCCCCGCAAGGTGCTCGATGTCTCGAAGTTGGAGGCGCTGGGCTGGACGGCGCGCATCGCGCTCGCAGAAGGACTCGTCTCCACCTACGACTGGTACCGGAACGCCCTCGAGGAGGGCACCGTCCGCCTCTGAAGGCCTGCTTCGACGAAGCGGGCCTACTCCTGCTTGGTCTTGCCCCTGGCCTTCTGTGCCTTCTTCCACTCCCTGACCGTGGCCAGGGCTTCGGGGCTGTCGATGTCGGCCACGGATCGGGGAGTGCCATCCGCAAAGGGGCCCGCCACCTCTTCCCAGCCTTCCGGCGTCACGCCGAAGCGCTTGGCGAGGATCGCCAGGAAGATCTTGGTCTTCTCGGGGCCGTAGCCGGACAGCGATCGGAGGCGCTCGGCCACTTCGGCTGCAGGTGCGCCATCGGACCAGATGGACCCGGCGTCACCACCGTGGTCGTCGACGATCTCCTGGCACAACGCCTGGATGCGCTTGGCCATGGAGGCNGGGAAGCGGTGGATGGCCGGCTTCTCCCGACAGGCGGCTTCGAAGGATTCGGGGTCCATTGCGGCGATCGCCGAAGCATCGAGGGACCCCAGCCGCCGGNTCAGGGTTGCGGGCCCGCGGAACGCCCATTCCATGGGGACCTGCTGGTCGAGCAGCATGCCGATGAGNAGCGCCAGTGGGTCGGTGTTGACGAGGTGGTCGGCGTCGGGGTCGCCGGTGACTGCGAGGTTTCCGGAAGTGTTCGAGGGAGCCATGGTCGGGTCGTCGTAACCTCTGCTCAGTCCGCCCAGCCGACGCTGCTGCCGGAGGCAGGCACCGTGTCGGGGCGGCCTGGGTCGTCGATCTCGGTGTCGAGTCCATGGAGGGCGATGGCCTGGGTGACAACCGACGGGTCGATCGACCCCTCCCGGGCGAGGGCGTGGAGGACGGCGACGACGACGTGGCCGGTGTCGACCTCGAAGAAGCGGCGGAGGTTCTCGCGGGTATCGCTGCGTCCGAACCCGTCGGTTCCGAGGGTGTGGTANGGGCGGGGAATCCAACGGGCGACCTGTCCGGGGACCANCTTCATGAAGTCGGTGACCGCCACGACCGGGCCCTCNCCGTCGGCGAGCAGCCTGGTGATGAGGGGGACCTCGGCGGGCTGGTCCGGGTGCAGGCGGTTGCGCCGTTCGACTGCGAGCGCCTCCTCGCGCAACTGCTTGTAGGAGGTGGCACTCCAGAGGTCGACACCGACCCCCCAGCGCTCGGCCAGTTCGTCGGCCGCCTCNCGGACGGCGACCTGTGCCGGGCCGGAGAACACCAAGGTCGCCCGGACCGGACGGTCCGGGGAGTCGGCCCACTGATAGAGGCCCCGGATGATGTCCGTGGCGTCCACATGGTCGGGCCGCGGAGGCATCTCGTAGGCCTCGTTGTAGAGCGTCACGTAGTAGAAGACGTCCTCGTTCCGGTGCGGGTCGTCGTGGCCGTACATGCGCTGGAGGCCGTCNTCGACGATCGCCGCCAACTCGTAGGCGAAGGCCGGGTCGAACGCCTGNCAGGCGGGCACGGAGGCGGCCAGCAGCAGGCTGTGCCCGTCCTGGTGCTGGAGTCCCTCGCCTGCCAGCGTCGTGCGTCCAGCCGTCGCCCCGAGCAGGAAGCCCCGTGCCCGTGAGTCGGCGGCCGACCAGATNGAGTCACCCACCCGCTGGAAGCCGAACATCGAATAGAAGGTGTAGAAGGGCACCATGGGCACGCCGAGGTTGGCNTAGCTGGTGCCGGCGGCGATGAAGCTCGACATNGACCCGCACTCGGTGATCCCCTCCTCGATGAGTTGCCCGTCCGTGCTCTCGCTGTAGGAGAGCAGCAGTTCGTGGTCGACGGGCTCGTAGAGCTGGCCGAACGGGGTGTAGATGCCGAATTCCCGGAACAGCGAGTCCATTCCGAAGGTCCTGGCCTCGTCGGGGACGATGGGGACGACCCGGGGCCCGAACGCCTCGTCGCGCATGAGGTTTCGCAACAGGCTGGTCATGGCCATGGTGGTCGACACCTCCCGACCCTCTGATCCCTTGGCCAGGCCGGTGAAGACGGACGGGTCCGGCAGGGTGATCGGTCGCCGGTTGCGGATGCGGCGCTTCGGGATCGAGCCGCCGAGCGCCCGGCGCCGCTGGACCATGTACTGGTACTCGTCGCTGTCCTCGGCNGGCCGGAAGTAGGGGGCCCGATCACCCTCGAGGAGTTCCTCGGGGATCTCCTCGGTGAGGTGGAGCCGCTCGCGCAGGGCCAACAACTCGGACTTTGTCATCTTCTTGATCTGGTGGGTGGCGTTGCGGGCCTCGAAGCCCTCGCCGAGGGTCCAGCCCTTGATCGTCTTGGCCAGGATGACCGTGGGTGCCTCGTTCTCCTCGGTGGCGGCCCGGAAGGCCGCGTAGACCTTCTGGTAGTCGTGGCCACCGCGGGGCAGGGCCTCGAGTTGCTCGTCGGAGAGGTGCTCGACCATCGCCCGGAGNCTCGGGTCGGGTCCGAAGAAGTTCTCGCGGATATAGGCGCCGGACTCGATGGCGAGGCGCTGGTACTCGCCGTCGACNGTGGNGTTGAACTTCTTGAGCAGGATCCCGTCNACGTCGGCGTGGATCAACTCGTCCCANTCGGATCCCCAAATCACCTTGACGACGTTCCAGCCGGCACCCCGGAAGACCCCCTCGAGTTCCTGGATGACCTGACTGTTGCCGCGCACCGGCCCGTCGAGGCGCTGCAGGTTGCAGTTGACGATCCAGATGAGGTTGCCGAGCCCGGAGCGCCCGGCGAGGGAGATGGCGCCGAGGGTCTCGGGCTCGTCGCACTCGCCGTCGCCGACGAAACAGAAGACGCGGTTGTCGACGGTCTCGTCGATGCGGCGATTCTGGAGGTACCTGTCGAACCTGGCGTGGTAGATCGAGTTGATCGGACCGAGCCCCATGGACACGGTCGGGAACTCCCAGAAGTCNGGCATGAGGCGGGGGTGCGGATAGCTCGAGAGTCCGCCGCCGCCGATCTCCATGCGGAAGCGGTCGAGGTGNGCNTCGTCGAGGCGGCGCTCGAGGAACGCCCGGGCATAGACNCCGGGGGCGGCGTGGCCCTGGTAGTAGACGTGGTCGCCGGGCTGNCCGTCGTCCTTGCCACGGAAGAACCAGTTGAAGCCGACCTCGTAGAGCGAGGCCGAGGAGGCGAAGGTGGAGAGGTGGCCGCCGATCCCGTCGGCGGTCTTGTTGGCGTTGATCACCATGGCGGCGGCGTTCCACCGGATGAACGCCCGGATGCGCCGTTCGATGAACTCGTCGCCCGGGAACCAGGGCTGGTCCTCGGTGGCGATGGTGTTGACGTAGGGGGTCCAGGTGGGCGGGGCGTTGCCGACGTTGAGTTCGCCGGCCCNCTCCATGAGCTTCGCCAGCATGAATCGGGCGCGGCTGCGTCCGGCCCGATCGACGANGGCGTCGAACGAGTCCATCCACTCCTTGGTCTCCNCCGGATCGCCGTCCGGGAGCTGGTGGGTGAAGCCGTCGATCACCCTTTGATCATGCCAGTGTNCAAGCCCTTTGAGTGGNCTCATGGGAAGGTTCCATGTGGCTAGGGTCGCCCTCCGTGACGCTGTTCGAACCCGATGACCTGAAGGACGCCGACTCGGTACTCGCCGGCGAGCCCACGACCGTCTACACCGATGGCGCCTGTTCCGGGAATCCGGGACCGGGGGGTTGGGCGTGGGTGGTGCCGGACGGTCCTTTCGCCGCCGGTTTCGAACCCGACACCACGAACCAGCGGATGGAGGTCACTGCCGCCCTCAAGGCATTGCAGGCTTTCGAGGGACCGGTACTCATCGTGAGCGACTCGACGTATGTCGTCCACTGCTTCCGGGACCACTGGTGGCGGAACTGGATTCGGCGCGGCTGGAAGAACAAGAACCGGCAGCCGATCGCCAACCGCGACCTTTGGGAAGTGCTCGTCGACCTGTACCGCGGACGCGACAACGTCGAGTTCCAGTGGGTGAAGGGACACTCGGGCGACCGTTGGAACGACGAGGCCGACCGCCTGGCGGTCGAAGCCCTGGCCCTCCGGTGTGACCTGACGGGTTGAGGAGCTCAGCTTCCGAACATTCCCAACCACTTCACGAGCGCTGCTCGCGGGGTGCCGGGGACGGCGATCGCGACGATGGCTCCGGCGCCGTCTCCGGGTTCGTCGCCCGTCCAGGGACCGGAGGCCGTGACGGACGTGCTGTCCCCGACCACCTGGACGACGGACCGGACATCGGGGGCTTCGGCGAAACGCACGATGCCCTTGGCCCGCACGACGCCCTTGGGGCGCGCCTGCTGCCAGAGTTCGAGGTTCGTCCGGGGCACGGGGTGCGCCAGGGGCAGCGAACAGGTGACGTGGTCGGCATGTGCGGCGTGGCCGACCGGCCGGTGGTCACCGGCGACCGGTTCCATCCCGAACAGCAGCGTTGGGTCGACGGGGGAGCGGAGCACCGCCGCCGTCGAGAGGTCGGCCAGTGAGCCCTCGGCAGCGCTTACGCCGTCGGAGTCGAGCAGGTCGGCGTGGGTGAGCAGCAGAAGGTCGGCGTCGGCGACCTGTCCGGCGACCGTCTGGCCGATGCGGGAGTCGATGAGCTGTTCCCGGATCCGGGAACCGTCGACCACGACGAGCACGCCGTCGGGGCTGAAGCCAGGGGTCTTCGCCCACTGTGCGACCTTCCCCGGTTCGCCGACGCCGCTCACCTCGACGACAACCCGGTCCAGGCGGCCGGCCATGGTCCGGACCCGGTCGAGGGCGTCAGCGAAACCGTCTGCCAGCGAACAGCACACGCAGCCGTTGGCGAGGGAGAGCACATCACCATCGTCTGCTGCGAGGAGTCCCTCGTCGATGCCGATTTCGCCGAAGTCGTTGACGAGCACGGCGATGCGTTGGCCCTGCGGGTCGGCCAGCAGAGCGTTGACGAGAGTGGTCTTGCCGGCGCCCAGGTATCCCCCGACCACCAGGAGGGGGAGGCGCTGTTGCCGGGTGTCCATGGGTGCAGTCTTGCGCGGGTCGGGGAGGATGGGCGCCGGGCGACTCAGTCGGCGGGGAAGAGCCTTCCTCCGAGCATGGTTCCCCAGACGGGGACGTCGCGGAGATCGACCGGGTCGATGGTGAAGGGGTCCTCCTCGAGGATTGCCAGGTCTGCGTGCTTGTGGGGCGAGATGCTTCCGACCTCGTCGTCCATCTTGAGTTGGTGGGCGGCACCCAGGGTGATGGCGTGGATCGCCTCGGCGACGCTGATGCGTTCCTCGGGGCCGAGCAGCACACCGGTGGCGGTGAGGCGGTTGACGGCCGCCCAGGCGACGTGGAGGGATCCGAGCGGGGTGACCGGTGCGTCGCTGTGCATCGACAGGGGAACGCCCAGGTCGAGTGCCGTTCGGGCCGAGTTCATGCGGGCCGCCCGATCGGGGCCGACGGTCGAGGATGCGTGCTGGTCACCCCAGAAGAACGTGTGGTTCGAAAACACGTTGGCGCACATGCCGAGTGCTGCGATCCGGCGGTACTGGTCGGGACTGGTGAGTTGACAGTGCTGGGCCGTGTGGCGGTGGTCGATCCTCGGTGTCTCGGCCAGCAGCGCCTCGACGGACTCGAGCCAGACGTCTACGGCCTCGTCGCCGTTGCAGTGGACGTGGATGAGGAGCCCGGCCTTGTGGTAGGGGCGCAGGATGTCGGTGACCTGTTCGGGTGGGACCAGCCAGAGGCCGTTGCGGCCNTCGAGGTAGTGGGGNGGGCGGAGNCGGGCGGTCCACCCCTGGATCGAACCGTCGATGACCAACTTGACGTGGCCGAACCGGAGCTTGNCGCTGGACATGTCCCTGCTGGNTGCGACAGCGGCTGCGGCCTGTTCGAGGGAATCCGTCGTCCCGGGCACAGGCATGTGGAACACCGAGAGGCGGGCGGGGAAGTCGTCGTGNTCGACCACCTTGCGGTACCGCTCGATTTCGGCNGNTTCGGTCGACTGCCGGTTNCCGAGGTCGGTGAGGGTCGTGGTGCCGGTGTAGCGGGCCTTNTGGCCGAAGTTCCAGAGGGATCCATCNGACTTCATGCGGCCCCAGAACTTGCGGAAGGCCGTCNCNGCGAGGGAGATCGCCGCCGGTTCCTGAAGCTCGCCGATNGGCCAACCGGAACCGTCCTTGGGGACGCCGTCGATGTCGGTATCGGCCGTGATGCCCTCGGNCTCCATGAGGGCGTTGTTGACCGTGGCCAGGTGGAGGCTGGCNTGCATGACGAAGATCGGGCGNCTGGTCGAGACCTGGTCGAGGTGCCTGGCGACGAGGCGCTCACCCGGGAAGTAGATGGGGTCGAGCCCCCAGGCGAGGAGCGGCTCGGTCGGGCCGGCGTTGTCGGCCATCACCGCTTCCGCCTCGCGGAGCCGATCGATGACGTCCTCGAGGGTCCGGCAGGCGGGCCACATTCTCCCGTCGGGGCCACGCCGGTCGAAGTAGCCGCAGTAGGTGTGGAGCCACATGCCGCCGGCCATTGCGTGGCAGTGCGCCTCGACGAATCCGGGCAACAGCGTGAACCGTTCGAGCGAGCCGTCGACGACGGCGCCGTCGATGGCAAGGAGTTCCTGTGTCGTTCCGACGGCGAGTATGCNCNCGTCGCGGACGGCGACCGCCTCGGCGGTGGGTCGGGAGGAATCGAGCGTGTGAACGGCGGCGGCAGGGTAGACGGTGGTCGGCGAAGAGGGCATCGCGGCAACCTACTGTCAGGGGAGGAGTGGCAAGGGTTCCACAGCCGGACGAAATGTCCTGTACGCGGGTCAGGCGTGGGCGTAAGGTCACCGTCACCGAAGAGAGGAGGTGGTCCATATCAACGGTGAACAACATGGGACCTCGGAGGTGGTCGGCCGCTAGGTCGAGTGATCCGCCCGGCGAATCCCCGCCGGCCACCCCTGAACACCGACCGCCGGAAGAAGGTCCCCTCCGGCAGACCAGGTCGGCTTCAGGCAGAGAAGCACAATTTCAATCAATCCCAGACGCGGGGGCGTGTTTGCGCACGTCCTCGTGTCGCGTTCGTGTCCGGAACACGTGCGGCCGGTTACCCTCCCCGACCATGAATCGTCCCACGGCCTTCGCCCACCACCGCTTCCTCGGTGACAAGCGCACCCAACAGGTCTACGACCTCGACGAGGTCACTGACGAGGACGCCCTCTCCGTGGTGCTCGACGAGTTGATGGCCAGCGACGCCTTCCTCTGCTTCGGACCCGACACCCTCGCCGAGGCCCGCAACCGCGGCTACAAGTTGCAGAAGGTCTAGGCCGGAGAACTGGACCCGGCTTGATCCTCGACCAACTCGGGAGCCTGTTCAGCACCCTGAAGCGCTTCTACGACGAACAGGCGGCNCAGGCAGGACCGGCGATGCTGGCGCAGGTAGCCGGAGAACTGGGCAGGGTCACAGCCGGCGACATCACCGTTCCNGAGCCGGCACCCCTTCCGGNCACGCAGNTGCTCGAGCGGCTCGATCCGNGGNCCGATCCCGTGCTCGGAGAGTTCCNGGGGCTGGCCGGTGCGCTGCCCTGGACGCAGACGGCGGCGTACGCCGAGACGCTGTCATCCCATTTCCTCGACAACTANGGCTACGTGCGCTTGGTGGGACCGACCGCGGCGGCCCTGGTCAGCAGCACACGCGTGGCCGTTGGCGTGGGGGTGTGGGGCTCGGGGCTGTACTACCCCCGGCACGCCCATCCGTCCGAGGAGGCGTACCACGTGCTCGCCGGCGACGTGGGCTTCAGCGGCGCCGACGGTGTGCGCCGGGAACTGCACNCGGGAGACTGCGCCCACAACGGTCCTGATGAACCGCACGAACTGTGGTTTGGTGCACCCGGAGAGGATCCCGACCGGTCNCCGCCCTGCGTGCTGCTCTGGGCCTGGGTTGGCGAGATCGGCGTGGACGCGCGACTCGTGTAGCNGGAGGGGGTTGCCTTCAGCCCCGTGTCTGTTCCCGAATCAGGTTGAGAGAGCTGCCGGCGTGGAACCAGAGGATCTGGTCGGAGGAGAACGTGTGGTTCGTGCCGATCGTCGTCGAAGAGCCGTCCTCATGGGAAATGACGACCTCGACGGGTGTGTCGGGGGCGAGGTCGACGAGGCCGTTGACGGAGATGCGATCCCGCTCACCGATCGCGTCGTAGTCGGCGGGGTCGGCGAACGTGAGGGGGAGCANGCCCTGCTTCTTGAGGTTGGTCTNGTGGATGCGGGCGAACGAGCGGGCGATCACGGCGCGGGCGCCCCGGAAGCGGGGCTCCATGGCGGCGTGCTCGCGTGAGGAGCCCTCGCCCATGTTCTCGTCGCCGATGACGACCCAGGCGATGCCGGCCTCGTGGTACCGCTTGGCGATTTCGGGATAGGGGCGTCGCTCGCCGTCGGTNATGTCGAGCCCGATGCCGACCTCGCCGCCGTGGGCGTTGACGGCGCCCATGTAGAGGTTGNCGGAGATGTTCTCGAGGTGGCCGCGGTAGCGCAGCCAGGGGCCGGCCATGGAGATGTGGTCAGTGGTGCACTTGCCCTGGGCCTTGACCAGTACGGGCAGGTCGGCGAGGTCNTCGCCGTCCCATGCTGGAAAGGGGGTGAGTTNCTGNAGGCGCTCGCTGNTGGGCGACACGACGACCGCGATGCCGCTGCCGTCNTCGGGCGGGGCCAGGAAGGTGTCAGCACCCGGGTCGAAGCCCTGCGCCGGAAGTTCCTCGCCGGNGCCGACGCTGAGACGGACCTCCTCGCCGGCGTCGTTGAGGAGCGTGTCGTTGGCCGGGTCGAAGTCGAGGCGGCCGGCCAGCGTGAGGGCGATGACCGTCTCGGGGGACGTCACGAAGGCGTGAGTCGTGGCGTAGCCGTCGTTGCGCTTCGGGAAGTTGCGGTTGTANCTGGTGACGATCGAGTTGGGGACGCCGTCCTCGACGTCCTGGCGGTCCCACNGGCCGATGCACGGNCCGCAGGCGTTGGCCANCACGGTGGCACCCANTGCCTCGAAGTCGGCCAGCAGGCCGTCGCGCTCGATGGTGGCCCGTACCTGCTCGGAGCCGGGGGTGACCAGCAGGGGTACCTTGCAGGAGATGCCCTTGGCGATGGCGTCACGGGCGATTCCGGCGGCCCGGGTGATGTCCTCGTAGGAGGAGTTGGTGCAGGACCCGATGAGGCCGGCGCTGACCTCGAGCGGCCAGCCGTTGGCCCGGGCCTCGTCGCCCAGGTCGGCGACAGGGCGGGCCAGGTCGGGGGTGTGGGGGCCGTTGATGTGCGGCGACAGGGTGGAGAGGTCGATCTCGATGACCTGGTCGAAGTAGGCGCCNGGGTNGGCCTCGACCTCGTCGTCGGCCCGCAGGTGGTGGGCCACGGCGTCGGCGGCGTCGGCGACNGCCTNGCGGCCGGTGGCCTTGAGGTAGCGGCCGACGGCATCGTCATAGGCGAACAGCGACGTGGTGGCGCCGATCTCGGCNCCCATGTTGCAGATGGTGCCCTTGCCGGTGGCGGACAGGCTGCGTGCGCCGGACCCGAAGTACTCGACNATGGCGCCGGTGCCGCCCTTCACGGTGAGGATCTGGGCGACCTTGAGGATGACGTCCTTCGGGGCGGNCCAGCCGCTCAGTTCGCCGGTCAGGTGGACGCCGATGAGCCGGGGCCACCTGAAGTTCCANGGGAAGCCGGTCATGATGTCGACGGCGTCGGCGCCGCCCACGCCGATGGCGACCATGCCGAGGCCGCCGGCGTTCGGAGTGTGGCTGTCGGTGCCGATCATCATCCCGCCGGGGAAGGCGTACTGCTCGAGCACGACCTGGTGGATGATGCCCGAGCCGGGCTTCCAGAAGCCGGCGCCGTAGCGGGCACACACGGACTCGAGGAAGTCGTAGACCTCGGCGTTTCCGTCGACGGCCGCCTGGAGGTCGAGNTTGGCGTCGTNNCGTGCCTGGATGAGGTGGTCGCAGTGCGTGGTGGTGGGGACCTGNACCTCGTCGAGGCCGGCGGTCATGAATTGCAGCCANGTCATCTGGGCGGTGGCGTCCTGCAGGGCCACGCGATCGGGCCGCATGTCGACGTACGACTCGCCGCGNTCGAGGTCGGTGTTCGCCGGGTCGTCNAGGTGGTTGACGAGCACCTTNTCGGCCAACGTCAGNGCCCGNCCGAAGTGGGCCCGACCGGNGGCGACCCGCTNGTCGAGCGTGGCGTAGACGCCCTGGATGAGGTCGATCGGAGTGCTGGCGGCGACGGGCATCNGGNTGAAGGAACTCCTGCGTGGGACGGATGGACGGGACCAGGAGGCCGGGTTCGGGCTACCGGTGNCCCGAACCCGAGGCTACCGACTGGGACCAGCNTCCGGAGGGGTCACAACTCCGGCCAGTGGCGCCTGTTTCGCTTCGCTCGGCGGTCGCGGTCGCCCAGCGCCCAGACGCGGCGCCAGGCGCCGATGTCGGGGCCGGTGAGGTCCGGCGACGTGCCGGCGTGTGCCCGCACCCTGGCTTGCCACCAGTCGGAGGTGGCTTCGTCCGCCAGCACCGCTACCGCAGCTTCCAGGCGGGCGGCGAATGCCCGTGAGTTCTCGTCCTCGCCGGGCTGCAGTGGGTCGCCGAACGTGACCGTGGTGCGCGACGGTTGTGGCAACTTCTTCCCCTTGCGCAGGATCCGTCCCGTGCCCTGCAGGTGAACCGGCACAACCGGCACATTGCACCGGATCGCCAGGTAGGCGGCGCCTCCCCGAAACGGCTGACCCCACCCGTCGGGGCTGCGGCCCCCCTCGGGGAAGATCAGCAGGCTCCATCCGTCGCCGATGAGGTCCGCGGCGAGCGACGCCGACTGGCGCCCGACCTTGGTGCGCTCGATCGGGATGGCGCCAATGCCGAGGGCGGCGATCGAGCCGCCGATCCGGGTGCGGAAGAAGTAGTCGGCGGCGGCCCCGATCACCAGTCGGTGTCGCCACGGCTCGGGCACCGTGGTGAGCATCAGCGGTGTGTCGGCGTGGCTGTGGTGGTTGGCGGCGAAGATCACCGGGCCGTCGAGGCGGTCGAGGCGGTCGAGTCCCTTGACGGCCGGGGAGGCGACAAGTGACATGACCGGTCGCATCACGCCCTCGACCAGCGCCAGGCGGGCCACCCGTGCCGGCTGTGAGCGGGCCCAGTCGGTGTCGAAGTCGGTCCCCGTGTGCCGCACGGGAGGCGGTGGCTCCACGCCGTTCGGCACCGGGGTGGCACGCAGTGGGAAGCTCAGTCGGGCCACCCGGGCTCTGGCCTTCGCCACCTGTAGTCGGACGTGGTTCACGCGCTCATCACGTCCCGTACCGCCACCCTCACGTCACGTCCGCCATCAGGATTGGTGGGTTCTTGAGGTGGGTGATGGTCGGCTGTGGCCCGACCACGTCGGTCGACATCTCGAGGGCATCCTGCAGGGTTGATGCCGGCTGGAATCCCATGCGCCGCACGGCAGCGGTGTCGCCGCCGACGACGATCACCCTCCCGAGGTGTTGCAGGGCGTGCGCCCCCCAGTACCACATGTAGAAGGGGTGGGCTCCGTGGTAGGCGTACGAGGTGCGGTACAGGTGCTTGTACCACTCGTCCTCGGCGAACTGCTTCTCCCACTTCTTCTCGATCTCGGCCGGGTCGGTGGTGTCGGCCAGGACCTGTTCGAAGAAGTCGATGTAGCTGGGGTGGTGGACGGGGTGGAACTCCCACGGCGTCGGGTGCCCCATGATCAGCACGCCACCCTCCCGCACCAGCGGCTTCCCCCGGTACAGGTTGAAGAAGTAGCCCAGCCCCAGGCACATCACGAGGATCGGATTCATGATCGAGTTGACGTTGTAGGGGCAGATGTAGGGGAGCCCCATGGTGAGCACGTCGGTCTGTCCCTCGACGGGCACGAGCTGCTGCTTGTAGACGTTCGCCGTCGTTACTTCGTGGACGGCCTCGACCTCGCCGGCCTGCACCGAGGTGAGTTCATAGGGCGCCAGCCACGACGAGAACACCTTGCGCTTCGCTGCCGAAGGCATGAGCTTGAGGCCCTGCTGCATGGCGAGGAATCCCGCCCGGTCCTTCGGCGACCACTCCCACTCGCGCTTCTGGAGCACCGACATCGGACCCTCGCGGCCGAACGTGTTGTTGTTGACCGTGGTCTCAATCTGGAAGATCTTCACGTCGGCGTCGCGCAGCACCTTGCCCATCCGCCAGTTGGAGGCGTGCAGTGCCGAGTTCTCCCGATCCATGAATGAACGGGAGTTGAGCATGGTGTGGACGTTGTGGTGGTGGCGCAGGCCGGTGTAGCCAGACAGGCCGGTGGCGGTGCTCTTGTGGCCGCCGTCCATGGCCACGAGGTTGATGTTGACGTAGACGACGAGGTCGCTCTCGGCAGCCCGCTTGCTGAACTGCACGTCCTCGCCGTGGGGGGTCTGGCCGAGCACCACCATGCCGTCGGGGTCCTCGGCGTCGTGGTTGTAGAGGCGGCCAGAAGGGGCGAAGGCGTCGTAGACGCGGTCGCCGACGGCATGGCGCAACTCGTCCTCGGTCATCCGCCGGTGGATGGCCAGCGCAGCGATGAGGTGCACGTCGTCGACGCCGGCCTCTGCGGCCAGGTCGAGGACAGCCTCGATGACCCGTTGACGGATGTCGGGCCGGCGCATCGGCGGCAGGGGCAACGAGATGTCGTCGAAGGCGATGGTGAGCTTCATGCCGGAATGCAGCAGTGCCGGGAGGGGTTCGGAGTCGCCCAGCGGGTTGAGGAGTGCGCTGCGGATGGCGCCGTCGGGGTCGGCGAGCCCCTCGAGCGGCTCGGCCGGGTAGATCACACGGGTGCGATCGGCAGGCAACTTCTCGAGCCGGAATCCCTCGCCGTGGTGGAACAGGACCGGTGGGCTGCTGCGGTCGACGTCGAGGACGAAGCCGGGTCGGGGGGCGAGGTGGCCGTTGCTCACTTGCTCATCTCCATGAGGGTTTCTCGTTCCTTTTCATCACGCAGGTCGAAGGCCACCTTGACGGCTCCTCGTCGACCGGCGGCTGCGGCGTGTTCGAGTGCATCGCTGTAGCGGTGCAGGGGATAGGTCGCCGACACGAGGCGGCCCAGTTCGGCGGCCCGGACAAGTCCGGCGGCCAGGTCGAAGGTCCGGGCGGTGGAGCCGTCCGGGAGGGTCTCGGTGCCGTAGGTGTAGGCGCCGACCAGTTCGATCTCACGGTGCCACAGCGGCGTCAGTTCGAGGCTCACGGAGGCGGGCATGCCGACGAGCACGATGCGTCCCCGTGGGCGGGTGATCGCCATGGCGTCGGTGAGGCTGGCCGAGGAGCCCACGCAGTCGACGACCACGTCGGTGCCTCCGCTGAGCCGGTCGACGGCGCCGTCGTCGCCGGCGATGCTGACGGCCCGGCTACCGGTGGCCCGCCGTACCGCACGGCGGATGCCGTCGGGCTCGACGACCAGGTCGGCGCCGAGTTCTGCGGCGAGGCGTCGTTGGCTGGGGTAGCGGGCGGTCGCCACGACGGTCCGAGGCTTGGCGAAGGTGCGGAGGGCGGCGATCGTGAGCAGGCCGAGGGTGCCGGCGCCCAGCACCGTGACGATGGCGCCGTCGGGAACGTCGGCGACGAGGGCGGCGTGGACGGCGCAGGCCGTGGGCTCGACCATCACGGCCGACTCGTCGCTGAACGAGTCGTCGACGGGATGGAGTTGGCTGGGATGGGCCGAGAAGGCGGTCGCCCATCCACCGCCCGTGTCGTGGCAGGAGCCGGTCTGGATGCCCGGCTCGAGGTCTCCGAACGTCGTGTTCTCGCAGTTTCCGAGTTGGCCGGTGGCGCACGGGTCGCATGTGGGGTCGAGGTTGCGGCTGACGCAGCCCAGGACCGGCTCGAGCACCACCCGGGTGCCGTCGTCGAGGTCGCCCACGACCTCGTGGCCCGGTACGAACGGGAACGAGACGAACGGTTCGAAGTAGCGGGCCGAGCGGCCGTCGATGGTGGCGAGGTCCGATCCACAGATGCCCGACAGGCGGGGTCGGACCCGCACCCAGTCGGGGCCGGGAGCGGTTGGCGGGTCGAGGTCAGCGAGGTGTAGCGGCCCGACGGAGGCGCCACGGCCCGGCGTGAGGCTGCCGGCCAGGCGCGCCGCGGCGAATCGGGGAACGTTGCGGCGGAACTCCAGGGCCTTCATCGGACGGCCGTCCGTGGGGGAGCGATGGGCAGCAGGCGCCGGGTCATGCCGGGCGACTTGCGGAAGTCCTCGACCAGCCAACCGCGCTTGCGGGCGATGGAGGCGAGGCGGGTCTCGGGATTCACGGCGACGGGGAAGCCGACTGCCTCGAGCATCGGGAGGTCGCTGGCCGAGTCGGCGTAGGCAATCGACTCGCGAAGATCGCAGCCGTGTTCTTCGGCGAGGTCTACGAGCGCCTGGTAGCGGGCCTCGCCGGTGGGGGGCACGGAGGTGAGCTGCCCGTCGTAGGTGCCGTCCTTGGTGCCGAGCCGGGCACACACCACGTCGTCGAAGAGGGGCCGCAGCGGCTCGACCACGAAGTCGAGGGCGCCGGTGATGAGGACGGTGCGGTGCCCGAGCGCCCGGTGCTCGCGCACCCGTCGGATGGCAGCGGGGAACGACTTGGCGAGGAGCAGTTCGTTGACGTGCTCAAGGGCGTCTTCGGCGATCTGGTCGACCGGGGCGCCGTCATAGCGTCGATAGAAGTGGCGAAGGAAGTCGCTCCGGTCCCGGCGGTCGAGGGCCAGCAGGCGGGGGGCCTCGGCGATGGTCTTCATCACGAAGCGGGCCCGGTCGCGGGTATCGAGGTGGCGGCTCGCCAGCCACGAGTACGAGGCCACGACGTTCGAGGCGATGAGGGTGTTCTCGAGGTCGAAGGCGGCAAGTTGGCGGTCGGGGGAGAGGACCTGGGTGCGCAGCCTTTCGGAGCGACTCTGGCCGCCCCGGGTCGGTGGGCGCGTCGGCGCACGGGCGGCCTTGACCACTGACGGGAGGTGAACCTCGGGCACGTAGCGGTCCCAGTCGATGGTGCGGGGGTCGAAGCAGAATGTGGCCCGGTCGTCGTCGTCGAGTTGGTCCCAAAGGGCGATCAGGCGCTCCAGGCCGTAGACCGCCTCGCATTCCGCATAGGCGCCGTAGAGGTCGACGTAGCCCATGGCCCGGTCGATGAGTTCGCGCCTCTCCTCGAGCCGGGCGGAGGTCATGGCGTGGCGCCCCCGCACGGGGAGCATGTCGAAGGCCTTGTGTGCCCGGTCGAGCATGGAGCCGGCCCGTTCGAGTTGCTGCTTGACCCTTCCCCGGCCGGGGAACGACCACTGGGGCACGGAGATGGGCTGGCCGTGTTCGTCGTAGATGGGGTGCTCGGTGAACCACTCCCGCACCAGGTCGACGAGCTTCCCGTAGCGGAGGGGGTTCTCCGCACCCGAGGCGACCTGGACGATGTCGCCACCAGGGTGTGCGTCTGGGTCGGGGCCGCGGGCGGCGACGGCGCAGATGGCGGCGACGACGAAGTCGACCGGGATGACGTCGACGGTGCCCTCGGGTACGCCCGGGAACTCCTTGAGGAGGCCGCGGGCGTACGAGATGATGACCGGCTCGGCCATTCGGAAGCCGCGGATCCAGCCCGGCACGGGCTCGGCGAAGGACGACTCGATGATTGAGGGGCGCACGATGCTGATGGGAACGTCGCCTGACGATTCGGTCAGGGCGACCTCGCCGAGGGCCTTCGTGTAGGCGTAGGCGTCGGGGAAGCCCAGCGAGGAGGCCCGGGAGCGGCCGGCCTCCGCCATGCGGTCCTCCACCCAGCGGGTGCGGAGCTGTTCGGTCTTGGCGGCCAGGGCGGGGGTGCCGGCGGCGCCGAGTTCCTTGTGGGCGGCCTCTCGGAATTCCGCCAACTTCTCGGGGGAGCGGCTGGCGTTCTCGGCCTCTGCTCGGATGCGTCTGGCGCTGTCGACCTCGGAACGCCAGTCGACGTCGACGAAGAAGGGGCCCTGGTTGACGGGCTCCTCAGGTGCGGTGCCCCGGCGGCTTCCGGCCACGTAGCAGGTCGAGACGGCGACGAGGTGGGGGACGACGCCGAGGCTCTGGAGGGTCTCGACGACGCGGACGGAGCCGAGCAGGTTGATCTCGACGGCCTGGTCGAGTGGCGAGTCGAAGTTGACGACCGCCGCCGAGTGGATGAAGAGGTCGCAGGTGGCGAGGGCGGAGCGGCCCTCTTCGTCGAGGCCGAGGCCGTTGTTGGTGACGTCGCCGGCGACTGCGGTGATTCTCCGGGCGGTCATCTCCTCGAAGGCGTCCTTGCCGAGTTCGGCGCGGAGGCGGTCGAAGGCGTCGTTGTGGAGGATGTCACGGCTGACGCGCCGTTCGGCGCCTCGACGCCCGGGCCGGACGATGAGGACGAGTTCGCAGTCAGGGACGGTGCGGAGGAGTCGTTCGACGAGGGCGGTGCCGAGGAAGCCCGTGCTTCCGGTGATGGCGATGCGGCGTCTGGCCAGCGATTCGGCGATCATGGCCCTCTTTCTACCAGATGGTCAGGGTACTTACCAGATGGTCAGGATAAGTAGTAATGTGCAGGCATGCCTGAGGCGACGACGATCCGGGACACGGTGCGCGACACGGTGCGCGGGGTCACCCGGTCCTCGGGCAGGGGCGCAGAGACCCGGGAGCGCATCCTCGACGCCGCCCTCTCGTCATTCGGCACGATCGGCTACGACGGCACGTCGCTCGACGACCTGGCCAACGGCCTCGGCGTCCGCAAGCAGACGATCCTCTACCACTTCGTCAGCAAGCGGGGCCTGCTCGGTGCAGTCGTGGATCGCAGCGCCGCCGACCTGAACGCCGCCCTGTTCGAGGTGCTCGACGGCGAGGCCACCGACTGGGAACGGGTGGAGGCGCTGGTGCGCTCCGTCTTCCGGGTGGCACTCGAGCAGCCGCTGCTGATGGGCCTTCTGCGCGAGGTGTCGCGACCCGGCTCACCGGCGGCACCCCGACTCAAGGGCGCCATGGGGCCGCTGATGGATCGAGCGCAGGCCTGGATGGAGCGGGAGATGGACGCCGGCAGGATGCGACGTACCGACGCCCAACTGGTGCTGATCAGCGCCTACTCGACGGTGGTGGGCCTGGCGACCGAGATCGAGGTGCTGCGCGCCGCCGGCCTCGAGCCGACGATGCGCACCGTGGCGACCCGTCGCCGCGAACTGCTGCGGTTCCTGCGCGCCTCCCTCGACCCCCAGCGCTGAGGCGGGGCGGGGTTCCTCAGCGGCGGGTGTTGCGGCGGCGGCGGGCGTGGCGTTCGACGGCGAGGTCGACCAGGCGGTCGACGAGTGCCGGGTAGGTCAGGCCCGCCTTCTGCCAGAGCCGTGGATACATCGAGATGGGCGTGAAACCCGGGATCGTGTTGACCTCGTTGAGCACCGGGCCCCGGCCGTCGTCGGCGAGGAAGAAATCGACCCGGGCCATCCCGGAGCAGCGCAGGGCCAGGAACGCCCGTGCGGCCAGTTCCTGGAACAGGACGACTGTCTCTGGTTCGAGGTCTGGATCGTCGAGCAACTCGGCGGCGTCGGTCTCGTATTTGTCGGCGTAGTCGTAGAAATCGGCACCGGGACGGATTTCGCCGGGCCCCGATACCTGCGGCACCCGGTCGCCCAACACCGCCAGTTCGATCTCGCGGCCGGTGATCGCCTCCTCGACGATGATCCACTCGTCGTAGGCGGCAGCGGCATTCAGGGCCACCTCGAGGGTGGCGGCATCGGTGGCCTTCGACACCCCGATCGAGGATCCCAGGTTGGCGGGCTTCACGAACACCGTCGGGCCCAGGTCGGTGAGCAGGGAGTCGAGCAGGGCGGCAAGGGTGTCGGTGCCCGGGGCGCCGAGGTCGTCGGCGTGGAGGCCCCGGTAGCGGGCCTGGGGCAGGCCGTGCTGGGNCAGNACTTCCTTGGTGACCAANTTGTCCATCGCCAGCGACGAGCCCAGCACGCCGGCACCCACATAGGGCACGTCGGCCAACTCGAGCAGGCCCTGGACCGTGCCGTCCTCTCCCAGGGGGCCGTGCAGCAGGGGGAACACGACCACGGGCCCGGCGGCTGACAGTTCGGCGAGGCAGGGGAGCGGGTCCCATGCGGGCCCGGTCGGGTCGAGTGCATCGGGGAGGTCGCCGGCAGCGTGGGCGGCGGCAGCGGCCTCGGCCAGCGACCAGCGACCGTCGGTGTCGATGCCCACCGGGACCACGTTGTAGCGGCCGGCGTCTATGGCTGCCAGCACGTGGCGGGCCGACACGCACGAGACATCGTGTTCGGCGCTGCGTCCACCGAACAGGAGGACGAACGTGCGCCGGTCTGTGGCGTCGGCGGTGGGGGAGGCCATGGGCAGATGGTACGGCCGGTCCGCTTCTGCGGGGTGGCACCTCCGGCGGGTCCCGGGCTGGGAGAATCAATCCATGCGCTTTCGGGCCTCGCAGGTGGCCACCGCCGTGGGCGGCGAACTGGTCGGTGACGACGTCTGGCTCGACGGCGCCACCCAGGACTCGCGTGCGGTCACGCCGGGCTGCCTGTTCGTTCCGATCGTCGCCGAACGCGACGGTCACGAATTCATCGCGGCGGCCCTCGATGCTGGTGCCGCCGGCTACCTGACGGGCAACGGCACGTTCGGGGGAGGTGCTGCAGCGACGGCGATCCGGGTGGGCGACACGGGCGCTGCTCTGCTGGCCCTGGGCTCTGCGGCTCGCAGTTCGCTTGAGGGGCCGGTGGTCGGCATCACCGGTTCGGTCGGCAAGACCTCGGTCAAGGACCTGGTCCGGGCGGTGCTCGCCCGGCGGGGGCCGGTCCACGCCAGCCACCGTTCGTTCAACAACGAGATCGGCGTGCCGCTGACGCTCCTCGGCTCTCCGGAAACTGCGGCGGTCGTGGTCGAGCTCGGCGCCCGCCATGTCGGTGACATCGCCGCACTCTGCGAGGTGGCCCGACCGGACATCGGCGTGCTGACCACCGTGGCCGTCGCCCATACCGGCGAGTTCGGCTCGGTCGAGGCCGTGGCGCGCACCAAGGGTGAGCTGTTCGACACACTGCCTCCCGATGGCTGTGCAGTGCTCAACGCCGATGTGCCTGAGGTCGTGGCGCAGGCGTCCCGCTCACGCTCCCCGGTCCTCACATTCGGTGACACCGGCGAGGTCCGCGCCCGGGACGTCGTGCTCGACGACGACCTGCGGGCTTCGTTCCGCCTGGAGTCGCCGTGGGGCCGGACAGANGTGCGGCTGTCGGTCCACGGGGCGCACATGGTTCCCAACGCCCTGGCCGCTGCGGCCGTGGGCCTGGTGCTCGACATGCCCCTCGCTGACGTGGCGGCAGGCCTCGCCGAGGGAGTCGCCTCACCGTGGCGCATGGAGCTGGGCACGGCGCCGTCGGGCCTGCGGGTNCTCAACGACGCCTACAACGCCAACCCGGCCTCGACGGCAGCGGCGCTCGAATCCCTGGCCGCCCTCCCGGTGGTCGGACGGCGCGTCGCGGTGCTGGGACTGATGGCCGAACTGGGCGATCGGGCTGCCGACGAACACCTGGCCATCGCACAGCGGGTCGCCGACCTCGGCCTCGAGTTGGTGGCCGTCGGCACGGACCTCTACGGCGTCGAGTCGCTGGCGGACCTCGACGCCGCATACGGCGCACTCGACCTCGCAGTCGATGACGCCGTGCTGGTCAAGGGCAGCCGGGTGGCCGGCCTNGAGGTGCTCGCCGAGTTACTGCTCGAGGGCTGATCCGGGCGACCGCTGCTCAGCGGGGGTCGAAGGGGAGTTCGGTTGGCGCCAGCGGGGTGTTCGACTGGTTCCAGGCCGCCAACTGCTCGGCGTCGCACACCCGGCAGAGGTGCACGACCTGCATCGACTGGATCGACAGTTGCGTGCCCCGCGACTTTTCGACGATCGAGCGCAGGGCGGTCCGTACGTCCTCGGATCCGCAGGTGGGGCAGCGGGGAGTGAGGTCCCGGTCCCACACCAGTCCGCAGGCGCCGCACGTGACGGTGATGGCCTCGTTGCCCGGGTCACCCCGCCGGTCGCCTGTCAGGTCCTCGTCCTCCCCGCAGCCCGGGCAATNGATCACGCTCACCGGNCCCACGGTAGCGACGGTCCTCTTCCTGNCGTGGTCCTAGGGTGATCGGGTGCCGTCCGGCCCNGACCACTACCGCACCCTCGGCGTGTCGAAGGACGCCTTGGCCGGCGAGATCCGTGCCGCCCATCGGGCCCTGGCCCGGCGCCACCACCCTGACCTGGTGGCGGACCCGGCCGACCGGGCTCGGGCCGAGCGTCGCATGGCGACCATCAATGGGGCGTGGCACGTGCTTGGNGATCCGGTGCGTNGGGCCGAGTACGACGAGTTNCGCCGCCCGCCTGTTCCGCGACCACAGTCGGCACCGGAGTACCGCTCCGACGCCTTCCAGGGCGTTGCCGTCTCGCCGGCTGTCGGCTGCGCCCTGCGCATCGGCCCGGTCGTTCTCGCTGTCGGACTCCTGTTCGCCATCCTGATCGTCACGGCCCTGATGACGGGCGACGGCAACCGGCCGCCNGCCTTCCAGGTCGGACAGTGCGTNCACNTCCACGACGANGGCATGGAGGTGGTCCCGTGCATCGGCGGCGAGTTGGAGATCGTGGCCCGCGGCGTGGCCGGCACGTCCTGTCCGATGGGGGCGATCGCNGTGGTGCTGCCCACCCGAACCGAGCAGGTCTGCGTGGCGCCTTCCGTCGGTTGAGGTGTCTGGGATCCGACGGATCNGGAGACGGTGAGTTGGCACTTCATTCCGGCTTCGAGGTGCCCGGGATTTCAATGCNCTCGCTNTACTCGTCCAAAGTGCTGATCACGTTCCCCGCCGTNNTCCTCGGGAGGGACCGAGATGTCGGGGCCAGTTCGCCCCGGCCGGCTATCGGTCGGCCGCGCTGTACGGAAGCCAGCGGCCGGCTTCGAAGTCGTAGAGCTTGCAGGTCCGGGTGTTTTCGACGAACTCCCGGATGCGTAGCTTGCGGTCGATCGTGCGCTCGGGGAACGCCTCCTTGATTGCCTGAGCCGCTTTGGGGAGGTGGTAGCAGGGGATGCGCATGTCCACGTGGTGGGGGGTGTGGATGAAGATCCAGTGGAAGAAGAAGTCCATCACCCGGGGGATCCGCAGGATGGTGGTGCCATCGAGTTGTCCCTGCACCTTGGTCCATTCCCTGCGCGTGTACCAGCGGATCTCGGGAGAGATGTGGTGCAGGTAGACCGTCCAGCCGATGAGGAACGTGAACAGCAGGAACGGGATCACGAGCAGCTTGGTGATCATCCAGGCTGCCCCCGGGACGTCGCCCGAGCCCAGGCCGCCAAGGAGTCCGGCACCGGTGGCCGCAGCCAGTAGTGCCAGGTAGAGCATGATGCGGTCGCGTCGGATGGCGGCTACCCACTTGGCCGGCGGTTCCCGATAGCGGATCATCTTGTTCCACCACACTTCGCGCAGGTAGTAGGGCAGCGGCCCCAGGGCCGACCATTCGACGCGGTGGCGCAGTCGTCCCAGGGAACCCAGGGCCTGGTACTGCTCGACGGTGACCGGATGCCACACGAAGTCCATGCCCTGTCGGACGGTGTGTCCGTGGTGGATGCGGTTGTGGCCGAGCACCCAGGCCTCGTAGATGTGGAACGACGGGATCAGGAGCAGGTGTCCGATCACCGAGTTGAGGCGGTTGTCGTCGGTGAGGACCCCGTGGGCGGCATCGTGGCCCAGCACGAACAACGCTGCGACCGTGAGGCCGGCCAGCATCAGCAGCGGCAGGGTGAGCCACCAGGCCGGGCTCAACACCAGGCCCGTGAGCACGAGTGCGTACAGGAGGAGGTCGCGGCCGACCAGGTAGAGGCCCCGAGCGGTGGACCGCTGCCGACAGGACGCCGGTACGACGTCAATGACCTCTTTGAGGGTCAGGGCTGGTACTTCCTGCGTCTGTGGCATTGGCCTCGGGTGGAGGTGGATGGCGGGGGGCGTTCGACTGCCGGCTCCAACGATATGGCAATTCGGTCGGGGGGAGACGACGGGCTGCAGGGTCGAGTGTGGCCGATCGCACGCGTTNCGGGCTTGACCGTCCCGCTGGAGACCCGTTGGCTCCCTGTGNCACACTCCTTGGTCTATCGGATGTCGTGGTTTGGCGTCCGGCCGCAGAGCACGGACAGAGGTGTCCGGCAGAACGGGGGACGACCGGTGGCCGAGCAGTACTTCCTGGGGACCAAGACATCAGAGCGCTACCCGCTCTGGACGCGGGCCAACGTCGGCGAGGTGTTCCCCGACCCGGTGGCCATGAGTTCGTTCGACTTCGCCTTCTGCAACGCCGACGGGATCCGCATGTCCGAACTGGGGTGGCGTGACGCCTATGCGCGGATCGGTGCGTTCACCGAGGACGAGTTCGATCCCGACAACACGGTGATCCTCGGCGTCTTCGGCGGCTACGCCTACCTGAACGCCTCCGTGATGCGCATCTTCGGTGAGCGGGCTCCCGGCTTGTCCGCTGCGGCCATCGATGCACAGTTCTTCGGGGCCCAGCCCGGCATTCCCGACTACGAGCCCCACCCCGATGACGCCAGCCCGGAGGCCGAGGCGCGCATNGGGGCCACCTTCGGCTGGGTGCTCACCACCGACGGCCTGCCCGAGGTGCTGGCCGACGAGGAGATGGTTGATGCACTGCGGGCCGACCGTCCGGACTTCGGGGCAATGGGGGACGTAGAACTCCTGGACTGGGCCGAACAGATCCTGGATGGACACTTCCGGCACCTGTTCAGCCAACACCTGTACGTCACCTCGCTGGCCACGCTCCCGGCAGGGATAGTCACCGAGGTCTGTGCGGCATTGGGTCGGCCACAGGATGCCCTCAAGTTGCTGGCGGGCCTGGGAGACGTGGCGTCGGCGGCACCGTCCCTGGTCATGTGGGACCTAGGCCGGCGGGTTGCAGCTGGTGACTCCCTTACGGAGACTTTCGACGCGGGCCTCGACGGACTCGAGGGCCGCCTGCGTGCACTGGACGACGAAGGTGCGAGAGGGTTCCTCGAGGCCTTCGACGAGTTCCTCTACGCCTACGGCTGCCGGGGGCCCAACGAGTGGGAGACCAGTTGTCCGACCTGGGAGACCGAACCGAAGCTGGCCCTGGCGGCCATCGACCGGATGCGCCTCTCGCCGGAGAGTGCGGACCCCNTCGGNCGCCAGGCAGGGATGGCCGCCGAACGTGAGCGTCTCGGTGCCGAGATGGTCGAGATGCTGGNCGCTGATCCCGAGACCCAGGGACAGTTCGGGGCGGCACTCGGGTCGGCAGGGGTCTTCATGCCGGGCAGGGAGCGCACCAAGACCAACTGCATCAAGCTCGTCCACGAGGCGCGTATGGCCTATCTGGAGTTCGGCCGTCGCATGGTTGAGAAGGGGGTGTTCCCCAAGGTGACCAGCTTCGCCATGGTGACGTTCGCCGAGGGTCGAGAGCTGCTCGACGATCCTGCCGGTTGGCGTGAGGTGATCGAGGAGCGCCAGGCGGTCTTCGACGAGGTCCGGGAACTCCAGGAGCCGTTCGTNNTNGTCGGCGATCCGCCGCCNCTCTCCACGTGGCCGCGCCGCGATGCCATCCAGGTCGATNCTTTGGGGGTCGGCGAGTCCATCCAGGGTTNGCCCGGCTGTCCGGGCGTGTCGCAGGGACGGGCCCGGGTGATCCTCGACAGCCACGACCCGACGGACCTCGAGCCCGGCGACGTCCTCGTGGCGCCGCTGACAGACCCGTCGTGGACGCCGCTGTTCGTGCCGGCCGCCGGCGTGGTCGTCGACGTGGGCGCCCCGCTCAGCCACGCCATCATCGTGAGCCGCGAGTTGGGCATTCCGTGCGTGGTGTCGGCCACGGACGCCACCAAGCGGATCCCCGACGGGGCACTGGTCGAGGTGAACGGCGAGACCGGGGTCGTAACAGTCCTCGAGGCGTAGCCGCCCTGTTCCCGGACGTCTCGGCGAGGTGCAACTGGTGGCTGAGCCGGGGGTACCCTCCTCGCCCGACGGACCGTTAGCTCAGTTGGCTAGAGCGCCCGCCTCACACGCGGGAGGTCACTGGTTCGAGTCCAGTACGGTCCACCAATAAGTCGACTGACCTGCACCGTTGGTGTGGACCTTTGGCTTGCTGGTGGTTTGGGGCCTGCAACTCACCTCCTGACTGACGGAGTAGATGAGTGGAAACCGGTCGTAGGATTGTGGAGCCGAGTCGGTCAAGGCTCGGTTCTTCAGTCAAACAACGAAAGAGAAATCATGCCTACCGGCACCGTAAAGTTTTTTAATTCCGAGAAGGGGTTCGGATTCATCTCCGTTGAGGGAAGCGAAGACGTGTTCGTCCACTACTCAAACATCGCGGGCGATGGCTACCGCAGCCTCGACGAAGGCCAGAACGTCGAGTTCGAGGTCGGCCCCGGCAAGAAGGGCCCGGAAGCCCTCAACGTCCGCGCAG
>PACE01000025.1 GCA_002699725.1 Acidimicrobiaceae bacterium
TCTTCGCAGGAGCCTTCTTCGCAGGAGCCTTCTTCGCGACAGCCTTCTTCGCNNNAGCCTTCTTCGCNNNAGCCTTCTTCGCNNNAGCCTTCTTCGCNNNAGCCTTCTTCGCAGGAGCCTTCTTCACCATCGTGCTTGCCTTCTTCGTGGCCATCGCCATCTCCTGATCGTCTGCCCGCCCCGAGTGCCTCAACTGGGGCCTCGGATCACCGGATCACCCGTGCTCCGAGCGGGGCATCGTACCGGGGGGCCGTGCCGCTGCGGGCGACCGATGCGCCCAGGCGTCGATCCCGGCGTGGATCAATCGTCGTCGGTGAAGAAGGCGTCCATCGCCGCACCCTCGCTGCCCACCGACTGTCGGAGCTCATCGAGAAGCCCTCCGCCGGGTACGGCCAGCGTCGGCAGGCCCTCCCGGCGGACGCTGGGCGGCGAAGTCGATGCTGCAGCAGGCGCCGCCGAATCCAGCCCCACGGAGTCCTCCGGCTCGTCAGNCGCCACCTCGACAGNCTCGGGCGGGGGCGATGGCTCCGNCGGGCGTCTCGNCTCCCGGGAAGGCCGCTTCTCGGCGAGGGGTCGNCCGGGNGTCGCCTCGACCAACTTGCGAAGGTCACCGAGTGTGCTCAGGAGCCGTTCCCGGTGGGCGTCGACGTGCCGCTCCATGATGCTGATGTCGTCCCGTACGGCATCGCGCTCCGCCTCGAGCGACGTCGTCTCGTCGAGCAGGCGATGGCGGGCCGCCTCGATGGCCGCCCGGACCTCCGTCTCGGCCGCTGAGCGCAGGGTTGCCGCCTCGGCTTCGGCCTCGGCCACGTAGCGTCGCCCCTCGGCTTCTGCGGTGGCGATCTCGGCCTCGGCCGTGGCCCGGGCCCTCTGGGTGGCGTCCAACTCCTGGTCGATGCGCTTCTCGGCCATCTCCGCCCGATCCAGCGCCGTCCTGCGCTCGGCGCGGAGGTCGGCGATCTCCCGGACGGCACGGTCGATTAGCGCATCGACCTGTGCGGGGTCGTAGCCGCGCAACTTCTGGGGGAATTGGGTGTCCTCCAGGTCGCGGAGGATGTCGCTGCCGTCCATGGCCGGAATCGTACCGCCGGGACAATCCTCCAGGGGGGCACCCACGGGGTGTCCCTGCATTGTTCGATCAGTTGCAGATGATCCCTCGGAGGAACATCAGTCCGAAGAAGGCCACCAACGGCGACAGGTCCAGGCCGACGCTTCCGAGGCGGACCGGTGGCAGGATCCGACGCAGGGGCACGAGCACGGGATCGGTGACGAGCAGCAGGAACCCGACGATCGAGGCTGCGGTTCCCTGGGGGGAGATCGGGAACCAACTCGAGACGACGCGAAGGAGCAGGATCCAGAAGTACAGGGTCAGCAACCAGCAGACGAGTCCCCCCATGAGCGGCCTAACCCCCCGTCAGTTCAAGCAGTCGAAGGACGGCCTGGTACTCCACGGACTGACTCATGGATCGCTCGACGCAGCCGGCTCAGCCNGCNTGGTCGGAATCCTCNAGACGGAGACGATCGGCGGCTGAGATTTCCACGTTCGTGGGGGTGAGCAGGTACACCTGGTTCGCCACCTTCTCCATCTCTCCACCGACGCCGTAGCAGACGCCACTGGCGAAGTCGATGATGCGCCGGGACAACTCGCTCTCGACACCCTGCAGGTTNACGATGACCGGCTGATCGGAGCCGAAACGGTCGGCCATCTCCTGGACGTCCTCAAAGGAGGTCGGAGCGACCGTGTGGGGCCGGGAGGCAACCGGCGGCGGAATCCGCTTGACCGTTCCCGTCGACAGCGAATCGACCGCCCGNACCGTGGTTGAGGTCTGCTCAACACCCCACNACGAACGACTGGAGGCGTCGGTGCTCGAGCGGGCCTCGACGAACTCGCTCGACGAGAGCGGATCGCGCGCCACCGGGTCACCGATGTCGAACTCCTCGTACGCCTCGTCGGGACCGAGGCCGAGATAGAGCATGAACTTCTTGAACATCGCGCGGAGCGTACCGGCCCAGCGACCCCGCCGGGGGGCATGGCCGGGAGGCCGGGNANCGGCGACCGNTCCCCTACGCGNAANGTCGCTCTCCGAACAGGGCACGCCCGACGCGCACCAGCGTGGAGCCACAGTCGATCGCGATCTCGAGGTCGTCGGTCATTCCCATTGACAACTCCGGCAGGCCCATTCTCTCGGCCATGCCGGCGACGGTGGTGAACCCTCGCTGGGTGGCGCCGGCATCGTCGGGGGCGCCCACGGTCATCAGGCCACGGACGTCCAGCCCGAGGTCGAGCCCGTGGGCGACCAGTCCCTCGACCTCGCCCGGCGGACAACCTCCACGACCGGAAAGCATGACCGCATCAACCTGGACCAGGACACTCGCCGACGGTTCGCGCCTGGCGATCTCGTCGAGGANTTCGATCCGGTCCACGGTCTGCCAGAGGGCGACGATCCCTGCGAGGCGTCGGACCTTGTTGCGTTGGAGGCGGCCGATCATGTGCCACGACATGTCCCCCACTCCTCCGCCGACAGGATCNCCGTGCTTGGCGAGGAGCTCCTGGGCGTAGTTCTCGCCCACCTCCCGGAGTCCGGCCCGTCGGACGGCCTCCACAGCAGCGACCGGAAGTGCCTTCGTGACCGGAAGCAGCCGGGTGCGGCCGCCGCTGCGCTCCGCCAGTTCTGCCGACAACGCCTCGATGCGATCCACTGCCGCACCCACGTCGAGGAGCCCACTCATGACGCCTCCATCCAGGCCACCAGTGCCTGGCGACGGTCCGACCCATCGACCCGGTGCGACCAGTGCCGATCGTCGCAGCCCGTGCACACACCGTCGAACTCGATGCTCGAGACACCGCAGCGCTCGAGGACGATCCGTACGGCGGCGGGAAGGTCGAACGCTGGCCGGCCCTGCCTCGTGAGTGTCCGCACCCCATCCCCGAAGCGGGCGCAGAGGGCATCCAGGTCGACACTGCCGAACTCATAGCAACAGGATCGGATGCAAGGGCCCACGATCGCCACCTGGGGACCCGGAGCCGCCTCCGCCAGGCACTCCGAGGCCCGTTCGATGACACCTGCCCGGAGCCCCCGCCATCCGGCATGGACGACGGCGAGTCCACCGGGCGCGGCCAGTACGATGGGCGCGCAGTCGGCGACCTGGATGCTCAACACGGTGTCGGACCGGACCGTGACCGAGGCGTCCGCCTCCGACCCGACGCCATCACCNGGCCCGTCGACCAGGACCACCCGTTCACCGTGGACCTGGCGGAGCCAGGTCCACGGTCCGGGCCGCAGCGCCTCTCGGCGCTGGAGGAGGGCACCGGCCGGGTCGTCGACGGCAAAGCTGCCGTCGACGACCTCTGAGACCAGTACCCGGACCGTCCACCCCGTCAGCTGGTGCCAGCAGGCCAGGCTCCGGGCCATCAGTCGGTCCGATCGCCTTGCAGGCGCCGGCTGGCGCGGGAGGTCCCTACTTCAGGAAGCTCGGAACGTCGAGCTCGTCATTGTCTGCCACGGCGAACGGATCGCTGTCCGGCACCCCGGAGCTGGCACCGGCGGTCGTGCCGGCTGCACGGGAGCGGGAAGCNGGGCGGTCGCCATCCCAGCGGTCAAATCCGGCGGCGATGACCGTGACCCGGACGTCGTTCTCCATNTCGTCGTCCACGACGGTGCCGAAGATGATGTTGGCATCCGGGTGNGCGACNCCGTGGATCACCTCGGCGGCCTCGTTGAGCTCGAACAGGCCCAGGTCNCNNGGACCCGANATGTTGAGGAGGATGCCGCGNGCGCCCTCGATGGAGGCCTCNAGCAGCGGGCTNGAGATGGCGTTGCGGGCGGCNTTCAGNGCCCGNCTCTCGCCGGTGGCCTGGCCCACGCCCATCAGAGCGGAGCCGGCGTCTGCGAGCACCATCTTCACATCGGCGAAGTCAGTGTTGATGAGGCCAGGCGTGGTGATCAGGTTCGTGATTCCCTGAACGCCCTGGAGCAGGACCTCATCGGCCATCTCGAACGCGTTCTGCAAGGCCGTCTGGTCGGTGGAGATGGTGAGGAGGCGGTCGTTGGGGATGACGATCTGGGCGTCGACCTTCTCCTTGAGGTTCACGATGCCGTTCTCGGCCTGTACGGCTCGGCGGCGACCCTCAAACCCGAAGGGACGGGTCACCACGGCGATGGTCAAGGCGCCGAGGGACTTGGCCAACTCGGCGATGACAGGGGCTGCACCTGTCCCGGTGCCACCGCCCTCTCCGGCGGTCACGAAGACCATGTCGGCGCCCTCGAGCACCTGCTCGATCTCGTTGCGATGGTCCTCCGCCGCCTGGCGACCGATGTCCGGGTCGCTGCCGGCGCCGAGGCCCCGGGTCAGGTCACGGCCGATGTCCAACTTCACGTCGGCATCACTCATCAGCAGCGCCTGGGCATCGGTGTTCACGGCCACGAACTCCACGCCACGCAGCCCCGATTCGATCATCCGGTTGACGGCGTTCACGCCACCACCACCGACACCGATCACCTTGATCACCGCCAGGTAGTTCTGGGGGTTCGACATCATCGCTTCTCCTCGTGCTCTCTGCCGACCCGCTCACCGAATCGGTCCTGTCTCTGGCTGGTGACTCGGAACTGCAACCCCCACCCTGAAGTGGAGAGTTAGAGTTCAGAAACTCAACCTCTCGTTGTGGTCGAGAGACTACGTGGAGTAGTCATCCGATGTCAACCCGATCGGGAAAGTCTTTCGGAGGACCCCAGTGTCGGAGGTACTGCCCCACGAAAGCACGGGCCGGGCACGAGACTCAGAAGCGCCTTCAGCAGGTGCCGCGCCGGACCACCGGATTGTCGGGAATCGAGACGTCCACCTCCCGGAGGCAGGCCAACGTGACCCGGGTGAGCACCGTGGCGAGGGACCGGGCCTGATCCCGGTAATCGTCACTGAAGCCCAGTTGCGCCACTGCGCCCCCAACCAGATCGGCACGGATACCACCCCCGGTCGGAACCAGGGCGACGATCCACGCACCCAGGTCCGGTGGTATGGCCTCGGCGGCGCGCAACAGTGGCTCGATGCCCGACACCCGACTCCCCGGCGGACCGAACCCATCGATGCGGATGTGAGGCAGTGTCGGATCCACGGGCGCCCCCGGGTCGACCGCATCCAGCACCGCTCCCACGGCATCCAGAAGGACCTGCGCCCCAACAGGATCGACCGCCACCACCACCGGTGTCCGTTCGAGGATCCTCAGGCGCACCGTCCCCGACCACTCGCGGTCCACCGTCGCCTCGGCCACCCACGGCAGTGCCGTGAGGCGGCCGTCGACCGCTCCCAGATCCAGGTCGAACAGTGGCTGGCCCACCTCGATGCCAGCCACCTCGCGGACAGCCCACTCCGTGACCCTGGGGCCGGCCCCTTCCACTTCGATGCGATCGACATCGAGGAGCGAGGTACGCGTCAACGCGTAAACCAGGACGACGAGTATCAGAAGCGCTACCGGAATCCAGAGCCACCAGAGGCGCCGGATGAGACTCCGGTCCTCCAAATCGGCATCACCACCCATGATCGACTGCTGCCCCCGTGAGCCGGCCCCTCATTACTTCCGGCTCATCCATCGGACGCCTCGAAGCCGAGCAGGATCGTCTCGGGATGCAGGAAGACGCCGTGTGCGTCGGCCACCTGCCTGTGGACCTCTTGCATGAGTCGGCGGACGTCGTCGGCGCTGCCGCCCGCGTCCGCCTGGATGAAGTTGGCGTGCTTCGCCGACACCTCCGCTGTGCCGATGCGAAGCCCCTTCGCCCCGGCCAGGTCGATGAGGCGGCCGGCGGAGTCGCCGGGAGGGTTGGTGAACACAGAGCCTGCGTTCGAGCCTCCGGGCTGGTTCTCCCTCCGCCACCGGATGACCTCGGCCAGGAGAGCCTCCCCGTTCCCGACATCGTCGACCTCGAGTTGGAGTCCGACTGCAGCCACGACCTGTGCCGGTGAGAGCACCGAGTGTCGATACTCAAGGTCGAGTTCTCCCACCTCGATACGTCTCGTGGTGCCGTCGCCCAGGTCGACGACGTCGGCCCATCCGAGGACCGCTGCCATGTCGGATCCGTGCCCACCGGCGTTCATCCGGACAGCGCCTCCGATCGAGCCGGGAACTCCGACGGCCCACTCGAAGCCCGACAGGCCGGCCTGCACGGTTCGGCGGGCGACGACGGGCAGGCTGGCNGCGCCTCCGGCGACCACCACCGAGCCAGCNACATCNACGCCCTCGAATCCGTCGCCGAGTTGCAGNGCCANNCCTGCGAANCCCCGGTCNGCCNCCAGCAGGTTCGATCCACGCCCGACCACGGCGACCGGCACCGCTGTTCCGGCCAGTGCGGCAGCGACGGATTCGAGTTCGGAGCGTTCGTGTGGCCGCACGTACATCGCCGCCGCTCCCCCGACGCGGTAGGTCGTCATCGGGCCAAGTGGATGCTCGCGTCGACACCCCTCGCGGAGCATGAGGTCGTCGAGGCGCTGGGCCAGTGCNTCGAGTCGATCGCTCAGGGTCCCGTCAGGCATCGAGTCGGCCTCGGACCTCGTCCGGTACGGAGGTCAGGTCNCCGGCGCCCATCGTGAGGCACAGGTCTCCGGCCACCAGGTCGTCTGCCAGCGCCACGACCAGTTCCTCACGGCGCTGGATGTAATGAATGTCGGTGCCCGGAAACGCCCGCTCGACGGCATCCACGATGAGTTGCCCGGAGACGCCCGGCCGCGGAACCTCCCCAGCCGGGTACACATCGGTCACGTAGATCCGGTCGGCTCCCTCGAACGCGTTGCCGAAGTCCGACCAGAGCGCCTCGGTACGGCTGTANCGATGTGGCTGGAACACCGCCACCAGGCGTCGCCACGATCCGCTGGATGCCGCCGCGATCGTCGCCCGAACCTCNGTCGGAAGGTGGGCGTAGTCATCCACGAACTCGACGCCGCCGGAGCTACCACGGTGTTCGAANCGGCGGGCAACACCACCGAAGTTTCCGAGCCCCTCGACGATCGGGTCGGNCGGCATCCCCAGGAGTCGGGAGATGGCCGCGGCACAGGCTGCGTTTCGTGCGTTGTGCAGGCCGGGTACCGGCAACGAGAGGGGGAGGCGATCTCCGTCCGGCGCCGTNAGCGTGAAGCGAACGCCCTCCCANGCCTCCCCGACGTCGGTGATCCGCCAGTCCGCACCTTCCGCCGTCCCGATACCGACAGCGTCCGTCGACGCCACNAGGTGGGCACCGTCAGGATCGTCGACCCCGACGATTACGGGACCTCCGGTCTCCTCGACGAAGCGCCTGAAGGCGGCCAGNAGTTCTCGGTATCCGCCATGGTGGTCGAGGTGGTCGGGCTCGACATTCGTCACGACCGCGGCNCTGCGGGGCAGTCGNACGAAGGTTCCGTCGCTCTCGTCGGCCTCGACGACCAACAGGTCACCGCTNTCCCAGGCAGCNCCGGTGCCGATCTCGTTCACGTCGCCTCCGATGATGAACGAGGGCCGGACACCCGCCTGNCGNAGGACCAGGGCCAGCATGGAAGCCGTCGTNGTCTTACCGTGGGTCCCCGCGACGGCGACGGTGCTGCGCTGCGCACAGATGGCGGTCAGGACGTCTGCACGACTCAGCACCGGGATNCCNGCCTCGGCGGCGGCACGANACTCCGGGTTCCTGTCGGGGACGGCCGTTGAACGCGTCAGGAGTTCGGCCTGCCCGAGGTTCGCCGCTGNATGTCCCACGGTCACGGCAACACCCAGCACCTCGAGGCGTTCGAGGCCGGCNGAGGGCTTCAGGTCAGATCCGGTCACGTCGTGTCCCATCGCCGCGAGCACTTCGGCGATGGCGCTCATTCCCGCACCGCCGACCCCGACGACGTGTACACGCCGGGGCACCGANAGGTCGAGCANACCCTCAGCCACGGGAATGCTCCAGGACGAGGTCCACCACCCGGTCGGCGGCGTCCGGNATNCCCACGCCGACGGCAGCCCGTGCCATCGCCTGCCGGCGAANAGGATCTCCGAGGAGGTCNGCCAGTTCGGCCCGCAGACGGGTGCCGTCNACCTCNGCGTCAGGAAGGATCCGGGCGCCCCCGGCNTCGGNCAACAGGNGGGCGTTGGCNGTCTGGTGGTCGCCCGGAGCCCCCGGGAGCGGAACCAGGAGGGAGGGAATACCGATCACNCCAAGTTCGGCCACCGACGTCGCCCCCGACCTGCAGACGACGAGGTCAGCCGCAGCGAGGGCGGTAGGAAGGTCGTGCTCGTACTCGACGACCCGATGCTCGACGTTCGGGCCTGCGGGATCTCGAATGAACCCGGGGTCGTTCCAGTCCCTGCTCCCCAACACATGGTGGACGATGATCGCCCCACCGTCCCAATCCTGTATCGCCTCGAACACGGCCCGGTTGATGCGNCGGGCACCCAACGACCCGCCGAAGACCACTACGAAGGGTCGGTCGTCGAGTCCATGGAANCGGCGGGCCGTAGCTCGCCCGGCACCGGCCGACCTAACCCGGACCTCCTCCCGGACCGGGTTCCCCGTCACGACCGCCCGTGGTAGTCCCGTGCCCTCAGCAGGCACGGCNCACGCCCTGGCGAAGCGGCCGAGGAGNCGGTTCGCCGCTCCAGGAACAGCGTTCTGCTCGGCGACGACCATCGGGATCCGAAGGAGGACNGCGGCCAGGCCACAGGGGACGCTGGCGTAGCCACCCAGGGCGACAACCACCCTGGGGCGGCGGCGCAGGAGCAGGACCACGGCGTGCACGCAGGCCAGGCCCAGCCCCAGGAGGGCCCCCACGTTGGCAANCGTCAGGCGACGCTGGATCCCCCGTCCGGGCAGGAGGGTGAGGGGGAAGCCGGCCGCCGGAACAAGCGTCCGCTCGATCCCGCGACGACTGCCGACGAGACGCACGGAGTCCACCCCNTCGACCGCACCGTGGTCGACGAGGGACCGTGCGATGGCCAGGCCCGGAAGTACGTGCCCCGCCGTGCCGCCTCCGGCGATCACCACCTNNCGCCGGCGCCCAGAGGTCACGGCGTCTGGCGGGCGATGTTGAGCAGGATTCCGAAGGCGANCATCGTGNCGATCAACGNCGATCCGCCGAAGGAGACGAACGGCAGCGGCACGCCGGTAATCGGAAGCCTGCCNAGGACGGCGCCGATATTGACGAACGCCTGGATCAGGATCCAGGTGGTGATCCCCGCTGCAAGGAGTTGACCGAAGGGGTCCGGGGCGTGCAGGGCCGTGGACAGGCCAACCAGGCCGATCACGAGGAAGCCCACGATGACGAGTCCGGCACCGACGAGGCCGAACTCCTCGGCGATGATGGCGTAGATGAAGTCGGTGTGGGCAAATGGCAGGAATCCCCACTTGGCGCGACTCGCACCCAGCCCGATTCCAAACAGGCCGCCGTTGGAGATGGCCACACCGGACTGGATGGCCTGCCATCCAGTGTCGAGCGGATCCGTCCAGGGGTCGAGCATGCTGAACAGTCGCTTCCTGCGATAGCCGGCGCTCATGGCCAGGCCGAATGCGCCGATGGCGCCACCGCCGACCAGTAGGGCGAGGAGCCGCAGTCGCAGGCCGGCGAAGAAGAGCATCGCCACGGCGATGGCTCCCACGATCATCGAGGTGCCCAGGTCCGGCTCCATCATCAGGAGCACACCGATGACGCCGACCATGCCCATGATCGGGTACAGCGTGAGCCTCTTCTCCGTGAGCGGGCGCTTGCGCCGGGACAACAGGTCGGCGCAGTACAGGACCAGTGCCAACTTGAGGAACTCGGATGGCTGCACGGAAGCCACCCCGAGGTCCAGCCAGCGGGCCGATCCGTTCGTACGAAGGCCCAGACCAGGAATGAGGACGAGCACCAACAGTCCGATGCATACCAAGAGCCCGGGCACGGCGAGCGGGCGCAGTCGCCGATAGTCGATCCGGATCATCGTGGCCATGCTGATCAGGCCGATGAGGAACCAGAGCACCTGCCGCTTGAGGTGGTGCCAGGCATCGCCGTAGGAGCGCAGGTCGTTCACCGAGGAGGCCGACAGCACCATGACCACCCCGAGCAGGCACAGGAGGAGCGCCACCACGAGGAGCACCATGAAGCGCAGGGACCGGGTACCGGGAGGTCGACGCTTCACCTTCGTATCCTTCGCCCGCCCTTCGGACCTGCTACCCCTGGTCGCCACCGGGCTCATCGAGCCTGCTCCAGTTCCCGGACCACGCGGGCGAAGTCGTCCCCGCGCTCGGCATAGGAGGAGTACCAGTCGAAGGAACTGCAGCCGGGTGAGAACAGCACCACTCCCCCGCCCTGGACCTCCCGGCGGGCCTGGGCGACCGCAGACTCCATCGAATCGGCCAGCACCACCGGGCAACGGCCGATGAACGCAGCGACGACCTCGTCGGCGGCCTCGCCGATGGCCACCACCGCCCGGGGGGCCGAGCCGCCCAGGGGGGTGAGGTCGAGGCCCTTGTTCCGGCCACCTGCGATGAGAACGGCGCCCGGCAGTGCATTGACCGCCGACACGGTGGCATGTGGGGTGGTTGCCTTGCTGTCGTCGACGAAGCGGATGCCATCCACCTCGCCGAGTAACTGCATCCGGTGAGGGAGGCCACGGAAGCAGCGAAGGACGTCGGCGCAACCTTCGGGCAACGCTCCGGCCCGGGTCGCAAGGGCGGTAGCCGCCTGTGCGTTGAGCAGGTCGTGGGGCATGCGACGCGGCATCTCATCGACTGCGACGATCCGGTGCTCGCCCAGGAGAAGGTGTCCATCCTCGACGCGACAGGCGGCTGCCCCGGTGCCGAATCCGGTGGCTCCCTCCGGAGCGTGGGATCGGACCACGGGGTCAGAGAGGTTGGCGACCGCATCGGCCGGTTCCTCTATCGCCTCCCAGATGCGGGCCTTGGCTGCCTCATAGGCCTCGAGGTCGGCATGGACGTCGAGGTGGTCGGGCGCGAAGTTGAGCCAGGCTGCTGGTCCCAGACGAACCGACCGTGCGTGGCCCAATCGGAAGGAGGAGGCTTCGACCACGAACACCTCGGCTTCTGCGTCGTCGATCGCGACAACCAACGGTGTCTCGTTGTTGCCGGCGGGCAGGGCGCGGATCCCGGAACGCTCGAGCATTTCGGCGACGAGCGTCACCACGGTGGTCTTGCCATCGGTGCCGGTGACCGCACAGCGGGGTCGGGCATCCCAGTCGGCAGCCAGGTCCGACTCGTCGAGCAGAACCACACCGGCCTGCAGGGCGGCCCCGAAGACCGGATGGGCGTCGGGGACGCCCGGGCTGAGCACAACCCGATCGCAACCGGCGAGGAGGCCCGGCCACTCTCCCGCTTCCGGAGCAGCCACCAGGTCGAGTCCCAGTTCCGACACAGCACGTCGCACCGCCCCTTCGGGCCGGTCGTCGACGGGTCGAACGTCCTCGCCCCGTCGTAGGAGGGCCTCGGCCACGGCGCGTCCCGTCAGGCCGAGGCCGAGGACCAGCACGGTGAAACTCATCGGCCCACCTCCGTGACGCCAGCGGCAATCGAGTCGGCATAGAAGAGCCCGAGGCCCACGGCTGTACAAAGACCCGAGATGATCCAGAAGCGCACGATGACCGTGGTCTCCGGCCAGCCACCCAACTCGAAATGGTGGTGGACGGGCGCCATGCGAAACACCCGGCGGCCTCCGAAGAGGCGGAAGGAGCCGACCTGGAGGATCACGGAGACCGTCTCCATGACGAACAGGCCCGCCACGATCGGAAGCAGCAGGTGCGTGTTCGTGGCAAGGGCCAGTGCCGCCAGGCCGGTGCCGATCGCCAGCGAGCCGGTGTCGCCCATGAAAATCTGTGCCGGGGCGGCATTCCACCACAGGAAGCCGAGGCAGGCTCCGGCCATTGAGGCGGAGACCACCGCTAGGTCAAGGGCATGGGGCACCTCGTAGGCCGCCGGGTAGCGGAACTGCCAGAAGGCAATGAAGGTGAACGCGGCGAAGCAGAACGTGCTTGCGCCGGCAGCCAGGCCGTCGAGGCCATCGGTGAGGTTCACCGCGTTCGAGGAGCCGATGATGAGGAACACGGCCCAGATGGTCCAGAGCGTGTCTCCCAGGTCGATGCCCGGCTGGCCGATGCGGGCGAACGACAGTTCGGTATGGGCCCCCGTGTGGAGGAGCATCAGCATCGAGAATCCGACGGCGACGATGACGAGGCCGAGCAGTTTGGCCCGCTTGTTGAGGCCCAGGCTCCGTTCCCGAACGACCTTGATCCAATCGTCCAGCAGGCCCACGGCCCCGCCACCGATGATCGCCAGCATCACGAAGATTCCGGTGCGCGTGTAGATGCCGTGGTAGAGGTCGCTCAGGACGTATCCGAGGAAGGCACCAGTCACGATCGCAAGGCCACCCATGGTCGGGGTGCCCGCCTTGGTGGCGTGGCCCTCGGGGCCGTCGTTGCGGATCGGCTGGCCGATCCGCAACCGGGACAGCCACCGGATGAGGACCCGTGTCCCGATGAGCGAGGTGGACATCGCCACGCCAGCGGCGATGAGGAGACGGATCACGACCGCATCCCCAGCAGTTCGGCGGCGACCCCACGGTCGTCGAATGGCAGGCGCAGGGCGCCGACCTCCTGCACCGACTCGTGCCCCTTCCCGGCGACGAGAACGAGGTCACCGGGGAGGGCGAGGCCGATCGCCTTCGCTATCGCGCTACGTCGATCGGGCTCCACGATCACCTCAGTGAGCCCCTTTTCGGAGGCCGCATCCCCTAGCGAAGTCGCATCCATACCGGAAAGAATGTCCGCAATGATCCCCTCAGGTGGTTCATCCCTCGGATTGTCCGACGTCACCACGACGACATCGGCGCCCAACAGGGCCGCTCGACCCATCTCAGGCCGCTTTCCCCGGTCCCTTCCACCGCCGCATCCGAAGACGCAGAGGACCCGACCATCCGCCACCACCCGTGCGGCAGCCAGCGCTGAGGCGATCGCATCGGGCGTGTGGGCGTAGTCGACGACCACGCTGATACCGGCGACCTCGGGCAGGTGCTCGAAGCGGCCGGGCACGGGTTCGAGCGTGCCGAGAGCCTCACGGGCCTCCGCCGCCGACATCCCGAGGAGGGCGGCCAGTTCGGCGACCACAAGGGCGTTCGTGACGGCGAAGCCCCCGGGGAGCGGGAGGTCGACCTCGCCACCCCGCCATTCGAACCGGGACCCACTCGAGCCGACAGTGACAGCTGCCCCAGATGTCGAGACTTCCACGACCTCGAGGCCTGAACGTCGGGCGGCCTCAGCCCTCTCCCGGCCGCCATCGTCGTCCGCGACGACCACCCCCCGGCCGGTGAACTCCCGAACCAGCAGGCGCTGCTTTGCCGCCGCATAGGTCTCCATCGACTCGTGGTAGTCGAGGTGGTCGCGGGTCAGGTTCATATGTGCCACCGCGGCGAACCCGATGCCGTCCACCCGGTGCTGCGACAGTGCATGCGACGAGACCTCCATACACACGGTTTCCACGCCCTCGTCCGCCCAGGCGGCCAACTGGGCCTGGAGGTCGGGGGCCTCTGGAGTGGTACGGATGCCTGTGAGAGTCCCCGACTCTGCAACGTGTCGGCCACCGTGACGGAGCACCTCTGCGAGCATGTGCACCACGCTGGTCTTGCCATTGGTGCCCGTAACCCCGACCACGTCGAGTCGGCGGGAGGGACGGCCGTGGAGGACGGAGGCCAAGAGCGCCATGGTCCGGCGGGCGTCGGGAACGAGCACCTGGGCCACCTTCAGGTCCAGGAGGCGTTCGACGAGGAGTGCCGAGGCACCGGCAAGCGCCGCCTCTGACGCATGGTCATGTCCGTCCTCAACCAATCCCGGCAGGCAGCAGAAGAGGTCTCCCGGGACCACATGCCGGGAGTCATAGGCGATGCCGGTCACCTCGGCTTCGATCCCGTCCGTCGGAAGGTCGTCGCCCCACTCGCGGCGCGCCACCTCGAGGAGTTCGCCCAGGTCCATGTCAGCCCCCGGTCGACGCAGCGACCTCGCCTGAATTCCGCTCGGCCTCCTCCAGGGCCAGCGCCTCGGCCGCCTCGAGTGCCGCCACCTGGGCGGGCGTCGCCGCCATCACCCGGCCGGTCTCCTCGAGGCCGATGCGTTCAGCCTCGGAGGGGATGCGGCGCTGTCGAACCGCGAACTGCGCGAAGTCGGCAAAGATCGGTGCCGCGGCACGACCGCCAGAGTAGGTACTCAACCCCGGTTCGTCGACGACAACCAGGACCACGAGCTCCGGGTCCTCTGCAGGCAGCATCCCCACGAAGCTCGACACATAGTCGATGTTGCCACTGCCCTCCCCGTATCCCCCCTCGGGTCGGGGCTTCCATGCGGTGCCGGTCTTGCCCGCCACTCGGTAGCCGGGGACCTGGCCCCTCGTGCCGGTACCTGACTCGACCACCATTTCGAGCATGGCGAGCAGTTGGCGCGATGTCTCCGGCTCAAGGACCTGTTGATCGGGAGCTCGTTCGGAAGGTTGGAACACGCCCATAGTGTCCCGCGTTCCAAGCACCAGGGTGGGCGCGGGTCGACGCCCCTCGTTGGCAATCGTCGAGAAGGCCGTGACCATCTGGAGTGGGGTCACGGCAACTCCCTGGCCGATGGCAATGGTCGGAAGCGATGTTCCCGACCACTTGCCCACGACGGGCAGGATGCCAGCCGCCTCTCCGGGGAAGTCCAGTTCGGTGGTCCGACCCAGGCCGAATTCGAGCAGCCGCTCGTAGAGGCGTTCCTCGCCGAGGTCGACCGCCCAGAGGATCGTGCCGACGTTGGAGGACCGGCGGAGGATGTCGGCGATCGACCACTGCTCTTCCTCGTGGGGGAAGGAGTCCCGAAAATCGCTGTCGTGGACATGGACCCAGCCCGGCACCTCACGCACGCTCGAGGGGGCACCGATTCCGGATTCGAGGACTGCGGAGAAGGTGAGGGGCTTCATGATCGAGCCGGGCTCGTAGCTCCAGGTGACGGCACGGTGCTCGGTCGAGGGGCGAATCTCCCCCCCTTCGCGTACCACCGCTGCCGAAGCCAGGATCTCTCCCGTCTCCGGGTCCATGGCGATGAGGATTCCCGCCTCGCCACCTGCGGCCTCGACTCCCTCGGCAAGGAGACGTTCGGCCGCGAACTGGAGGGAGCGGTCGATCGACAACACGACGTCGCTGCCCAGGACCGCCGGCTCGATCTGGTACTCGCCGCCGGGAATCGTGGAACCCCGGGCTCCGGTCTCGACGATCAACTCGCCTGGTGTTCCGGAGAGCATGTCGTCGTACACGTACTCCAGCCCGCTGACCCCGGTGTCGTCGATATCGGTCCGCCCGAGGATGGCGATCGCCGAGTCCTCGCCGGGACGCACCCGGGAGCGTTCCTGAATCGAGAAGATGCCCGTCAGGTCCAGGTCGAGTGCGGCCTCAGCGACATCCTCGGAGACCTGCCGATCCACGTAGACGAAGGCGCGACCATTGGAGAGCCGCTCCTCGAGGGTCTCGACGTCGGTGTCCACGATCTGGGCAAGGGCCCTGGCAGCGCGGATCGGGTCTTCGATGAGTCGGGGGTTGGCGGCGACGGTCTGGAGCGGCACCGAGAGTGCGAGGTCCACGCCGTTGCGGTCGAGGATGGCACCCCGTGCCGCCGGGAGGTCAACGATGCTGATGCGCTGAGCCGCTCCATGGGCAAGGTAGCGATCGGGCTCGAGGATCTGGAGTGACACGAGGCGCCAGGCGAGCGCTGCCGCGATCAGCACGAAGGTGACTCCTGTGGCAAGGCAACGCCACCGGAGGCTGTGGGCCGTCTTGCGGAGGGGGACGACACGCCTCGACCCCTGACCACGGCTGGCGCTGGGATCCGGGCGTCGACTCATCGGTGGAGGGTCCCGAACGGGTTCCCGACGGGTGCCGGGATCGGCTGTGCCGGGTCACCGGGCAGGACGGCAGGGAGGTAGACCCGTTCGGGCGGCGGCACCATGCCCAGGCGCCCCTGGGCCACGTGGAGGATTCGACTCGGGCTCTCGAGGCGGGCAACCTCCATGCGGAGCACCTGCGCCTGTTCCCGGCCGTCGTCGAGTCGGCTCTGGAGGCGGTCGACCTCGAACTGGCCGTCCACGAGGACGCTGTGGAACCCTGCCAACAGGAGTGCGGCCAGGAAGACGGTGACAACGATGAAGACCGCCAGGGGTCCGATCACGGCGCGGACATCGGCGACAACACCCGGATCGGGGACCGCGATCGGTGTCTCGCGACGGAGCGGCCGGGGAAGGCGCAGGACGGCGGTCATGGACGGCTCACCGGGTCGGTCCGCTCGAGGACGCGTAGGCGGGCGCTGGTTGCCCGTCGGTTGCGGGCCTGTTCCGCCTCGTCGGGCCGGTGGGCACCACGACGGGGGATGCGGGCGATCGACACGGACCCGCAACCGCAGGGAAGTCGGGCCGGGCACATACACCCACCCGTCGCTGCCCAGTCGAAGCGCTCCTTCACGATCCGGTCCTCGCCGGAGTGGTAGGCCAGGACCACTCCCCGACCACCGACCACCAGTCGCTGGACCGCTAGGTCGAGGGTGCCGGGCAGTTGGGCCAACTCGTCGTTGACCTCGATCCGCAGGGCCTGGAAGGTCCGCTTGGCCGGATGCCCGCCACGGCGTCGGGCCGGGGCCGGGATGGCCTCACGGACGAGGCCCGCCAACTCGACGGTGTCGCTGACGGGACGGGCCGCGACAACTGCCGCAGCGATCCGGCGCGCGTACCTCTCGTCGCCGTGGGTCCGGAGTACCGCAGCGAGGTCGGACTCTGCATAGCCGTTGACGACGTCGTCCGCTATCAGGCCCTGGCGCTGATCCATCCGCATGTCGAGCGGTCCGGGTTCGCGATAACTGAAGCCGCGGTCCGGACGATCGAGTTGCGGTGACGACACACCGAGGTCGAACAGGAAGCCGGCGAGGCACTCCTGACCGAGTTCGTCCTCGAGGACCGTGCCGAGGTCACCGAAGGCTGCGCGCACGAGGCGGACGCGCTCACCGAAGGGAGCAAGACGCAGGCCGGCGGCCCCGATGGCGTCNGCATCGCGGTCGATGCCGAGGAGTCGGCAGTCGGGGCGGGCCTCNAGGAGTGCAGCGGCGTGGCCTCCCCCGCCAACGGTGGCATCGAGCAGGATTCCGGNAGGCGTCGGNGCNAGCGANGTGACGACCNCGTCGAGCATCACNGGGAGGTGGCGGAAGCCATCCTCGGGATTGGGAGNGGGGGCGGGAATGTCCATGGTCGCNGCGGTGANGGANTGGCGGCATGCCCTCCGTCCCTCGACAGTCCCCCGATCAGCGGGCGCACGCCGGGATTTCTCTCCCAGGCGGGCTGGATGGCAAGCGGGCGGAGTAGGGACCTCCCATCCTGCCGATCGGGGGACTGTCGAAGGACGGCCGGGTTCGCCGTTCCTCGTCCTCGTGGTCGAGTTGCGCCGTGCCACCTCCACTTCCCTCTTGCTCAGATTCCGATGCCCTGGCGGTACGCCTCGGCGACGATGGTGGCGTTTGACCGTTCCACCTCGCGCCAGGTCGATGCCGCATAGATCTTGATCGTGTCGATGGCACCGACGAGCACGACCTCTCGTTCGAGGGCGGCATCCTTCTGGAACCGTGCTGACAGGGTGACGCGGCCCTGGGCATCCGGTTGCACCAGTTGGGACTCCGACCCCAACGCCTCGGTCAGTTTCGGGTTGGCCTCGCCGTCGCGTACCTTGGCCTTCATGCGGTCGACCATGCCTCGGAACTCCACGGTGCTCCGCAGTTCGACCCAACCCTCCCCCAGGGTGAGATACCCGCCGTCGGCGAAGTGGGACCGGAACCTGGCGGGAAGGACGATGCGTCCCTTGTCGTCCAGTGTGTGTTCGAAGGTTCCGACGAATACATCGAAGGCCATGTCGCTCTCCCCTCCTCTCCGGATCGTGGATCTGGTTCGTGGACTCGAGGTTTGAAGGGGGAGGCATCGAGTCCCCCTTTGACTCCACTTTGCACCACTATATGGGTATAAGCCCCACCAGTGCAAGCCATCGCCCCACCAGGGCGCGCTTTCCCGCCGAATTACCGGCCTGGAAGCCGGGCCCGAACGGGTCAGTCGCCTACCGGGAGTGCGGCCACGAAGGCCGCAACCAGTTCCTCGGGATCCGGCGCGTCCTGCGCCAGGAGGTCGACCAGGCCGACGGCGCGCTCCTCCAGTTCCGCTGTCACCTGCTCCACCGGCTCGAGGCCGAGCAGGTCGACCAGTTCGCGGGGCCGCCATTCGAGGAGGGCCGCACACTGGAACCACGCCCCCTCCCGGGTGCGACGCTGGCTGATGCCGACCACCTTCCGGCCGTCGACCGACACCTCGCCCGGTCCGCGTCCAGCGAAGCAGACCGCCTCGGACCAGGATCCTCCGACCAACGGTCCTCGATGCACGTCGGCGACGAGGCCGAGGCCGGCGAGCACCGTCGACCACACGTCACCCAGCCACAGGCCCGAACACCCCACGTCGTCGTCCCAGAGGACGTCACCCCGCGGAAGGACGACATCCACCCAGAGCACATGGCCCGGGCGCAGGAGCACGCCACCACCACCGGAGCGACGTCGAACCAGGCCACAGCCGGCGGCCTGTAGCCGGGCATCCTCCGGCAGGAACCTTTGATCACGCTGGGCGCTCCCGAGCACCAGCGTCGGATGGGCGACCTCGTGGACCAGCACCCGACGGACGTCGAAGCACGGGTCCCGGTGGTGGCGCTCGGCGACACCGCCCGTGGGCCACTCGCACTCCCAGCCGTTCACGCCGTCTGGCCGGCCACCAGGTCAAGGTAGGGCTCCCATGACCGGGGTACGGATCCGGCCATCATCACGAACCAGGTCGAGAGCCGGGGCACCCGGGGCTCCCGACGGAGCCACAGCCCGGATTCGGCAAGCGGCCGATCACTCTTGCGGGTGTTGCAGCGACGGCATGCGGCAACCACGTTCTCCCAGTCGTGGGCGCCCCCGCGGCTCCTCGGCACGACGTGGTCGACGCTCTCCGCCTGGGAACCGCAGTACTGGCAGCGGTGCTCGTCGCGGTGGAGGACCGCCCGACGGCTGAAGCCCCGGCGCCGGTGCCGAGGGACGTGGACATAGCGCGACAAGCGGACCACCGAGGGTTCGTCGATCTCGAGGAGCTCAGAGTGGACGACCCGCCCGGTGGCGTGGACCATCTCCGCCCGCTCTCCCAGCACGAGGACGACCGCCCGCCGGGTCGACACGATCGACAGCGGCTCATAGGTGGCGTTGAGGATCAGGGAGTTGGCCACTACGGAACCCTACTGGTCGCCCCCTGTGGGGTCATCGGAACTTCCGGTGCCCACTGCCGCAGGGAGGGCCCGACACCACTCGAGCCACACAAGGACATCCTCAACGTCCGGAGCGTGGTCGGCGTCGCCATACTGCGTGACCTGCCGGAATGCCGAATAGCCGCGATCCGGGAGCGGCAGGAAGGGTGGTCGGCGCCACCACCCCCGGGGCGCCAGGCGATGCGCCTGTCGGAGCGCCGTCACCCAGAGCCGAGGGCGAACGATTACGGCTGCTGCGAACCGAAGGAGCAGGCGAACGTTCATGCGATGAACTCGAGTGCGCCGAGGCCGCGAAGGCCGACAGCTGCGGCACCCACCAGCGGACCGTCAGCGCCCAGTCCTGCCGGGACGATCCTGGCGCCTGCGGTGAACTCGAGGCCGCAACCGGTTTCCAGCTCCTCGTTGGCGGCAGCGAAGAACGGATCGCCGAATCCGAGGGCCACCGATCCGGCCACCACCGCCAGGCGGAGGTCGAGGAGGTTGACCACTGCCGCAACGCCTCGTCCGACGTACCGTCCCGTACGTTCACGGATGTGGATCGGCGCCTGTGCAGCCGGATGGCCGAGTTCCCCTGCGAGCGCGGTTCCCGACGCCACGGCTTCGAGGCAACCGTGCACGCCGCACGCACACAGGCGCCCACCCGGCTCGACGACGACGTGCCCGATGTGCCCGGCATTCCCGTCCGCGCCGTCGAGTAGGCGTCCGTCGAGCACGATTCCCGCACCGATCCCCGTCGAGACNACCATGGCCAGGTAGTCGCTCACGCCGACCGCCGCTCCCCTCCATCCTTCCCCGAGCGCCAGCGCCTTGGCGTCGTTGTCGACGAAGGTCGGGAGGTCGAAGCGTTCGGCNAGGCGCCCCCGCAACGGGAANTCGCGCCACTCGGGGATGTTCAGGGGCGAGACCTCGGCACCCCCGACGAGCATGGGCCCGCCGCATCCGACACCGACGACGTCGGGCCGCACGGCAGCCGCATCGAGCACCTCTGCCGCCAGGGTGGCGACACGCTCCAAGAGGTCTTCGCCGGACGTGGCACTGGTGGGGATCCGGGAACGGACNAGCACATCGCCTGATGGACCGACGACACCTGCCGCGATCTTGGTACCGCCGATGTCNATGGCCAGGANANGGGCCACNAAGAAACCNGTTCTGGGATCAGCTACGGCCGGGTTCGCCGCGCTCGAAGCGCTCGCGCATCTTCTGGCGGGTATTNCCGAAGGTGTCGCGCAGGGATGCGGTCTTCGGGGANCGGCGGCCCTGNTCGAGNCCCGTCTTCCCGAGGTGGCGAANNNTCCGCTCGAGGACCAGCGCCGAACCCAACATCGTGAGGAAGCCCATGAACGCCANGAGNTACGACGTCGACAGGGTGACGATCATCAATGCCACNCCGGCCACGAAGCCGAAAANCGACCACTTCAGCCTGCGCAAGGCATCCGTGTAGATCGTCGTCTCGGCCACCTCGCGCGCTAAGCGAGGATCGGTGTCGTAGAGCTGCTGCTCGATCTCGCTGAGGATTCGTTCCTCATCCTTGGACAGTGGCACGCGGCCCTCCGTCTCGACATTGGTGTCATTCAGCATCGCACAGCGGGAGTGTGACCACAACGCGCGTGGCGATGTTCGAGCCCCTTCAAGCCTCGTCGGGCCCCCAAGGGCTGTTCCCGGAGCCGGGCCGAGGCCCATCAGAAGGCGGGAATGCTCCTCCATGCCCGATGATCCCCTTTCCGAACCGGTGCCTGATCTCGTCGACGGTCCGCTCGGCCTGTCCTCGGGTCCGGGTATCGAGGTCCTCGAATCGAAGTTGTCGAACCGAAGCGTCCTGGAGGCCGCTCACCCCCACCCCCAGGAGCCGCACTCCCGGTGTCGGATCCAGCCCCAAGAGGAGGCCCTCGGCGATCTCGAGGATCTCGGCAGCGACGTCGGTGGGGTCGGCCCGGGTGTGCGAACGCGTCACGGTCTCGAAGTCGGCGAACCGCACCTTGACGGTCACCGTTCGTCCGGCGCTCCCACCCGCCCGGAGGCGCACCGCCACGGCATCCGCCTGTCGGACCAGGTCGCGACGGAGTTCGCCATGGCTGGTGCGATCGCTCGCAAAAGTCTCCTCATGGCTGATCGACTTGACCGACTGCTCCGGGTCGACGGGGCGTTCGTCGATGCCCCGTGCGAGCCGCCAGAGATGTCGCCCGACCATCTCGCCGAAGAGGTCGACCAGGGTGTGCTCGGGAACTTCGGCCAACTTTCCAACCGTCCGGACACCCAGGCGCTGCAGCCTCTCGTCGGTTCGCGGGCCCACACCCCAGATCGTCGAGACGGGCAGCGGTTCGAGGAAATCCGCGACCTCACCGGAGCGCACGACGAGGACCCCTGCACCCTCCTCCGTTCCCCGCTCGCTGACCCGCGGCTTGGCCTGCTCGCTGGCGAGCTTCGCCAGGTACTTGTTCGGGGCGACCCCGACGCTGCACCCGAGTCCCTCCTCGACGTACACGAGTCGGCGGATCTCCGTCGCCTGATCGGCAGGAGGACCGAGAAGCGTGACCGAACCGGACACATCCAGGAATGCCTCGTCCAGCGACAGCGGTTCGACCAGGGGGGGGAACCGCCGGAAGATCGCCATGATTCGTCGGCTGACTTCCCCGTAGTGGGAATGGTCGCCGGGAAGGAAGACGGCGTCGGGGCACAGCCGCCTGGCGACAACCGACGGCATCGCCGAGTGGACGCCGAAGACTCGGGCCTCGTACGAGGCAGCGGCGACCACTCCCCGCTCCCCGGTTCCACCGACGAGTACCGGCCTCCCACGCAACTCCGGATGGCGCACCAACTCGACCGACGCGAAGAATGCGTCCATGTCGACGTGCAGGATCGTCGCAGGGCTGCCTTCGAGAGGGTCGGATGACCCGGTGGGTCCCGACGAGTGCGCGTCGCTCACCGGCGTTCGACGTCGAGGTTCCCGGGACTCGTGCCGCTGACGAGGAAGTCGTAGCGGGCGCCGTCCGGAACCCGTCCGGCCAGCCAGTCGCCGACCGGCTCCCACACCCAGCGCGGCGCCGATTCCAGGAGGACGGATCCCTCCTCACCGTCGACGAAGACCCCGTCCTCGACGATGCCGTCCGGATCCTCGAAGGTCAGGTCCCCGGACCACCGTTCCGCCCGGAAGACCTCGACCCCCAGGCGCATCTCCCGGTCCGGAAAGTCGACGGACACGCCGTAGACGAGGTCCGACCAGGACGTCACCTCCAGGCCGGTCTCCTCTCGGACCTCCCGACCGAGCGCCTCGAGGCTGGTCTCGCCGAAATCGACGACCCCTCCCGGCGGCGTCCACTCGATGCGACCGTCCCGACGACGGTTCGCCACCAGGAGAAGACGGTCTTCTCGCAGGATGAGGCCCCCGGCAACGCTCCAATCACGCATGCACCCAGTCTCGCGCCCGAAAGGCGCACCGGATCCCCCGCTGCCCATCNGGNTGGCGACCAGTAGCCTCGCCCCCGTGGGTACCACTGCATCCGACGCCATTCCTTCGGTCCCCCCGTCGGCNGCCCCGCCGATCATGGCCCGNGTCCTGGCGTTCGTCGCCGTACTCGTCGCCGGCGCATGCGGNGGGCTCGTGGGCTACGCCGTNACCGACCTCCAGTGCGCCGACGGTTGCACGANGCTGGCCGGGTCACTCGGGGTGCTCGGTGCAGTTGGAGCGGCGGTCGGTGTCGGCATCGTGGCGACACTCACGCTGCGGGCGATGGCCGAATGGCGNACCAACGAGCTCCAGCAGGCGGCTCGGGACCACCACCCCATCGCCTGACACCCCATGGCCGATCCGACGACGCTACGAGACCTCGCCCTCGAGGTGGCCCGCGCCGTGGCCCCCGAACTTCGACGACTNGCCGGCAGGACNCCGGTGGAACGCACCAAGAGTTCCGCCACCGACCTGGTCACCAGCGCCGACCGCTGGTCCGAGTTGGAGATCGTCTCCCGGCTACTCGACGCTCGGCCCGACGACGGAATCCTCGGCGAAGAGCAGACCTCGCTGCCCGGAACCAGTGGGGTTCGCTGGATCATCGACCCGATCGACGCCACCACGAACTTCGTCTACGGCCTCGCCGGCTATTCGATCTCCATNGGGGCAGAGGTCGACGGAGAGCCCACCGCCGGCGTCATCGTCGACCCGGCCCTCGGCCACGAGTTCGCCGCCGCAAGGGGCGCCGGCNCCACCTGCAACGGTGAGCCGATCCGGGTGAGCGACCAGGTGGAGCTCTCACANGCNCTCGTGGCGACNGGATTCGGCTACCACCCGGACCGTCGGCGCAGGCAGGCGGCTGGCCTCGTCNAGGTAATTCCCCGGATCCGCGACATCCGGCGTGGAGGCGGTGCCGCCATGGACCTGGCCAATGTGGCCGCCGGGCGCGTCGACGCCTTCTANGAGCGCGGNCTCAATCCNTGGGATATCGCCGCGGGAACGGTCCTGGTCCGCGAGGCCGGGGGCACGGTCGGCGACCTCGACGGCAATCCGACCGACGGCGACTTCGTCCTGGCAGCCCCCCCGGGGCTTCGTGACGCACTCGCCGAACTACTCCGATCTGTGGAGGCCGACCGAGCCTGACCGGCGCGCACTCTCGCCGTTTTCCACCGATTTCGAGCGCTGGTCAGCATTCGCATCACAAATCGGGCACGATGATGCACGTGGGAACACGGATCCTGACCGTCGAGGACGACGAACGCATCCGCACCGCCGTCCGACTCGCCCTCGAGGACGAGGGCTGGGAGGTNGAGGAGACNGCCAANGGCGAGGAAGCACTGGCGGCCTTCACCCGGGAACCTAGCGACGTCGTCCTCATCGACATCATGCTTCCGGGCGTTGACGGCTTCGAGGTCTGCCGCAGCATCCGACGGACGAGCGCCGTGCCGATCGTCATGGTCACAGCACGCTCCGACACCCACGATGTCGTCGCCGGCCTCGAGGCGGGTGCCGACGACTACCTCACCAAGCCGTTCGCCCCGAAGGAACTCTCGGCGCGGATCCGTGCCCTACTCCGCCGGTACCGCTCCTCCGAGACGATGCCGGCGACCATGCACTTCGACCAGTTGGAGATAGCCCCCGAGGAGGGAGTGGTCCGCCTGGCCGGAATCGAGGTCCACCTGACCAGGACCGAGTTCCAACTCCTGGTNGAACTCGGGCAGCATGCCGGCAAGATCCTNAGCCGTGAGGACCTCCTCGAGCGGGTNTGGGGGTACGACTACTTCGGCGACGGTCGCCTGGTGGANGTCCACGTCCGCCGCCTACGGACCAAGATCGAGCCCGATGCCGCCANCCCTCGCTTCGTCGTGACCGTTCGCGGCATGGGGTACAAGCTCCAGCCCTGACATGACCACCGTCACCGAGGAGAGGCGCTCCATCAGGCCGGTCGGGCTTCGGACGCGCATCTCGATGGCCTTCGCCATCAGCGGCCTCATACTCTCGGTGGTGCTCGCCGGCGNCACCATGGTGTTGTCTCGCGAACAGTTCATCGAGGCACGCGAGGAGAGCGCTGCCGCCATCGCCGTCAACAACGCCGTCCGCCTCAACAACCANCTCACNCCGGATGCCACNGTCGAGGACCTTCCCTCCATGCTGGACTCGCTGACGAGCCTCGAAGGCAGCCAACCCCTGGTGCGCCTCGGNGCCGACTGGCTCCTCGCTCCCGAGTTCGGTCGCGGAGACATCCCCGGCGTNCTCACGGCACTCGTCGATGATGGCCAGCCCGGACAGATCCGAGCAATCGTCGCCGGCCGNCCCCAGTTGGTGATCGGNATCCCGTTGCCCTCGTTCGACGCCGCCTACTACGTCGTCGTCGACCTCGACGGNGTCGCCGACACGCTNGGAAGCATCAGGATCATCCTGCTCTCGGCGGGNGCCGCGACNACCCTGCTCGGTGCGGTGATCGGNTGGTGGGCGAGCCGCCGCACCCTGCGTCCCCTGCGACGGGTCAGCGAAGCCGCCCGGGCCATCGCCGGGGGCCGNCTCGACACACGNCTCGAACGACAGGCCGACCCCGACCTNGACAACNTGGCCGATTCGTTCAACGGCATGGTCGAGGCCCTCGAGNCGAGGATTCGTCGCGACGCCCGCTTCGCCTCCGAGGTCAGNCACGANCTTCGGAGCCCCCTGATGACCCTCACNACCACCGTCGGCGTCCTGGAGGCCCGTCGCGACCAGTTCTCCGAGCGTTCCCGGACCGCCCTCGACCTCCTCTCCCAGGACCTGGCCCGATTCAGCCGGATGGTCGAGGACCTGCTCGAGATCTCGCGCTTCGACGCAGGCGCCGCTTCCCTGGAGTTGACCGAGATCAACGTCAGTAACTTCGTCCACGCCTCGCTGCGCGCCGCCCACCTCGACCATGTCGACGTGACAGACGGCTTCGGCGGAAGGCCGGTCATGATCGATGCTGACAAGCGGCGCCTGGCCCGGGTGATGGCCAACCTCCTGGGCAACGCAACACACCACGGCGGTGGCCTCACGGGGGTCTTCATGGAGCGGGACTCCGAGGTCGTCCGGATTGGAATCGATGATGACGGACCAGGCGTACCGGCCTCCGAACGAGAACAGATCTTCGACCGCTTCTCCCGTGGATCCTCGGCCGGTCGTCGCGGCGGGACCTCCGGGGCCGGCCTGGGCCTCAGCCTCGTCTGGGAGGACGTCCGCCTCCACGCTGGGAGGGTCTGGGTCGAGGATCGCTACGACGGCGGTTCCGGCGCCCGATTCGTCATCGAGTTGCCACTCCCTCTGGACGACCCCACGGCGGCGATCACATGAGCCGCACAAGGACCCCCGTAGCCGCGGCAGCACTCCTCGGACTGTCGCTGCTAGCGACTGCCTGCGGCATCACCGTGGAGAACCAGCCGCGGTCGGTCTCGGCGCCCATTCCCGACGCTCTGCAACCGGACGTCACGACGACGATCCCCTCCCCGGACACCGAGGAGGTCGAGATCTTCCTCGCACGAAGCTTCGAGGATCGCATGCAGTTGGCCAAGGTCACGCGCGACATCGACCCGGACGGCACGGTCAACACGATCCTCGAGCAGGTGCTGGCCGGCCCGAACCTCGAGGAGCAGGAGGAGGAGTACATCTCCCCCTTCATCGAGGGCAGCGCGATCATCGGCACAGCGCTGAACGGAACCCTGCTCGAGATCTACCTGGACAGCCTCGACGGCTTCCCGCAGGACGACTCGACGAGCAACCGCCTCGCCTACGCCATGCTCGTCTGCACGGCCACCGAACTGATCGTCGGGGCCGAGATCCAACTGGTGAAGATCCTCGTCGAGCGCGACGGAGATCTGATTCCGGTCAACATCCCAGTGAGCGACGGCGAACTGACCGAGGAGGGTGCCCCCGTCTACTGCGCCAACTACGCCACCTTCGACCCGAAATACCAGGCGCCCGAGGAAGGTTGATCCCGGACTCTGAGAACCTGGAGGGGGCGAAACCGGTCGGGTCAGGCGAAGAAGACGCGGGCGGTCCCCCACAGGTCGGCGTCCAGGACCTTGAGGTGGCCGACCGCCTCCTCGAGTGGAATCTGCACGATGTCGCCCCCGTGCAGTGCGGACATGGTCCCGAAGTCGCCCTCCACGGCAGCGTCGGCTGCTGCTACGCCGAATCGGGTGGCCAGAACCCGATCAAACGCCGTCGGCGTGCCGCCCCGTTGCACGTGGCCGAGGATCGTGACGCGGGTCTCAAAGGACGTCCGGGACCGGATCTCGGCAGCGATCCGGTGGGCGATGCCCCCGAGCCTTGCATGGCCGAAGCGATCGAGTTCGGGTTCGGGAAGATCGATCGTCCCCGCCGCCGGGACGGCGCCCTCGGCGACCACGACGATCGATGCGTAGCGGCCACGGCTGTGGCGGCGCCGGACCCGCTCGCAGACCTCGTCGATGTCGAAGGGTTCCTCCGGAACCAGCGTGACCGTGGCACCGCCCGCCAGGCCCGCCCAGGCGGCGATGTGCCCGACGTGTCGGCCCATCACCTCGACGACCATGACCCGGTCGTGTGATTCGGCTGTCGTGTGGAGTCGGTCGATGGCTTCGGTGGCGATCTCCACGGCGGTTGCGAAGCCAAAGGTGAAGTCGGTCCCCGCAATGTCGTTGTCGATCGTCTTGGGCACCCCCACGACGGGGAACCCGCCATCGTGCATCTCGCGTGCACAGGAAAGGGTTCCTTCGCCTCCCACGACAACCAGTGCGTCGACGCCGCGAGCTTCGAGCGTGGAGCGGCACGCCTCGACTCCCCCCTCGACGCCGAACGGCTGGATCCGCGAGGTGCCGAGGACGGTTCCGCCACGTGGGAGGAGTCCCCGGCAGGCCTCCACGTCCAGATCAATGGCATCGTCCTCGATGACCCCGTTCCAGCCGTCGCGAAAGCCGAGGACGGTTCCGTCGTGGTCTCGTTCCACCCGCCGGACGACGGCTCGGATGACGGCGTTGAGGCCGGGGCAGTCTCCTCCGCCCGTCAGGATGCCGATGCGCATGTCTCCCCCTCCTCAGGACAACCAATCCAGGCAGCCGCGTAGGGTGCGCACCGCCTGGGTGATCCGTTGCTCGTTCTCTATGAGGGCAAAGCGGACGTAGCCCTCCCCGCCCGGTCCAAAGCCGACGCCCGGCGAGACGGCGACATCGGCCTCCCGCACCAGGTGGCTGGCGAACTCGACGGAGCCCATCCCCAGGTAGGGCTCGGGGATTGGCGCCCACACGAACATGCTTCCCCTTGGCGGCTCGACGGACCAGCCGATGCGCTCGAGTCCCGAACACAGCGCATTGCGCCTGGCCTCATAGATGGCGCATACCTCCCGTGGATGCTCTGGCGCTTCGTTGAGCGCGACCGTTGCTGCAATCTGGATCGGCTGGAAGGTCCCGTAGTCGAGGTATGACTTGAGCTTCGCCAGGGCTGCGATGGTCGGCGCATGACCGACCATGAACGCTACGCGCCAGCCCGCCATCGAGTAACTCTTCGTCATCGAATACAACTCGACCGCTACCTCGTCCGCCCCGGGCACCTCGAGGATCGACGGGGGCTGATAACCGTCGAAGCCGAGGTCGGCATAGGCGAAGTCGTGGACCAGGAGCACGTCTCGTTCCCGGGCGAACTCGACGACCTCGGTCATGAAGTCGAGGTCCACGCACGCCGTCGTCGGATTGTGGGGAAACGACAGAACGACCACCCGGGGCTTCGGCCAGGAGTACTCCCACCCGTCCCGCAGCGCACCGATGAAGTCGCCGTCGGTCGTGAACGGCATCTCACGGACGTCGGCGCCGGCGAGCAGCGGCGAATAGCGGTGGATGGGGTACGACGGTGACGGCACCAGTGCCGCATCGCCGGGCTGGAGCATCACCCACATGAGGTGGGAAAGCCTTCCTTTGCACCGATCGTCTGAATGACCTGCGTCTCGGGATCGAGGGTCACGCCGAACCGCCGTTCGTAGAGGTCCGCGGCGGCCCGCCGGAGTTTCGGGATGCCGCGGCTGGACGAATAGCGGTGGTTCCGCGGGTTGCGGGCGGCCTCGGCCAACTTGTCGACCGCCACGTCCGGGGAGGGCAGGTCGGGGTTGCCGAATCCGAGGTCGACGACATCCCTGCCGGCCCGTCGTGCCTCGACCTTCAGCGTGTCAATGACCGTAAAGACGTAGGGCGGAAGTGCAGTGATGCGCCGGTACTCCATCGGCGACGAGCGTAGCGGGACTCCTGCGTTGCCTTTAGGAGAAGTCCCTACCCACGGGTGATCGGGGAAATAGGGGGGGCTGCCAGACTCTCGATGTGACCCTTGAGGTCGTCGATCGCTGCGTGGACGATCTTGGCCTCGAGGCGTCGCTTCACGAAGCCTGGCAGGCGGACGATAAGGTCGACGTCGAGGTCGTAGTGGACCTGCGTAGCGTTGGGATCACCGTCGACGGCGACGAACTCGTATTCGCCGCTCATGCGACGCATCACGTCGCCCTCGATCAGGCGCCAGGAGATGCGCAGCGGGTTGGATCCATAGGTGTAGCGCAGCGTGTAACTGCTGCTGCGGCCCATCGCCGCCGCCCGGAACTGCACGTCGCCAACCCTGCCCTCGTCATCGCGGGCGAGGACGTTGGCCTCCTTGATGTCGACGGCCCATTCGGGGTACCGCTCGACATCGCGCACCGTGGCGAAGCACAGGTCGGGCGGTGCCTGGATGTGCGTGTGTTGACTGGCGTGGTCGCTCATCGCCTCCGACACTACCCGAACCCGACCTTCGGGGCGTGGGCATGGCGGGGTTCATCGACAGGGCTCATGGAGCGGGCACCGAAGTGGTCGCCGTTCCCGCACGACGGTTACGGGTGGGGAGTCGTCCGGACACCCTCACCGTCCGGTGCGGAGTTCGGCGGCGTCGATGCCGACTCGCAACCGGTCGGCCAACACCTCGTAGGAGAACTCGCGCTCGACCCGCTGCCGCCCGGCCCTCGCCATGGACCTGCGTGCTTCCTCATCGCCCAGCAGGTCACCGATCGCCTCGGCGACGACCTCCACGTCGGTCGGGTCGTCCACGACGAGCCCGGTCTCTCCGTGCTCGACGGCTTCTGCCGCTCCCCCGCTGCGCCCGGCCACCTGGGGGACGCCCGCCGCAGCCGCCTCGAGGAAAACGATCCCGAAGCCCTCCTGTTCGAGGCCGGCGAGGCGTGTCCGGCAGAGCATGCCGAAGACGTCGCCGGCTCCGTACAAGCCGGGCAGGAGGCGCTCCTCGACCCGTCCAAGCAGGATGGCAGGGGCGCCCGTCCTCTCGATGAGCGACTCGAGGCGGGCGTGCTCGCGGCCGGCTCCGGCGATCGCCAGGACCACGTCAGGCTCCTTCTCGGCTAGGCGGGTCACGGCCCTGACCAACGTGTCCATTCCCTTCCGGGGGACGAGTCGACTGACGCTGACCACCAGGGGGGCGTCGACCGGAAGGCCGAGTTCCCTACGCACCGATGCACGTTCACCGTCGTCGAGGGGAACGAATCGGTCGGTGTCGACGCCCGGCGGAACGACGAGGGTCGGGAGCCCGCCCCCTGCCGCCCGCTCAGCCTCGGCTGCCGGATAGCCACCTGCACTGATCACGAGCGATGCACCACGCAACACCCGGCCCAGCAGTGGGCGCAGGATGGGCAACCTGCCCGGAATCGTGACCTCGGCGCCGTGGAGGACGACGGCGTAGGGCACATCGACCCGTGGAGCGGCCAGGCCGACGGGAATCGCCGGGTCCCAGACCACCAGTTCGGCATCCTGTTCCCGGGCGAGGCGGCCGACGCGTCGGGGCAGCCATGGATGGGGAAGCAACCAGGGTTCACGAGACCGGGTGACCGCGAATCGCTGCTCGGCGTCGAATGCTGTCGAACCTTTGTGGGGCGTGGTGTGGACCGCCACGTCCTCGGGGGGGAGCCGTCGCCACAACTCCCAGAGGTAGGACTGGATGCCCCCCACCTTGGGTGGGAAGTCGTTGGTGACCAGCAGGTGCGACCTCATGGCGCTACAAGTTTTCCGGTCGCACGTCGGGCCAGCGCCCAGGCTGCGTGCTCGCCAAGCATCGGGTCCGGGGACCCGGCGAAACGCTGAAGGAGGGCGTCGACCAGAGGGTCCTCGTCCGTCGCGTTGCCGAGGACGACGAGTGCGTTGCGTCGGAGGTAGCGGGGGTCGCGGTCGGCGATGTACCAGCGTCCGAAGCGGTCAAGGAGGTCGGAGTCGGAGGCCTCCAGTACCCAGATGGCCGGCACGTCGGCTCCGGATGGTGATTCGTGGCCTGCCTCGGAGCGCTCGCCGTGGCCGATCGGGCAGACCTCCTGGCAGTCATCGCAGCCGTACAGGCGATCACCGACCGCCTGCCGGAACTCGACCGGAATCGACCCCGGGGCCTGCACCAGCCAGGCCAGGCAGCGGCGCACATCGACGACGCCGGGCTCGACGATGGCGCCCGTCGGACAGGCCGACATGCACCGGTCGCAGGTCCCGCAGCCGTCCCGGACCGGCTCGGTGGATGGCGGAAGCGGGGCGTCGGTGACGACGGAGCCGAGGACGAACCAACTGCCCCTCCCCGGGAGCAGGACGTTGGCGTTCTTGCCATACCAGCCGATCCCGGCCCGGACGGCGGCCTCGCGGTCGACGAGGGCGTTGTCGTCGGCGACGACCCGGGCCTGCCACCCCTGATCCACCAGAAGCTCCGCCATCTCACGAAGTGCCGCCCGGAGTTCCCCGTAGTGGTCGTCCCGTGCGTAGGCGGCAACCCTCGCCTCGGACGGTGCCGTGGGCTGGAGCCGGGGCGCCGGGGTATAGAGCGCCCCGACGACCAGGGATCGTGCGCCGGACAGCGTGCGTTGGGGGTCGGTGGACCGCTCTGGGTTGCGGTAGGTGAACTGCATGTCGGCAGCGAGCCCCCGGGAACGGCGCTCTTCGAGGTGGCGACGGGTGGCGAGGAATGGAGAGGCATCGGCGATGCCTACGGCATCGAGTCCTGCCCGACGGCCGAGCGCGCAGACTTCGTCTGCCAGCACCTCGCAAGCGTCGTTCGATCCCGGCTCCCTGCCCTGCTCCACGGTGCCATCGTCGCAGGTCTCGTGGCGGACAACGCGCCCGAAGGCGCTCTGACATGGCCTCGTGGCCTTCAGCGGCCCTCGGGAGCGTGTCGTAGCGGTGGAGCCAGGCCGGCGTCGGCGAGTATCCGAAGGCTGCGGTGTTCATCAAGGTCGATCACGACGGCCTCGCCGGGGCGACGGCCCAGTAGGAAGGTCACGACGCAATCGTCGCAGGTGGCGGTGTGGCGCTCGCTGCAGGTCTCGCAGTCGACTACCAGGGAGCCTTCGGAACCGGTCGGGCATGCAGGGGAATTTGGCTCATGGATCGGGGTGTTGGTCATGGCGACATCTTCGCCAGGGGGTGTGACAGCCCCGCCTGCGAGGAGTGATTTCCGTAAGAAGTGCGGGTTTTCCGGGCCCGAGTACTTGACAGACGAACACCTGTTCGATTCACTGGTGTGCATGGCAGCCGCTCCACCGGACGCACATCCCGCTCCGGTCCAGCGATCGCTCGACGATCTCGGCACGCCGCTGTCGGATGTCACCTTCTGCGTGATCGACCTCGAAACGACGGGGACCGCTGCCTCGACCTGTGCAATCACCGAGGTCGGGGCCGTCAAGCTCCGGGGAGGGGCCTCCCTTGGCACCTTCCAGACGCTGGTCGATCCGGGCTGCGGGATCCCACCCCGTATCACCGTGCTGACCGGCATCACGGAGATGATGGTGCACGACGCTCCCCCGATCGAAGCCGTGCTTCCTGCCTTGCTCGAATTCGTCGGCGACTCCGTCATCGTCGGCCACAACGTTCGCTTCGACCTCTCCTTCCTCCGAGCGGCCCTCGAGCGATCCGAGCGCCCACCACTCGCCAACCGGTCGATCGACACGTGCGCCCTGGCGCGTCGCCTGGTTCGCGACGAGGTCCCCGACTGCAAGCTCGGAACCCTCGCCCGACACTTCCGCCTCGACCATCCACCCAACCACCGGGCCCTCGACGACGCTCTCGCCACGGGCGACCTGCTACACCTCCTCCTCGAGCGGGCGGCGACACTCGGGGTCACCGGACTCGACGACCTTCTGGTCCTGCCGACGATGGCCGGCCACCCCGATGCCGGGAAGTTGGCCCTCACCGACTCCCTCCCCCGGTCACCGGGCGTCTACCTCTTCCGCGGCCATCGTGGCGAAGTCCTCTACGTCGGGAAGGCCACCAACCTCCGGGCCCGCGTCCGGAGCTACTTCTCGACCGACGGACGGCGCAAGGTCCGACGACTCATCCGCGAAACCCAGCGGATCGAGCACCGGGTGTGCACGAGCCCGCTCGAGGCGGCGGTCTCCGAGATCCGACTCTTCCACCGGCACCAGCCCCGCTACAACAGACAGGGCACCGGTGCCGGACGCTACGTCTATCTGAAGCTCACCCTCGGTGAACCATTTCCCCGACTGGCCGTTGCACGAGTGCTCACTGACGACGGTGGGCTCTACGTCGGGCCGGTTCGCTCCACCTCTTTCGCCCGGCAGGTCATCGCCGCGGTCGAGTCGGTCGTACCTCTGCGGCGCTGCACGGGACGCATTCCGAGGTCGCGTGCCGCTGCCCCGTGCACGGCGGCGCAACTGGGGGCGGCGGCATGTCCCTGTTCCGGATCGATCGACGAGGCGTCGTACGGCCGCATCGTGGACCTCGCCCGCCGGGGCCTGACCGACGAGCCCGACCTGCTGCTCCGACCCCTCGCCGAGCGCATGGACCGCCTGGCGGCCGCCGAGCGCTTCGAGGAGGCCGCCGCCGCCCGGAACAGCGCCGAGGCGCTCGCCACGACGCTGCAACGTCAGCGCAGGATCGGCCTTCTCCGCCGAGCCGGGAGGGTCCGGGTCCGGGTCATCGGCAGCGGGAGCGCCGAGATCACCCACGGCAGGTTGCGACGGACCTGGAGGGACGTCGACCCGGTGCCACCCGATGAACTCGGCTTCGAGAGCGGCGCACCCGTCGGACCGGTCACCCGCGAGGAGGCGGACGAGTTGAACTGCGTGGCGACCTGGTTTGACCGCGAGGCGCACCGCCTCCAGCTGCTCTCCGTCGAGGGCCTGATGGCGGAGTCGGTCCGGCCGGTCCCATGCTTCACGCCCAGGAGGCCGGCCGCCTGATACGTCGTCGCCGACCCCTCGGTACCGGGATCACTGAGCCTTCAGGCGCTCAGTGCCTCCAGAACGGCCGCTGCCGCGCCGTCGTCGATCGACGCTCCAGCTGCCTCGATGCCGGCGTCGAGGTCTTCGGCAACACCCGCCACAATGAGACCCGCTGCTGCGTTGAGCACGACAATGTCCCGGGCCGGGCCTCGTTCCTCTCCGGCGAACAGTGCAGCGGCGACCGCCGCATTCTCCGCCGGGTCGCCACCGGGAAGGTCATCGGGATCAACGATGGCGATCCCGTGTGCCGTGGGGTCGATCTCAAATTCGCGGACCTCGCCGTCACGGAGTTCGAGGACCCGTGTCGGGCCGGTCACGGCGATCTCGTCGAGGGCATCGTGGCCGGTGACGACCCAGGTGTGCACCGAGCCAGTGGCCCGGAAGACCTCCACCATGCGATCGCCGAGGGAGTAGTCGGCGCAGCCGATGACCTGCCTCCGGACGCCACCCGGATGCGAGAGCGGGCCGAGCACGTTGAAGACGGTGGGAATTCCGATGCCCGCCCGAACCGGCCCGGCGAAGCGCATGGCCGGGTGGAAGGTGCGCGCAAAGGCGAATCCCAGGCCGTGTGTGGCCACCTGCTCGGCCACCTGAGCGGGCGTGGCATCGATGTCGAGCCCCAGCAGGTCGAGCAGGTCGAAGGCCCCGGAGGTCGAAGAAGCGCGTCTGTTGCCGTGCTTGCAGACGACGGCGCCCGCCCCTGCGGCGACGAAGCAGGCCATGGTCGAGACGTTGAGTGCCTTCTCGCGCCGTCGCCGGGAACCCCCGGTCCCGACGATGTCGATGGTCCCGTCCGGAAGGTCGAGCGGCTCGGCAGCCGCCACCATCGCCCGGACGAGGCCGATCGTCTCGTCGGTGGTCTCGAGCAGACAAAACGGTTCCGGTTCGATCGCCAGACGCACACGTCGCCCGCAACTGTCAAAGCGACGTGCCATCTGCGACGACCATTCCAGCAGTGCGTCGATCGCCCGGGACTGAAAGTCCTCACCCCGGGGCAGGTGCTTGAATCCCAGCGGCACCGTCGAGATGCTCCCGTCGACTCCCTCGGGAAGCAGCGCGGC
>PACE01000026.1 GCA_002699725.1 Acidimicrobiaceae bacterium
ACTGTGACGAGCCCATCGCTTGAGAACGCAGTATCAAGTGCGCCGTCACTGTCGTAGCGCGCCACCGCAAAGTCATCGTCGCTGCCCATCCGCGCATACCCGGCGACGACGACCTTGCCATCCGCCTGGATGGCAACCGCACGGCCGCTGTCGGCGGTGCCGATGTCGGTGAGGACCTTCCCGTCCGAGGAGAACCCGGTGTCGAGGTCGCCGGGCGAGGCCTGCGCCGACGGGATTCCGCCGATGAGGAGGATCAGGGTGGCGAGCGCTGCGACCCGTCGCCCGATGCTCCTCCCCGCGCGGTGCCACGCGTTCATGTCCGACGAACGTAGTCGTCGCACCTGACGGCTGCTCGGGCGTCAGTTGGAGCGGGACCAGATGTCGTCACAGGCCTCGCAGGTCGAGGCCGGGACGGCTCCGGTTCGCATCAGTAGTCGAAAGATCCAACAGCCGAGGCAGAACCCGACGAAGGCCTCCAACGAGGCGGCCACCACCAGGGCGACCAGCAGGACGGTAGCGAGCGCATCCGCACCGAATCCGATGGCGGCGACCGCTGCGCAGCCTGCGAGCACGGCTCCGATGCCCTGGGCGAAGCGCTTTGGCGGACCGGGAACCTCCCGGGGCTCGATCGGAAGTCGGGGCCGGACCACCCCGGTGACTACCCGTCCCAGCGGGCTGAGCGTGGGACCGGCCAGGACCCGGGCGACGAACCCATAGGCCAACGTCACGAGCAGCACGTCCCAACGGGTGGCGAGGAACAGGATCGCCTGAAGGACCACGCCCGTCGCCACGAGCCGGGCGCTGACCTCGTCGACGGGATGCGGGAACGACAAGACGCTGTGCGGGTCGGTCGCGGTCATCGCATCACGCTACGACCGCTCAGTCGGCTCCCATCCGCACTGACAGCAGTCCGGCCGGCAACTCCTCGGCGAGGATCCGCTCGGCGGTCCGGTACCAGGAGCCCACGAGGTCGGCGTCCGGTGCCACGTCGGCGTCGACCGATGCCTCGATCGCGGCTGCCACGTCAACCACCCGATGGTCGTCGGAGCGGTCGACGCGGGTCGGTGTCACGATGACGTGCCTGGCGACGACGGTCGACCCGCCCCCTGCCCCGATCATTTCCTGCAGCTCGACCTCGACGATGGCGCCGTCCTGTGTCCCCACCGCACAGCACGAGGCCGACTGGTTGGTGAGGAAGTTTCCAAGTCCGAAGACGACGAACTCCTCCCCCACCCTGCCGATGGGCTGCACGACATGTGCGTGGTGGCCGACGATCAGGTCGATGTCCGGGTCGGCCAGGAGCGTCGCAGCCTGTTCGCGCTGGAGGGCGGTCGGTGAGGTGCGGTATTCCGCGCCCCAGTGCAGGCCGAGTACCACGAACTCGGCGCCGGCCTCCCGGGCACGTCGGGCCGAGGCCCGCAGCGAATCGACCTCGAGGTCGACCACGATCCAGGGGGTCGCCTCGGGTCGGGGCAGCCCATTGGTCCCGAAGGTGGCCGACACGAACCCGACGGTGATGCCGGCGGCGTCGAGGAGCAGCGGTTCGGCCGCCGCCTCCTCGCTGGACGCCATGCCCGACTGTGGCAGGTCCGCCGCCTCCAGAATCGCCAACGTTGCCAGCACACCCATCCAGCCCTTGTCGAGGGCGTGGTTCGAGGCCGTGGAACAGGCGTCGTAGCCGATGGCGACGAGGTCGTCGGCGAGGCCGGACGGACCGTTGAAGCGGGGGTAACCCGAGATCGCCGACGGGTCGTCCGTCAGCGGTGCCTCGAGGTGGCAGACGGCGAGGTCGGCGGCGGCGATGCGGTCCGCTACGTCGGCGAAAAGCGGCCGGAAGTCATGGGACCGGACCCCACCGGCCTCGACGGCCATCCGCTCCGCCGCGGCCACCACCGGCGAATGCGGGATCAGGTCCCCCGTGAACAAAAGGGTCGCCGTCCGCAGGGGGGGCTGGGTGGTCGTCGTCGTCGTGGTCGTCGTGGTCGTCGTCGTGGAGGTCGAGGTGGACGTCGTCGTGGTCATCGTGGTCGTCGTCGTGGAGGTCGAGGTGGACGTGACGACCGGGGGTGCCGACGAACTCGGTGCGGTCCACGTCGGGATCGTCGTGGGCGTGGCCGACTCGTCCCCATCACCGCATCCGGCCAGGACCCCCAGCAGGAACACGACCCCCATCACGACACCTCGCACACCCGAACCCTAGGAGCACCATGACTCCCACCTACAGTCGCTCCGATGACCGACCGCTCCTTTCCCGCCACCGGACGGCCTGCCGCCGACGTTCTCGCCGACCTNGTCGGCAAGCAGGCCCGGGACGCCCGCTGGGCCGAGGGCCGCACGTTCGGGCTGGTGTTCGACGGCGGTGACGAGGTCCGGGCCGTGGCCGACGAGGCTGCCCGCCTCTACCTCCACGAGAGCGCCCTCAACACCCAGGCCTTTCCGTCGTTGGGGGCGATCCAGTCGGAGCTCTGCGGCTGGGTCTCCGGCCTCTTCCACGGGCCGGAAGCGGCGGGCTTCCTCACCAGCGGCGGCACCGAGAGCATCCTCCTCGCCGTCAAGGCCGCCCGGGAGCGGGCGCTCGACGAGCGGGGCGTGACCAGGCCCGAGGTCGTCCTGGCCAACAGTGCCCACGCCGCCTTTCACAAGGGCGCCCACCTGTTCGGCCTGGCCGTGCGCAGCGTCCCGGTCACCGACGACCTGACCGCCGACGTGGACGCCATGGCCGCCGAGGTCGGGCCGAACACCGCCCTCGTCGTGGCCTCCGCAGTCGACTACCCGACCGGCCTGGTCGATCCCGTGCCCGAGATCGCAGCACTGGCGGCGTCGGTGGGCGCCAGTTGCCACGTCGACGCCTGCATGGGTGGGTTCGTGCTCCCGTTCGCCGAGATGGAGGGCCGTGCCGCCCCGGCCTGGGACTTCCGCAGCGAGGGGGTCACCACAATCTCGGCCGACATCCACAAGTTGGGCTACGCACCCAAGGGGGTCTCGGTCCTGCTCCACGCCTCGAGGGAACTCCGCCGCCACCAGACCTTCGTGTTCGACGACTGGCTGGGCGGGCTCTACGCCACGCCGAACCTCCAGGGGACCCGGGCGGGACTCCCGATGGCGGCCGCCTGGGCCGTCATCTCGCACCTTGGCACCGACGGCTACCGCCACCTCGTTCGGGCCACNCTCGANGCCGCCGACCGCATCCGGGACGGNGTCCGGGCCATCGACGGCCTGGTGCTGCGGGGCGACCCGGCACACCAGGTCCTGGCGATCACCTCGGATGAGCCCGGCCTCGACGTCTTCGCCGTGGGCGACGGGCTTGCCGCACGGGGCTGGTACATCGACCGCCAGTACCCGCCCGACTCCCTGCACCTCACCGTCAGTAACGGCAACCTGCCCGTGGTCGACGAGTTCCTCGGCGACCTGGCGGCATCCGTCCTCGAGGCCCGTGGCGCAGCGCCCGGTGGGAGCGGGCAGTACGCCACGATCGACTGACGCCGATGCGACTCAGTCGAACAGTCGTGCGGCATCCTCGAAGTCGACCAGCCAGGTCCGGCCGCCGCCTTCCGAGTGGTACGAGCCCCACCCAAGTAGCTCTCGGGCCCTTTCGGGCAGCGACGCCGCCCTGTCACGGTCCACGGCCAGAGGGCTGGCCTCCTCCGGGCGCAGCCAGCCCACGACGAAGCTGACGTGCATGCCGTAGCGCCAATTTTCGGTCGTGTTCCCGCCGGCCCCGTGGATGACCTTGCCGGAGTAGATCAGGCCACTGCCCGCTGGCATCTCGGCGTAGGCGATCTCGTCGGGAGACGTCTCGGCGCCGCGCACCAGCCCAGGCGGCCGTCGCTGACTACCGNCCACGACGACGGTCGCGCCGTTCTCCCGGGTGAAGTCGGAGAGGGCGAAAAGGCAGCTGACGGTGACCTCGCGGTCGGCGGCGACCGCCTCGGGCCAGTTGTTCTCGTCTCGGTGCAGGTACTGCGCCGGCTCCCCGGGGCCNATGGCCATGACCTGGCCGGTGTTGAGCCAGTAGTCGGCGCCGTTGGCCAGCAGGAGTTCGTCGGTCACGGCCGTGAACACCGGATTGAGCAGGGCGTGGTCGACGAATGCCCGGCTGCGCGCCGCCAGGCCGCAGAACCGCACGGTGTTGCGACCGTGGAAGGTCTCCCAGAGGTCCATGCCGCTCTTCGACCCGGGGGCGGTGTCCTCGAGGCCGGCGGAGAGGTCGTCGACGATCGCCCGGCGGGCATCGTCCGACAGCAGGTCGCGCACGATGACGCCGCCATCGGCGTCGTAGGCGGCCATGACGTCGGCCAGCGGCGCATCCCGCTCGAGGACCTGCAGTTCGGCCATGGCGCGCATCATGGACGACGATCGCCGACGGCGCAACGCCGGGCGCTCCCGACTCCGCTCCGACGACCGAGGGGTCAGTCCGCCTTGCCCTTCTTCTCCCCGGTTGCGTCCTTCATCTGGTCGAGGTTCACGAGGATCGGGTAGCCGGACACGCTCAGGGCGTTGCCGTGGCCCGTCTGGTGGATGTCGAACACCGACTGCAGGGCGTTGTAGAAGCCCTGGATGTCCATGGTCTGGTTGACGGCCCGCTTGGCCTGGGCGAGGCCGAATGGGTGCATTTCGGCAATCTCGTGGGCGAGCGCCATGGTCTCGTCGAGGAGGTCGTCGAGGGGGACGACCCGGTTGACCATGCCCAGGTCGAGCGCCTCTTCGGCAGTGACCTGTTGGGCGGTGAACAGCATTTCCTTGGCCTTGCGCGGCCCAAGCTCCCAGGTGTGGCCGTGGTATTCGACGCCACCGATGCCCATGCGNACCACCGGGTCGGAGAACCGGGCGTTGTCGGCGGCGACGATCAGGTCGCATGGCCAGCAGAGCATCAGGCCGCCGGCGATGCACTGACCCTGGACGGCGGCGATGGTCGGCTTGGGGATGTCGCGCCAGCGCCGGCTGTAGCCCAGGTAGTGGACGGTCTCCCACTCGTAGATGGCCTGGAGCCCACGATCCTGCCAATCGACGGCGGTCCGGGTCGACCCGCCACCGTCGGTCCCGTCGGCCAGGGCCTCGTTGCTGGCGCTGATGTCGTGACCGGCGCAGAAGTGCTTCCCCTCGGCCCGCAGGACGATCACCCGGACCTCCCTGTCGGCGGCAGCCGCCTCGAAGGCCTCGTTCATCTCGTCGAGCGACTGCTGGTCGACGGCGTTGGCCTTCTCGGTGCGGTCGAGGGTGATCACCCCGACCCGTCCCTCCACCTCGTAGCGGATGTGCTCCACGGTGCTCCTCCGACTCGATTCCCGGTAGGGCGACCCTAGTTCGGCACCGGCGGCGGCCTCCCGTCCGGAACACCCCCTGAACTACGCTCTCCCCATGTCTCGACCGGACTTCCGGGCCTTCGACGCCGACAACCACTACTACGAGGCCGAGGACGCCTTCACCCGCCACATCGACCCGTCCATGGCGAAGCGCTGCATGCAGTGGGCCGTGATCGACGGCAGGAAGCGCCTGCTGGTCGGTGGCCGGGTCAACAAGTTCATCCCGAACCCCACCTTCGACCCGATCGCCCGCCCGGGCAGCCTCGAGGACTACTTCCGGGGGCGCAACACCGAGGGCCGCGACATGGCCGCCATGTTCGGCGACCTCGAGTCCCTCGCCGACAACCCCGGCTACCGGGATCGGGATGCCCGCCTGGCCCTGATGGACGGACAGGGCCTCGAGCGTGCGTTCCTGTTCCCCACCCTCGGCGTCGGCATGCAGGAGGCCCTCCGCCACGACCTGCCCGCCCTGCACGCCGCCTTCCGGGCCTTCAACCTGTGGCTGGACGAGGACTGGGGGTTCGACNGCGANGGCCGCCTGTTCGCCGCCCCGATGCTCACCCTCGCCGACCCGACCGAGGCCGTCGCCGAGGTCGACCGGGTACTCGCCGCGGGGGCGCGCCTCGTGGTNATGGTGCCGGGCCCCGTGCCCACCGCGAACGGATACCAGTCGCCGGGGATGGCCGACTACGACCCCGTGTGGGCCCGACTCGAGGAGGCCGACGTGCCGGTGGCCTTCCACGCCGGGCTGAGCGGCACCAGCCAGTACGGCAAGGTCTGGGAATCGGGTCCTGCCCAGTTCGAGGCGTTCCGCCACTCGTCGTTCCCGCTCGTGGCCTTCGCCGACCGCACCATCTCCGACACCTTCGCCGCACTCATCTGCCACGGGGTCTTCTGCCGCTTCCCGGGCCTGCGCATCCTGTCGATCGAGAATGGCGGCATGTGGGTGCCCGAACTCCTCCGGCACATGGGGAGCGCCCACGCCAAGATGCCCTTCGCCTTCGAGCGCCACCCGGTCGAGCAGTTCCTCGCCAATGTCTGGGTCTCGCCCTACTTCGAGGACGACATGGTGATGCTGCGCGACCTGCTCGGCATCGANCGACTGCTCTTCGGNTCCGACTTCCCCCACGCCGAGGGCCTCGCCGACCCTCTGGCCTACGTCGACGAACTCGAGGGCTTCAACGACGACGAGATCCGCAAGGTCATGCGCGACAACGCCGACGGGCTCATCGGGGCCGGCTGAGGACCGGCCACCCNACCCGACCGCCATGGGCCTCCACGACCTCCTCACCTCGGCGCCGCCCCGGGTCGACCTGGTGGTCGCCGACGGCCGGAGGCTCTCCAGCGCCGAGATCGATGCTGCGGCCGGGTCGACCGCTGCCGGGCTCCGAGAGCGGGGGGTGGGCCGCGGCGACCCCGTGGCCTTCCAGGTCCCCAACGGACCCGACGCCGTGGTGCTCTACCGGGCCTGCTGGCGCCTCGGAGCGATCGCCGCGCCGCTGCACGACCGGATAGGCGCCGCCCAGACTTCGGCCGCCCTCGACCAACTCGGGCCGGCCGCCTGCGTCGCCTCCCCCGGGCTGCCACTCGCCGGCGCCTCCGGAGCAGTCACGCCTGCCGAACTCGTCGGAGTTGACACTCCCGCCGCTACCGAGCCGGCGCCCGACGAGGATGCCCTGGTCATGTTCACCTCCGGGTCCACGGGGGCGCCCAAGGGCGTCGTCCACACCCACGGAGGCCTCGCCGGCAAGGTCCACCAGCTGCTGGAGGCCCACGGGCTGGACGGGAGCGACGTGGTCCTCATGCCGGCGCCCCTGGCCCACGTCTCGGGGCTCCTCCACGGCGTGCTCCTCCCGGGTACGGCCGGCATGCGTACCGTGCTGATGGACCGCTGGGACCCCGCCGGGGCGCTCGACCTGATCGAGGCTGAGGGCGTGACCTACATGGTCGGACCGCCGACGTTCTTCCTCGGCCTGATGGACGCCCCCGGCTTCACGCCGGCGAGGACGACCTCGTTGCGCCTGCTGTCGTGCGGCGGCACCGAGGTCACGCCGGAGTTCGTGGAGCGGGCCGGACGCGAACTGGGGACCGTCGTGAAGCGGTCGTACGGGTCCACCGAAGCGCCCACGGTGGCGACCAGCCGCTTCGACGACCCCCCGGACCGGATGGCAACCACGGACGGCCGGGCCCTCGGCGGGACCGAACTCCGGATCGGCGTCGACGGAGAGGTCTGGGTGCGCGGACCGGAGGTTGCCAGCGGCTACCTCGACCCCGACCAGACCGCCGCATCGTTCGTCGACGGCTGGTTCCGGACCGGCGACCTGGGAACGCTCGACGACGGTTGGCTCACGGTGACCGGTCGCCTCGACGACCGCATCATCCGCGGCGGAGAGAACATCTCGGCCCACGACGTCGAGGCACACCTCCGGGAGCATCCCGCCGTCGACGCCGCTGTCGTGGTCGGCCTTGCCGACGAGCGCCTCGGTGAACGCGTCGCCGCCTTCGTGGTGGCGCCCGGCGGCTTCGACCTGGACGACTGTCGGGCCTGGTTCGAAGGTCGGGGGCTGACGAGGTTCCTGACCCCCGAGTACCTCGAGGTGCTCGACGAGGTCCCGCTGCTGCCCACGGGCAAGCCCGACCGGGCCGGCCTGCGCGAACGGGCGGGGGTCCGACGATGAGCGCCACGACGCGGGCGGCCGTCTACCGCGGGCGCGGGCGACTCGACGTGACCGAGGTCGACCTGCCCGCCATCGGGCCCTCGGACGTGCTCGTCGAGGTGGCGTACTGCGGCGTCTGCGGGACCGACCTGCACAACGTCATCGACGGCTGGGGAATCCCCGACAGCATCGGTGGCCACGAGTGGTCCGGCCGCGTCGTGGCTGTCGGCGACGATGCCCCGATCGAGGTCGGCACGCTCGTCGTGGGTTCGGGCCGCTCGCCGTGCGGTGACTGCGCCTCGTGTCGTGCCGGCCGGTCCGGCCTGTGCAGTGAGCGGGGCCCCGTCGGGACCGAGAAGGTCTACGGCGCCTTCGCCGACCACCTCGTCATCGACGCCGCCGAGACACTGCCCGTCCCCGACGGCGTCGACGCCCGGTCCGCCGCTTACGCCGAGCCCCTCGCGGTTGCCCTCCACGCACTCACGCTTGCGGCACCACGGCCCGACGAACGCGTGCTGGTCTCGGGCTGCGGGCCCATCGGGGCTGCCGTCGTCGCCGTGCTCGTCGCCCGCGGCCATGCCGACCTCCTGGTCGTCGAGCCCGCTGACCTCCGACGCGACCTCGCCTCACGACTCGGGGCCACGACCTGCCATCCGGACGACCTCGAGACCCCCTGGCACCCCGGCTTCACCGTCGACCAGCCCGCCAACGTGGTCCTCGAGACATCGGGCGTCCGTGCCGCCGCCGAGGCCTGCCTCGGGCAGTTGGCGGGCTGCGGCCGGCTCGTGTTGGTCGGCACCGGCCTCGACTTCCCGCGCCTCGACACCGGCCGGATCATCCTCAACGAACTGGTCGTGACCGGCGCCTACAACTACGACGAACACGGCTTCGAGGCGGCACTCGACCTGATCGCCTCCGGGTCGCTCCCCCTCGACCTGTTGCTGGAGTCCGACGCCGTCGGGCTCGACGGCCTGCTCGAAGCCATGGTCCGCCTGCGCGCCGGCGAGGTGGCCGGGAAAGTCCTGGTCCGTCCCCGTGCCTAGGATCGGGATCCCCGAACACGGAGGCTGAGCACCATGGCCACCCTCGATCGCACCGAGTTCCCCGGACCGAACCGCATCAACCACGTGGCGATGAGCGTGCCCGCCGACCTCCTCGACGAGCTGGGCCGTGCCGACCTGGTCGCCTTCTTCGGCGAGGTCTTCGGATGGCACGAACTGCCCACGATGACCGCCGACCGCAAACGGCTGATCTTCTCGCTGTTCTCGTACGACCGGTTCCTGTTCCTGATCGCCGACGACCCACCCATGGCTTGCCCACCCGAACTGCCCGGCGACCACTTCGGCGTCCAGGTCGACCACCTCGATGAACTCGAGACCATGGTCGCCCGGGCCGAGGCGTTCCGCGAACGCGACGCTCGGGTCGAGATCCACCCCTACGAGGTGGAGGACCACGGCGTGCTGAAACTGCACAACGTCTACGTGCGGTTCCTGCTTCCGATGTCGATCGAGGTGCAGTACTTCGAACTGGTCGGCACCTGAGTCGGACGACGCTCCGTCAACTGCGTGGCACATCCTTCCAGGGGACGTCCTTGTCTCCACGCGGCTCCCTCGGCAGCCCCAGGGAGCGCTCGCCCAGGTTGTTCTTCTGGACCTCGGTCGTGCCGCCGCCGATCGAGATCGTGAAGCGGTTGATGACCTCGGCCTGCACCCAGCGGCTGACCCGGTCGTCGTCGGGCATGGTTGCCATGCCGGACGGTCCGGCGATGGCGGCCGCCACCTGCCCGGTGTGGACCTTCGAGTCGGTGAAGAACACCTTCGTCAGCGCCGGGTCGAAGGGCGGCTGTCCGCCTTCCCGGACGATGTCGCGCATGCGCCTGCCCATCAGCCCCACGATCCGCTCGCGGCTGTAGGCACGGGCCAACTCCTGGCGGACGACGGGATCCTCCTGGCGACCGAACAGTCGGGCCAGGTCGATCAGCCGGTCGGTGGTGCGCCTCCCGCCGCCGGAGCCGCCGATGAACGAGGCCTCGTTGCCGAGAACCATCCGGGTCGGACCCCAGCCGCCGTGGAGGTCGCCGACGATGTTGGCAACCGGGATCCGCACCCCGGTGAGGAACACCTCGTTGAAGTGCGCCGACCCGTTGGCCTGCACCAGCGGCCGGACCTCGACCCCTGGGCTGGACATGTCGAGAAGCAGGAAGCTGATGCCCCGGTGCTTGGGGACGCTGGGATCGGTGCGGACCAGCAGGAACCCCCAGTTGCAGAACTGCGCCGACGAGTTCCAGACCTTCTGCCCGTCGACCACGAACTCGTCGCCGTCGACGACCGCACGCGTGGCGAGCCCCGCCAGGTCCGANCCCGCCCCCGGCTCGCTGAACAACTGGCACCACGTCTCGTCGGCCCGCAACATTGGAGGCAGGTAGCGCAGTTTCTGCTCCTCGGTGCCGAGGGCCAGCAGTGTCGGGCCGAGCATCGACATCGAGGCCATCACGAAGCCGGCGTTGGACCCGAACCGGGCCGACTCCTCGGCGAAGACGCGGTTCGCCCACGCCTCGAAGCCGCCACCGCCGTATTCGGCCGGCCAGCTGAGTCCGGCCCATCCATGGTCCGCCAGGGTGCGCTGCCACGTCCGGCACTTCTCGAAGTGGGCCAGCGCCTCGGCGTCGTCGGGGAAGCCGATGACCTCCCACGGGTCGGCCTCGGCCCGGGGCTCGGCATGGGCCTCGAGGAAAGCCCGGGCCTCGGTCCGGAAGGCGGCCTGCTCGGCCGTTTCGGTCGGTGGGTCGTCGGAAGCGGCCATCGGGGGCGACCCTACCGGCGGGCCCGACGACGGCCCGGACCGGACGGACGCCGCTCCTCCTCCTAGAGTCCGGTCGTGCCCAGCCCCACCTCGGACACCCCGACCATCCTGACCGGCCCGCTCCGTGCCCCACGCCAGATGCTGGCCGAGCAGTCGTACGCCGGCCACACGAGCGTCCACGACGCCGAGACGGCCGCGAACCTGGGGTTGGCGGGTGCGCCCATCGAGGGCCCGACCCACTTCAGCCAGTTCGATCCGCTGCTGGCGTCCCTGTGGGGCGGCCGCTGGTTCTCGCACGGCTGCCTCAGCGCCCACTTCCAGACCATGGTGGTCGAGGGCGAGGAGGTGCAGGCCACCGTCACCAGCCCGGGTCCCGGTTCGAGCGCCGTCCGAATCGATGCGGCCAAGGCCGACGGCACGCCCGTCCTCACCGGCACGGCGTCGATCGACGGCGACACCGCAGTGACCGAGTTGGCGCCCCGGCTGGCCCGCTCCCAGGGCTCCCCACCCGGGCGGCTTCACGTGCTCGACCACATCTCGGTCGGCCAGCGGGGGCCCGGTGACGAGACGGTGTCGGTCGCCTTCGGGGACGACTTCGGTGAGCTGTACCCGTTCTCCCTCGCCGACAAGCTGGACGCCATCACCGAAGTGCTCGACTGGTACCGGCCCGGCGCCGAGACTCCCTGGGGAGGTCCCGTCGTGCCCGTCGAGATGCTGAGCGTTCTCACCAACGCCGGGTCCAAGCACGCCGGCTTCGTCGCCCGGCAGCCGTCGGTCGGACTGTTCATCGACCTCGAGGTCCGCCTGCTGGGATCGCCGGTGCTGGTCGACCACNCGTACCGCATCGACCGGGAGGTCGTGGCGCTCGGCGAGAGCCGCCGCACCGAGTCGTACTGGACGCTCACAACCCTGAGCGACGAGGCGACCGGCGACCCCACCGCACAGGTGCTGCTCCACCAGGGCGTCTTCAAGGACTCGTACCCCGACTATCCCGCGCCACCATCGTGAACGGCGACGAGGACCTCGACCTGAACGAGGCATACGCCGTCGAGACCCCNGACGACAACCGGAACCTCTACGGCCGCTGGGCCACGACCTACGAGAGTGGCTTCGCCACCCGCCACGCCTACGTGTACCACGAGCGGGTGGCGGCGACGTTCACCGAGTCCGTCGGCCCCGATGACGACCCGGTGCTCGACATCGGGTGCGGCACGGGCCTNGTCGGCGAGGCGCTGCGGGCACTCGGCGATTGGACGATCGACGGCCTCGACCTCTCCCCCGAGATGCTCGACGAGGCCCGGGGCAAGACCGCGCAAGACGGCTCGCCCGTCTACCGCGACCTCCACGTCGCCGACCTGACGGCCCCGCTCGAGCACGGCGACGGCGCCTGGGGCTCCATCGTCAGTGCCGGAACCTTTACCCATGGCCACGTTGGGCCCGATGCCTTCGACGAGCTGTACCGCATTGCCCGAATCGGGGCGCTGTTCGTCGTCGGAATCAACCCGGACCACTTCGAGGGCCAGGGCTACGCCGGCCGCTTCGCTAAGGACGTTGACGCCGGTCGGATCACGGCACCCGACTTCCTCCGCGTGCCGACGTACAGCATCGGCGAACACATCGACCGGCTCTCGGTCCTGGCGGTCTTTCGGACAGCCTGACCGCCGCATTGCTGGCTGGCCACTCAGGCCTCGAGGTCGAAGATCACCTTGCTCGCTCGGCCGGTGCGCACGAGATCGAAGGCTTCGTCGAAGTCCTCCAGCGGCAGCACGTGGGAGATGACCGGCGAGACGTCGAGGCCCGAGGTGAGCAGACCGGTTGCCTTGTACCAGGTCTCGAACATCTCTCGGCCGTAGATTCCCTTCACCGTCAGGCCCTTGAAGATCAGCGTGTTCATGTCGACGTCGGGCCGTCGTCCGTAGAGGCCGAGTAGCGCGATGCGCCCCCCGTGGTTGATCACCGAGACCATGTCGTCGAGCGCTGCGGGGTGTCCGGACATCTCCAGACCGACGTCGAATCCTTCACGCATTCCCAGCTCCGACATCGCCGCCTGCAGGGATTCGGTGCCCGGCTCGACGGCCCGTGATGCACCCATCCGAAGAGCGATGGTGCGTCGTTCCTCGACGGTGTCGGTGACGACCACATGGCGGGCGCCTGCGACTCGAGCAACGCCGGCGGCCATCTGACCGATCGGACCCGCACCGGTGATCAGCACGTCCTCGCCCACGAGATCGAACGACAGCGTGGTGTGGACGGCGTTGCCGAGAGGGTCGAGGACGGCAGCGGCGTTGTCCTGGATCTCGTCGGGCACGCGGTAGACGTTCGATACCGGTATCGCGACGAGATCGGCGAAGCCACCGTTGCGGTGGATCCCGACGCCGATCGTGTTCCGGCACAGATGTTGCCGTCCGGCGCGGCAGTTCCGGCAGGTCCCGCAGGTCACGTGCCCTTCGCCCGCGACCCGCTCGCCAACGGCGACGCTCTTCACCTGGTCGCCAACCGCGTCGACGACGCCGAAGAATTCGTGGCCCACCGTCACCGGTGTCACCACCTCGCTCGCCGCCCAATCGTCCCAGTCGAAGATGTGCAGGTCGGTTCCGCAGATCGCTGCCCGCTTGACGGCGATCGCCACGTCGTTGGGGCCGACGATCGGCTTCGGGCGATCGACGAGCTCGAGCCCCGGCCCTGGACGTGGCTTCACGAGCGCTCTCATCGCGCACTCCGATCCACCCCGAGGTCGTCGGCGGCCTGCACGAACGCCCCGATCGCCGTGTCGAGCTGTGCGTCGGTGAGTGCCGCGCTCATCTGCGTTCGGATGCGTGCCTGGCCATGTGGGACGACCGGGTAGGAGAACGGTGTCACGTATACCCCCATCTCCATCAACCGGTCGGCCATGGCCACGGCGATCTTGGCGTCACCGAACATGACGGGGATGATCGGATGGTCGGCGCCGGTCAGCGTGAACCCGGCATCGTTCATCGCGGTACGGAAGCGCGCGGCGTGGCCCATCAGGCGCGTGCGGCGTTCGTCGCTGGTCCGGGCGATGCGGATCGCCTCGCGGGCACCGCCCACATGGGCCGGCGACAGCGCATTGGAGAAGAGGTACGGCCGGCCCCGCTGCCGAAGCAGGTCGACGACCGGTTGGCGGGCGGCGACGAATCCGCCCATTGCGCCGCCAAGCGCCTTGCCGAGGGTGCTCGTCACGATGTCGACACGATCGGTGACCCCGAAGTGGCTGGGCGTCCCTCGGCCGTCCCGGCCGATCAATCCGGTGGCGTGGCAGTCGTCGACCATGACGAGCGCATCGAAGTCGTCGGCGAGTTCGCAGATCGGTGCGAGGTCGGCGAGATAGCCGTCCATCGAGAACACGCCATCGGTCACGATCAAGATCGCTCCGCTGCCCTCGGCACGGGCAGCCTGGAGTTGGGTGCGGAGATCGTCCATGTCGCGAGTGGCGAATCGGTAGCGCCGGGCCTTCGACAATCGCACCCCGTCGATGATCGAGGCGTGGTTGAGGGAGTCGCTGACGATGGCATCGTCGGCGCCCAACAGTGGCTCGAACACGGCGCCGTTGGCGTCGAAGCAGGCTGCGAAGGTGATCGCCGCGTCGGTCCCGAGGTACGAGGCGATGTCGCGCTCGAGGAGGCGATGTTCGTCGGTCGTGCCACAGATGAAACGGACCGATGCCATGCCATGGCCGAGGCGATCCATCGAGTCCTTGGCCGCGGCGATCACCTCGGGGTCGTCGGCGAGGCCGAGGTAGTTGTTCGCACAGAGGTTGATCCGGGTGCCGGCCTCTCCGAGCGAGATCTCGCCGGATTGGGGCGAGTCGATCTCGTGCTCGTGCTTCCAGAGCCCGTCGGCACGAATGCCGCTCAACGTCTCGTCGAGCCGGTTGTAGAAGGCAGTTCGGTTCATGTCGTTCCTTCTGGCGCTTGTCGGGCGGGTTCGACGGTTGCACCGAGCGCACTGGTCATGGGTGGATCATCCCTTCCTCATTCGATCGCCCTCGGGGTCCCAGAGACAGCCGTCGACGAGCGTCGCGGCCCTCCGAACCCCGAGGATTTCGATCTCGAACTGCCCGGACGCATCTGCCAGACCCGCCGGTATGTACCCCATCGCGACTGACGTCTCCATGTGGTGCGAGTAGCCACCGGAAGTGACCCAACCGACGACCTCGCCGTCGTACCAAATCGGTTCGTCGCCGATGACGTCCGCGCCGGTACGGCCGACTTCGGTGTCGACGGACCAGGTGAGCAAGCGCCGCTCGGGGCCGGCTTCGTGGGCGGCGACCAATGCGTCGCGGCCGATGAAGTCGCCCTTGTCGAGCTTCACGAACCGGTCGAGTCCGGCCTCGAAGGGGTCGTAGATCGGCCGATACTCGCGGGCCCAGGTGCCGAATCCCTTGTCGAGTCGAAGTGAATTGAGGGCGTGAAGCCCGAAGAGTCGTAGCCCGAGGTCTTCGCCTTCACGGAGCAGTAGGTCGAGGGTGGCACGTTGGCGGCTCGACGACATCCAGAATTCATAGCCAAGATCGCCCGAGAACGAGACTCGCCCACACCAGGCCGGAATCGGACCCAGGTCGAGCCGGCGGAAGTCCATGAACCGGAACGCCGCGCCGGACACGTCGGTGGTGGTGAGCCGTTCGAGGAGGGTGCGCGCCTGCGGCCCGGCGATGGCGAGACCGCACAGATCCCAACCGAGCGTTGCGTACGACACGTCGGCGGCGACGGGAATTGTCTGGTCGAACCAGCGCTCGTAGTAGCGCGTCGCAATGCCCGACCCGAAGACGACGAACCGTTCGCGATCACCGGTGTTCTGAGTCGCGCCGCCGGTCGCCGTGGTGCGGGGACCACCCGGTTCACCCGGTGTCGGGCCGAGACAGGCGACCGTGAGGTCGCCGATGAGCTTGCCGTTGTGGTTGACCATCGGCGCCAAGACCATTCGGCCCGGCGCCGGAACTCGATTGGTGATGATCGAGTCGAGGTAGCTCCGCGCATCCGCGCCGGAAAAGACGAACTTGGCAAAGCCGGTTGTCTCCATCACCCCGACGCCATTGCGAACGGCGAGGGTCTCCTCGCGCACCGAGTCCCAGGCGTTCGAACGGCCGAACGTGACTTCCTCGATCGGCTCGAGGCCCGGCTTCTGGAACCACAGAGCGCTTTCGAGTCCGTAGCCATCGGCCCATACGGCGTTCTCCGCCACAAGCCGGTCGTAGATCGGCGACGTGTCGAGCGGGCGGGCGGCGGGAAGCACCTCGTTGGGGAACTGGATGCGGAACCGACGGCTGTAGTTCTCCTGCACCTTCTCGTTCGTGTATTCGAGCGTGGCGAAGTCGCCGTAGCGGGCGACGTCCATTCCCCAGATGTCGAAGCCGGGGTCGCCGTCAGTCATCCAGTTGGCGAGCGAAAGACCAACGCCGCCGCCCTGGCTGAGTCCGGCCATGACGGCACAGGCGCTCCAGAACCCGGGGAGACCACGGACAGGACCGAGCAGTGGGTTGCCGTCAGGAGCGAAGGTGAAGGGGCCATTGACGACCTGCTTGATGCCGGCATCCTCGAAGACGGGGAAGTGCCGGAATCCCACGTCGAGCGATTCGGCGATCCGGTCGAGATCGGGCGTGAGGAGCCGCATCCCGAAGTCCCATGGGGTCTCCTCGACCGACCACGGCTTGCCGCCCTGTTCGTAGGTGCCCAACAGCAATCCGCCGCCCTCTTGGCGCATGTAGATCTCACCGCCGAAGTCGATGCAGTGCAAGACCTCGCCGTGCTCGGCGTTGTAGTCGGCGATCGTCGGGATGTCCTCGGTGAGCAGATACATGTGCTCCATGGCCAGCACAGGCAGCTCGACACCGGCCATTCGTCCGACCTCGCGGGCCCACAGCCCACCGGCGTTGACGACGTGTTCGCAGCTGATGGTGCCCTTTGCCTCGCCGCTGGATGTCTCGATGACCTCGACGTCCCATCCCTCGGCGGTGCGGGTCAGCGAGCGGACCCAACTGTTGCGGTGAATGACAGCACCGTTGTCTCGGGCGCACTTGGCGTAGGCGTGGGTCACGCCGGACGGGTCGACGTGACCCTCGTGGGCGTCGTACATGGCGCCGACGAAGTACTCCTCCTCGAGCAGTGGCATGAGTTGTTTCGCCTCGGCGACGCTGATGAGGTCCGTCTCCATCCCGAGGTAGCGGCCACGGGCATGGGCCATTCGCAGCCAGTCCATGCGCTCGTCGGTGTCGGCGAGCATCAGTCCGCCGGTGAGGTGAATGCCACAGTCCCGCCCGGACAGCGCCTCGATCTCCTTGTACAGCTCGATCGTGTACTGCTGGAGCTTCGCGACGTTGGGGTCGCCGTTGAGGGTGTGCATACCCCCCGCCGAATGCCAGGTCGAACCGGCGGTGAGCTCGGTTCGTTCGAGCAGGACCACGTCGGTCCAGCCGTTCTTGGTCAGGTGGTAGAGCACACTGGCGCCGACGACGCCTCCACCGACGACCACGACTCGTGCCTTGTCTCGCATCCTGGGTTCTTCGACGCTTCTCGCGGGCTAGAAGTCCGTAGCGACCCCGCCCTCGCCGACTCGACGCTCGACGAAGGTGTTGATCTCTTCGAGCACGGCTTCGTCGATGGCGGGCTGGCGGTACTCGGCGAGTAGTTGGCTGGCGAGGGCTGCGGTCCTGGTGTCTGCGGTGGGTGAGCCGGCCTCGTGCCAGGACTCGAAGTTGCGCCAATCGGACACCATCGGGGCGTAGAACGCATCTCGATAGCGGTCCTGGGTGTGCTGGACACCGAAGAAGTGGCCGCCGGGCCCCACTTCGGCGATCGTCTCGATGGCGAGCGTGGCGTCGTCGACGACGAGCGGCTGGAGCCAGGTGGCGACCATGTTGATCAGGTCGGCGTCGAGCACCATCTTCTCGTAGGAGGCGCGTAGCCCACCTTCGAGCCATCCGGCGCCGTGGAAGATGAGGTTGGCGCCGCCCATGATCGCTCCCCAGAGGGAGAAGACGGACTCGTATCCGGCTTGGGCGTCCACGGCGTTGGCGGCGTTGACGTTCGAGGAGCGATAGGGGATCCCGTAGCGGCGCGCCAGTTGCCCGCCGAGCATCGCCGCCTGCATGAACTCGGGGGTACCGAACGCGGGTGAACCGGACTTCATGTCGACATTCGACGTGAAGCCGCCGTAGAACACGGGTGCGCCGCGTCGCACGACTTGGGCGAGGCAGATGCCGGCGAGCGCTTCAGCGTTCTGCTGCGCCACCGCACCCGCGATGGTGACCGGCGCCATCGCGCCAGCCAGGGTGAACGGAGTGATGACGGTCGCTTGGTTGCGGGCCGCGTACTCGATGATGCCGGTGCACATCGGCTCGTCGAGACGCAACGGCGACGACGTGTTGATGACCGAGTACACGATGGTGTTGTCGTCGATCTCGTCCTCGGTGAGCTGATGGGCGATTCGGAGGATCTCGAGGGCGTCGCGGTTGCGGTCGGCACCGAGGCTGTACGCGTTGACGGCCTTGTCGCTGAGCTTGCACAGGTCGGCAATGGCGTGGAGGTGGCGAACCGACGCGTGCACATCGGCAGGTTCGACTGGGTAGCCGGCGTGGACCTGGACTGCGTTGAGGTGCTGGCTCAGGCGAACGAGGTTCCGGAAGTCCTCGAGGTTGCCGGTGCGCCGCCCACCGGCGGCGTCACTCACATTCGGAGGGCTAGCAACGGCGGTGAACACCACATTGTCGCCGCCGATCTGCACGGTGTGAGCGGGGTTGCGTGCGTGGAGCGTGAATTCGGTGGGCGCGGAACCAACGAAGTCCATGACCATCTCGGGGTCGAAACGCACCCGGTCGTCGGTGATCGAGACCGTGCAGCCAGCGACTTCGAGCAGTGTGCGGGCTTCGGGGAGAAGCACGTCGATCCCGATATCCCGCAGGATCGTCAGTGACGCCTCGTGGACCGCTTCGAGTTCGTCGTCGGACACGACCCGGGTGGGTTCCACGACTCGCCGATGCAGCCGAAACGGCGGCTGCTCGATCGCGCTCGGCCCATCGGCCTGACCGCGCCGTCCCTTGCGGCGCCTCGTAACTTCGGACATGGCGAAGCCTCCCTCTGAGGCCATCGTGGCGAGCGGGCTCCGAGTGCACAAGTACCGTTGTTCATATGGCAACGCCTGCCTACGATGTGCGCATATGGCAGCCCGGAAGAACGCAGCTGGACTGAGCCGGGACCTCGAACTGCTCGACCACATCGTTGCCGCCGACGGCGCACCGAGTTCGGTCAGCGAGCTGGCCGCACGGACCGGACGGGACAAGAGCCAGATCTCACGGGCCCTCTCGACCTTGGCCGATGCGGGGATTCTGTATCGCGACGCCACGTCGCGGGGCTACGTGATCGGGTGGCGGATGCACACCATCGCGGCGCAGAGCCTCGAAGCGCATATCGCTGCGGCGAGCCGCCCCTACCTCCGACAGCTCGCCTCGGCCTACGGCGAGACGGCCGAGGTCGTCGTGCTCCGAGCGGACGAGACGATCATCATCGCCTCAGAGGCATCGCGACATGCGCTCGCACTGTATGCCCGCGTCGGAGCGGCCGGCCCGGCCGCCAGCAGCTCGACCTGTCGGGCGATTCTCGCGACCGAGCCGCCCGAACTCGCCGCAGCGTGGCTCACCCCTGAACGCGTCGCCGAAGCTCCGGGGCTGCGAGGCACGACTCCTGCGAAGTTCGCGGCAGAAGTCGCCCGTGCCCGAGAGGCCGGCTACTCGATCGTCATCGACGAGTTCGAGGAAGGCGTCGTCGGCTGCTCCGCGCCAATTCGTGGCCCTTCGGGCGTGGCAGTGGCTGCGCTCGGCATCACGGCCCCGAAGTTCCGATTCGAGGACTCACTGATCGACGCCGCTCGAACCGTCCGGCGCCTTGCGACTCAGATCTCGAGTGACCTCGGATCCGCGGCGGGCAAGCGGACCCCGCTCCTGAACCCCTGAAGGTGCCTAGAGGGTCCAGCCGCCGTCGGTGGGGATGATTGCACCGAAGACGTACGAGGCATGGTCCGAAGCCAGCCACCACATGGCTGAAGCGGCTTCCTCACCTCGACCCAGGCGCTGTGCCGGCACCTCACGGCGCAGCGAGTCTTGGAACTCGGGGTCATCGGTGGTCTCCGGTGGAAAGTAGGAGGGGTTCTCGATGAAGTTCGGGGCGATCCCGTTGACCCGTACTCCGTGTGCAGCGGCTTCCTTGCCCGCGCTACGGACGAGTTGCAGCTGCGCTGCTCGGGCCACTTCGTAGCCGGCGATCGGGTGCGAGGAGGATCGGATCGCCGTACGGGCAGCGCCACGAGGCGTGAGATCGACGGCGATGAGCCGTCGGTCTGAGGTCGCTAGTCCCTCAGGCAGTCGCCCGGGCCTGACCGGCTGGGGCTATCCACCGGGTCAATGGCGGCTGGGGAATGTCGCCTACCCCCTCTTTCTCAGACAGGGTCGAGTTAACGATGGGGGCCTAACGGTCCATCCCGCAGGAAGGGCACCACTCGCGCCCGGGCTCTAACCATTCACCGCATGCGTCACAGTGGGCACCTTCTAAATGAGGAGCAGAATCGTTGTCATCGGACGAGGCGGACACTTTATGGTTCTCCTCTAGATATCCATTGCGGGTGTTGTTGCGGCCACACCCCAACGCTGGCTCGTCACTGTGACAGTCGTTTACAACAGTTGCTGGTTGCTCCCAGCGTTGCTCCCAGAGAGCGCTAGTACTGAAAACAACAACACTGCAGGCCTCTGACCTGCGGTTATGTGTGGGCCGTGAGGGACTCGAACCCCCGACCCCCTGCGCGTCATGCAGGTGCTCTAGCCAACTGAGCTAACGGCCCCGG
>PACE01000027.1 GCA_002699725.1 Acidimicrobiaceae bacterium
TACGACGACGGTGGCTCCTCCGACGACGGTGGCTCCTACGACGACGGTGGCTCCTACGACGACGGTGGCTCCTACGACCACGGTGGCTCCGACAACAACGACGGCTGTGCCCACAGCCCTGGAGCAGCAGCTCTCGGGAACCGGCATCTCGACGACTGCGTTCGACGTCGGCGGGTTCCGCTTTGATGCGCTGGTGGCCGGACCCGTGGACGGCCGACCGGTGATGCTGTTGCACGGGTTTCCCAGCGCCGGCTACCAGTGGCGCTCCCAGATGGTCGCCCTGGCCGACGCCGGCTATCGGGTGATCGCCCCGGACCAGCGCGGCTACTCACCAGGTGCGCGTCCTCCCGACATTGCCGACTACTCCATGGACCTGCTGGTCGAGGACGTCTTCGGCATCGCTGACGCCGCCGGCTTCGAGAAGTTTCACCTGGTCGGTCACGACTGGGGGGCGGCGGTGGCCTGGGCGGCGGCGATCGCCGACCCGGACCGCCTGGTCACCCTCATCCCCGTCTCGGTGCCGCACCCTGCCGCCTTCGCGACGGCTCTCGCCGATCCCGAGGACGACCAGTCCGAGATGAGTGGTTACATGGCCTCCTTCGTGCAACCCGGCTTCGAGGACGTGATGCTCGCCGGCGATGCTGGGGGGCTCCGCTCCATCTACGAATCGGCAGGCCTCGACGAGGCCGAGATGGCCCCCTACCTCGAAGTTCTCGGGACGTCGGAAGCCCTCGGCGCGGCGCTCAACTGGTACCGCGCCGCCGCCTTCGCTGGCGGCCGGGACGTTCCGCCGGTGGTCGTGCCGACGCTGTTCGTCTGGAGCGACCAGGACTGCTGCCTCGGGCGCACGGGCGCCGAACAGACCGTGAACTTCGTCGATGCGCCCTACCGGTTCGAGATCCTCGAAGGCGTCGACCACTGGGTCCCCGAGACCGCCGCCGATGCCCTCAACGCCCTCCTGCTGGATCACCTCGCGGCCTACCCGCCCGAGGACGGCTAGCCGCAGTCGTCGGGGCCATCGACCTGGCCGGCTGAGCCAACTCGCGGCGGGGCCAGTCGCGGGGTAGGTGCCGACCGGCCCGACCGTTAGCCTCGCTCCTGCGGGGTGGAGCAGTCTGGTAGCTCGTCGGGCTCATAACCCGAAGGTCGTTGGTTCAAATCCAACCCCCGCCACCAACTAGAAGGCCCCGAAACACTGCGTTTCCGGGCCTTTGTCGTTCTGGGGGCGCGACTCTCTCGCGAGGTCGAGGCATGGCTCAGCGAGAACTTGCTGAGAGGGTCGGCCTAGCTGAGTAAGCCATCCAACGCTACGAAGCGGGCGACTGCGCCGGAGTGGGCTTCGCCGTTGAAGGCAACGATGGCCATCGACCGGGCTCTTGTCGCCTCAGCACCCGGACTACCGTCGTGTCCCCGAGGTGGCTGGTGAGTTGGAGGCGACATGGAGGAGGAGATGGAGACCTGGTCGGTGCGGGCCCGAAACCTGCCCGAACACGCGGCCAACCCGATCCACACCGACGAGGGTGGAAAGGCCGCCGGGTTCGACGCTGCACTCGTCGCCGGGGTCACCGTCTACGCCTACCTGACGCGGCCGGTCGTCGAGGCATGGGGGGTGGACTGGCTGTCCCGCGGCCTGGCCGAGATCGAGTTCACCAGCCCCGTACTCGACGATGACCCGGTCGACTGCGTGCCCGAGGCGGTCGACGGAGGCGTCGAGGTCCGGGCCATGGTCGGCGGCGACTCTCGGGCCCGACTCGTCGCCATGCCGGTGGCCGACGACGACGGCCCCTCGACCCGCCCCCTCCACCAACCGCTCGAACCGCAGGTCGAAGCGTTGGNCGGGGAGTGGGATGGCTACGGACTCCGCACCGGGGACGACCTCGGGCTCTACTCCGAGGCCGGAATCATCCACCCGGCCGTCTGGCCCGCCCTCGCGAACTCCGTCGTGAAGCGGAACCTCGTGGAAGGACCCTGGGTTCACACCCGAAGCCGGATCCGCCACCACGGCACGGCCCAGGTCGGGGCCACAGCGTTGGTCGAAGCNGTCGTGGTGGACCGGTTCGAGACGCGCAGCGGTTCGCGGGCCGTGCTCGACATCCGGATCAGCGTCGACGGTGAACTGGTGGCCAGCCTCGAACACGAGGCACTCGTGTCGCTCCACCCCCAGCGGCGGCCCTGACCGGAGGCCGACCGACCCGCCCCCAGTCGTAGTGGACTGGCGCATCGCCCCCCGGGTTGTTAGCAACTGACCGTGGACCAAGGCGACGAGGGTGCCCGCTGGAAGACGTTGACCCCGGCCGAGCGGGAGGTGGCCTACTCGCCCAGCTCCTGCATCGGCGGCGACTACAGCTCCTATCTCGCCGAATACCGGGACCGCAGNGCCATGGCGAGGGCAATGGTCGACCGCTCGCAGGAACACGCCTACGGTCCGTCGCCCANCCAGCGCCTCGACCTGTTCATGCCCGCCGAAGCCGAACCTGGGGACCCGCCGCCGCTGCTGGTATTCATCCATGGCGGCTACTGGCAGGAGCTGTCCCGGGCCGACTCTTCCTTCGCTGCCCCGGCATGGGTCGATCAGGGCGTCGCCTTCGCCGCCATCGGATACACGCTCGCTCCGAAGGCGACACTCTCCGAGATCGTTGCCGAATGCCGCCAGGCGGTCGGCTGGCTCCGCGACCACGCCGACGAAGTCGGCATCGACCCCGANCGAATGGTCGTGGCAGGCAACTCGGCCGGTGCCCACCTCGCAGCGATGGTGGCCCTCACCGACGACCTGGCCAGCGCAGCCGTGCTGATCTCGGGGGTCTTCGACCTGCGCCCCCTGGTCGGGANCTCNATCGTCGAGGCCCTCGACCTCNNCACAGCCGACGCCCACGCCCTCAGCCCCGCACTCGCATCCGTCGACGGCTTCCCCCCGAGCCTCGTGTGCTGGGGCGAGATCGAGACCGAAGAATTCAAGGAGCAGAGCCGGCGGTTTGCAGCGAACCTGCGCTCNAAGGGAACCACCTGCACCTCATTCGAGGTCGGGGCACGCAACCACTTCGACGTGATCCTCGACCTCGCCGACCCCGACTCGGCGATCGGCAGGGGGATAGCGTCGCTCCTCGACGGGTCGATGTCCGGCTCGTCCTAGGAGGCGGAAGTGCCCACGTTCAAGCCCCAGACCCCGACCATCGTCGACCCGACCGGGGTTCCGCTCGGCAACGAGCCGCGGCCGATGGGAACGTCCACAGACATGAGTCGTGCCGAAGTGGNCGACGAGACCGGCGGTGAGCCGCTCGCCGACTTTGACAGCACCAGCAACCCGTACATCGACTACCAGAGCATCGACCTGCTGCTCACCCTCCAGCACCCCCGCAGCGACGCCTACGACGAGACGTGCTTCTTCATCATGGGGCAGGTCAAGGAGCTGCTGTTCAAGTCGCTCCACTTCGAACTCCACAACGCCCGCCACCTCATCCGTGACGACCAGGTGCACGACGCCCTGATGGTGCTCGACCGATCGCTCGANATCACCAAGCTCCTCATCAACACGTGGGACGTCGTCGCCACCGTGTCCGCCGAAGGCTTCAACCAGTTNCGCGACCACCTCGACCAGGCCTCCGGCCAACTGTCGTTCATGTTCCGCCACGTCGAGTTCATCCTCGGCAACAAGGACCGAAGCCTGGCCAGCGCACACCGCAACGTCCCCCACGTGTGGCCCCACATGAAAGAGGCCCTCGAGAGCCCCAGCCTCTACGACGAGGTCATCGCCATGCTGGACCGCCGGGGGTTCGCCATCGACCCCNGAGCGCTCGACCGAGACTGGGCCGNCGCATATGCACCCGACCAGAGCGTCGAGCAGGCCTGGTTCGACATCTACGACGATCCGAGCACCGGCAACGATCTCTACCGCCTCGGCGAAACCCTGATCGCCCTCGACGAACAGATGACCCTGTACCGGTGGCGCCACTTCGTGCTGGTGTCGCGCATCATCGGCTACAAGCCGGGCACCGGCGGATCCACGGGCGTCGACTGGCTGCGCCACACCACCGAGTTCCGCTACTTCCCCGAACTGTGGTCACTGCGCACCCGCCTGGCGACTTGAGCGGCCGACCGGCCGTTCCTCAGTCGTAGACGAGGGTGCCGTCGTCGAGGTCGGCGGCCGGAATCGTGCCCCTGTCGGCCCAATAGTCCTGCGACATGCGCCACGGATCGTGTGCGCCCTGACGCGGCATCAGGTGCATGGCGCGCATCAGGTAGCCGGGATTGAAGTCTTCCGGGTCGACCCACGGCAGCAGGTCCATGTCGGCGTCCTCGTCGCGCAACGCCGGAGTCACCATCGAGGCATCCCGGTCGTCCAGGTGGTGCAGCAGTCGGCACACGAAGTCGGCGACCAGGTCGGCTCGCAGGGTCCAGCTGGCCCGGAAGTAGCCGAACACCCACACCATGTTCGGAATGCCCGTGAACATCATCCCGCGGTAGCCCACGGTGTCGGAGAAGACGAGCGGCTCGTCGTCGATGCTGAAGTCGATGTCGCCCAGCACGTTGAGTTCGAACCCCGTGGCGGTGACCACGATGTCGGCCTCGAGGTGGTCGCCTGATGCCAACCGGATCCCGGACTCGGTGAACGCCTCGATCTCGTCGGTCACCACCGAGGCGTCGCCGGCGGCGATGCTGTGGAACAGGTCGCCGTCGGGGATTACGGCCAGGCGCTGCCGCCACGGCGGGTACGACGGCGTGAAGTGGGGGCCGACGTCGTAGTCCTCGCCGAGGACCTCCCGGATGCCCTTGAAGAGNTCGTCCCGAACCAGGTNCGGGAACTCGGCNGAGAGCTGCACGACCTGCTGCTGGGTGAGCAGAATCTGCNGGCGCACGATCTCGTGGGTCCACTCCTCGGGGATGTCGAGCNCCCGGAGGGTGTCNGCCAACTCGTTNCTGTTTGGCCGGGCGACGAAGTAGGTCGGTGACCGCTGCAGCATCGTGACGTGCCCGCAGTCGGCCGCCATCGCCGGGATGAGGGTTGCCGCCGTGGCCCCCGACCCGATCACCACCACCTGCTTCCCCGCATAGTCGAGGTCCTCGGGCCACGTCTGAGGGTGCACGATCTCGCCACCGAAGCGGTCCATGCCCTCCCACTCGGGGGTATAGCCGGCACTGTGGCGGTAGTACCCCTGGCACATCCACAGGAAGTCGCCGGTGAACCGGACCTGCTCCCCTGTGTCGGTGCGGGTCACCTCGAGGGTCCAGCGCCGGTCCTCGGTCGACCAGGAGGCCGACGAGATCGTGTGGCAGTAGCGGATGTGGCGGTCGATGTCATTGTCGTCGATCACCTCGCCCATGTACGTGAGGATCTCCTCGGCGGTGGCGATCGGCGGACCGGTCCAGGGCTTGAACCGGTACCCGAAGGTGTAGAGGTCGCTGTCGGACCGGATACCCGGATACGTGTGGGTCTTCCAGGTGCCACCGAAGTCGTCCATGGTCTCGAGGACCACGTACGTCTTGTCGGGGCACTGCTGTTGGAGGTGGTAGGCGCCGCCGATGCCGGAGATGCCGGCACCCACGACCAGGACGTCGAAGTGCTCGGTCGTCGGTCCGGGTTCCACCGCCTTGGCCTGCACCATGCCGGAATCGTCCACCACCGGGCACACCGGTGCCACATCCGAGCAGGTTCCACCGGGCAGCGCCGAAACACGCGACGGATTACTAGGGTCCCCTCCGGGAGGTGGCCCCGATGGTGAGTGCTGGACAAGATGCGGGGACAGGTGCAGGGCCTCCCTTCGAGGCGCTCAACGCCGGAGGCACGGCGCCCTTGCTCCTGCTCTGCGACCACGCCAGCCAACTGATCCCGTCGGACCTCGACTCGCTCGGCCTCGACGAGGCGCAGCTCGCCAGCCACATCGCCTGGGACATCGGTGCCGCCGAAGTGGTCCGCGAACTGTCCCGACGACTCGACGCACCGGCGGTCCTGGCGCGGTACTCGCGGCTCTTGGTCGACCTGAACCGGCATCCCGACGAGGCCAGCCTCATCCCCGGCGAGGTCGACGGCATCGTCGTCCGGGGCAACGTGGGCCTGGGTCCGGCAGAGAGGGAGCAACGGGTGGCGACCTACCACCAGCCCTACCACCAGGCGGTTGCAGAGGCCGTCGAACGACTGGCGGTTCGCGGCCCGGGACCGGCCGTGGTCTCGATCCACAGCTTCACCCCCGTCCTGGGAGGCGTCGAGCGCCCGTGGGAGGCCGGGATCCTGTCGGGCCGGGACCAACGCCTGTCGCTTCCGATGCTCTCGTTCCTGCGCGACCTCGGGCTGCTGGTCGGCGACAACGAGCCCTACTCCGGAAGCGACATCTACGGCTACACGGTGCAACAGCACGCCCGCCCCCGGGGCCTCGCCAACGTCATCGTAGAGTTGCGACAGGACTTCGTGGACACGCCGCACGGGGTGGCCGAGTGGGTCGAACGCCTCCGGCGGACACTCGACGCAACGCTCGACGACCCGCGGGTGCTCGAGCGGAGAGTTGCCGCATGACCGAGCCGAGCTTCACGATCGGCATCGAGGAGGAGTACCTGCTCGTCGACCTCGAGACCCGGGACGTGGTCGCACATCCCCCCGAAGATCTGTTGGCCGAGGGGGTTGCCCGGACCGACGGTCTCATGACCACCGAGTTCCTCCAGTCACAACTCGAGGTCGGGACCCGGAAGTGCTCCTCCGTGTCGGAGGCTGCCGCCGAGATCGTCGAACTCCGGTCCGTTCTGTCCGACCTCGCCGGCGAATACGGCAACGCCGTCGTCGCCGCATCGACACATCCGTTCGGCGCCTGGGAGTCGCAGGAACTCACCCACACCGAGCGCTACGAGAAGCTCGACCAGGACCACCAGGTCGTTGCCCGCCGCATGCTCATCTGCGGAATGCACGTGCACGTGGGCCTCGACGACGACGACCTGCGCATCGACCTGATGCGGCAGGCCTCCTACTTCCTTCCCCACATTCTGGCGCTCTCCACGTCGTCGCCGTTCTGGCACGGGACCAACACCGGGTTGCGCAGTTACCGCCTGACGGTCTTCGACGGAATGCCGCGTACCGGGTTGCCGGAGGTGTTCGAGTCCTGGGGCGACTACCAGCGCCACGTCGAGGTCCTGGTCGAGGCCGGGGTGATCGAGGACGCCAGCAAGTTGTGGTGGGACCTGCGTCCCTCAATCAGGTACCCGACGCTCGAGATGCGCATCGCCGACGTCTGCACGACCGCCGCCCACGGGGCTTCCCTTGCGGCGATCTACCAGTGCGTTCTCTGGATGCTCCACGAGTTGAAGCGCAGCAACCAGCGCTGGAGGGGCTACTCGAACATGCTGGTCCGGGAGAACAGGTGGCTGGCCCAGCGGTATGGCTTCGATGCCGGCATGATCGACTTCGGTGTCGGATCCGTCGTGCCCTTCTCCGACCTGGTCGAGGAACTCCTCGAAATGCTGGGCCCGGCGGCCGACGTGCTCGGGTGTAGCGACGAACTTGCAGCGACTCGCGACATTCTGGGGAGCGGCACGAGCGCACACCGCCAGGTGGCCGTCTACGAGGCCGCCATGGCGGACGGGGCCGAAGTCGGCGAGGCGCTCCGTGCGGTGGTCGACTACCTCATCGAGGAGACAACCCGACTCCCCTGAGTCAGACCTACCGGAGAAGGCATCGGACCGTAACGGCTTCCGGCGCCCTCGATGACCGACGGCGGCGGGCTCCGGTGGCAGAGTGACCCGATGCACACCCACGAACCGGTCCGGATCCCCCTGCGGGTCCGGGTGCTGTTCGTCGTCCACTTCCTGAGTTCCTTTGCCATGGTCGGCCAGGTGACCATCGTCGGAAAGCAGGTCTACGACCTGACGGGCCGGGAACTGGACCTCGGCCTGCTGGGCCTCGCCGAGTTCCTGCCGGTCGCCGTCCTGGCGCCGCTCGCCGGAACCGTCGCCGACCGCATCGACCGGCGCTGGGTGTTCGGCGCAGCCCTCGTGGTCGAGGCACTGGCGTCGCTGCTGTTCTTCGGCTACGCCAGGTCCGAGCCGACCTCGGTCATGCCGATCTTCCTCATCGCCGGGCTCGTGGGGGTTGCCCGCGCATTCGCCGCCCCAGCGGGCCGGGCCCTCGTGATCGACCTCTCGCCGCTCGCAGTGGTGGCCAGGGTCGTGGCCCTGAAGTCGGTCGCCTACCAGGCCGGAATCATCGTCGGTCCGGTGGCGCTCGGCTTCCTGTTCGTCGTCGACGAGCCGCTGCCGTACCTTGCCGCGGCCGCTGCCCTGTCGATCGCATTTGGCATCGTCGTCCTGACGCCCTCGTCAGGAATTCGACGGCTCGATGCCCTGAGTCCCGGCCGGGCGGTCCACGAAGCACTCGAGGGGCTCCGGTTCATCCGGCGCAGCCCGATCCTGTTCGGGGCCATGGGCCTCGACCTTTTCGCCGTGCTGTTCGGGGGCGCCATTGCCCTGCTCCCGGCCATCGCCGAGGATCGGCTCGGCGTCGGAGCGGTGGGGCTGGGGTGGCTCCGGGCGGCGGTTGGCATCGGAGCCGGAGCCGTGACCATCGTGCTGGCGATCCGGCCCGTGCAGCGAAACCTCGGGCACATCCTGCTGGCGGTCGTCGCGGTCTTCGGCGCCGGCACGGTCGTCCTCGGGTTCAGCCGCAACTACGCCCTGGCGTTCGTCGTCCTGATGTTGCTTTCCGCAGCCGACGCCGTCTCGATGTTCATCCGCCTGACCCTCGTGCCGCTGGCGACACCCGAGGATATGCGCGGCCGGGTGCTGGCCGTCGAGAACGTCTTTATCGGCGCCTCCAACGAACTCGGCGCAGCCGAGTCGGGACTGACGGCGGCCGTGATGGGCCTGGTCGGTGCCGTCGTGTTCGGCGGCGTGTGCACGGTGGTGGTGGTCGCGTTGTGGTGGCGCTGGTTCCCCGACCTGCGCGACCTCGACACGTTCGACGAGGTCCTGCCAACGATTCGGGAGTGACGCGGGTGGTTGCCTCGTTCCCCGTGCCCGGCATCGACTGTCGGCGGTTCGACAGCCCTGGTGCGGCGGCCGTAGCGTCCCACACGACCCTGAGGAGTGCCCGGTGACCGAACCCGTCGAACACCCGACCAACGTCTGCATCGTCCTGCTCGACTCGCTGAACCGGCACCTGCTCGGCAGCTACGGCGGCACCGAGTTCGCCACCCCGAACCTCGACCGGTTCGCCGCCGAGCAAGCCACACGGTTCACCCGACACGTCACCGGCTCGCTGCCGTGCATGCCGGCCCGCCACGACATCCTCGTCGGCGCCCTCGACTTCCTCTGGAAGCCCTGGGGGTCGATCGAGGCATGGGAGCAGCCCGTCACCCGGGCACTGGCAGGTGCCGGCGTCACCAGCATGCTCGTCACAGACCATCCCCACCTGTTCGAGGCGGGCGGCGAGAACTACCACACGGACTTCGATGGCTGGGACTACCTGCGCGGGCACGAGAGCGACCCCTGGCGGACCCATCCGGATCCGTCGTGGATGGGCGCCCCGACGATGCCTGCCCGCAAGGGTGGCTGGTGGTGGAGCAGCCTGACCGGCTTCGAGGCCGGCGAGAAGGCCTACGACCGTTCCCGCACGTTCTTCCGAGAAGAGGCCGACTACCCGGGCCCGCGCACCATGAGCGAGGCCGCCCGGTTCCTCCGCGACGCCACGCCGCACCACGACCGCTGGTTCCTGTTCGTCGACGAGTTCGACCCCCACGAGCCGTTCGACACCCCGCCCCCGTGGGTCGGATGCTACGAGGACGAACCGTGGGACGAGGAGTGGATCATCTGGCCGCCGTATGCCAACGGGGCCATCAGCAGCGGACAACTCACCGAGCGGGAGGGCCGCCACATCCGTGCCAACTACGGCTCGAAGCTCTCGATGATCGACCACTGGTTCGGGCGCATCCTCGACGCCTTCGACGAGGGCGGCCTCTGGGACGACACGGCCCTCGTCGTCTGCACCGACCACGGCCACTACCTCGGGGACGAGCGCGACGGCAAGGACGTGTGGGGCAAGCCCAACGTGCCGCAGTTCGAGCCCCTCGGGCACACGCCGTTGCTGGTGGCGTGGCCGGGGCGGCCCGGCGGCGGCACCTGCGACGCCCTCACCACCAACGTGGACCTGTTCGCCACCGTCGCCGACGTCTACGGAGTGACCGTCGGGCACCGCACCCACGGTCGATCCCTCGTCCCCCTGTTCACCGGCGAGGCCGACTCGGTGCGCGACTGGGCCATCGGGGGCATGTACGGCAAGTGGGTCCAGGTCACCGACGGCACCACCAAGTACGCCCGGTCGTCGTCGGGCGACAACTTCCCGCTGTCCATGTGGTCGAATCGCTGGTCGACCATGCCCGTCAACATCGCCGGCTTCGACGAGTTGCCGGCCCCGGACGAACGGGCGGTGCTCGACAACATGCCCGGGACGACCGTGCNGGTCATCCGCCAGCCGTTCCAGCCGGGCGACCTGCTCCCGTTCTGGGTGGCCGGTGTCGACAGCGACAGGCACCACCTCTATGACCTCGACGTCGACCCCGACGAGCAGGAGAACCGGGTNGGTGAGTCGCTGGAGGCCGAGATGCTGGACNTGTTGCGGACCGCCCTGCTCGAGGTCGAGGCACCCGCCGAGCAGTTCCAACGCCTGGGGATCGCATGACGACGACCGGACCATCGGCCCCCATCGGGGTACAAGCGCTTACCGCCACCNTCGGTGCCGAGGTCACCGGTGTCGACCTGGCCGATGTCGATGCGGCGACGCTCGAAGCGCTGAAGAAGGCCTGGCTGGAGCACAAGGTCCTCGTCCTACGNGACCAGCACATCACCCGCGAGCAGCACATCGCCTTCGGCCGACAGTTCGGCGAGCTCGAGATCCACCCGTTCGCCACCGGAACCCTCGGCGACAGCGGCCACGAGGAGATCGTCCAGATCACCTCGACAGCCGAGCGCCTGGTGGCCGCCAACACCTGGCACTCCGACGTCACCTGGCGGGAGGTGCCGTCAATGGGCTCGATCCTGCGGGGCGTCGTGATCCCGCAGGTCGGGGGCGACACCTGCTTCGCCGACACCACCGCCGCCTACGACCGCCTGTCCGATGACTGGAAGGCCCGGGTGGACGACAAGTTCGCCGTCCACGACTTCATGCGCACGTTCGGCCGTGGCGTGCCTGCCGAGAAGTTGGACGAGATGCGGTCCGCCTACCCGCCGGCCCGCCACCCGGTGATCCGCACCCACCCCGAGACCGGAGCCCGGGGCATCTACACCAACCGCCAGTTCACCTCGCACGTCGACGGCGTCGACGCCGACGAGAGCGAGGAGATCCTCCGTCGCCTCGAACGGTCGGTCATGGACCCGAGCGTGCAGTGCCGCATCCGGTGGGAGGTCGACACGTTCGTCATGTGGGACAACCGGGCCGTCCAGCACTACGCCACCGACGACTACTGGCCCGAGACCCGCACNGTCGAACGCGTCACTGTCGTCGGCGACCGCCCGTACTGATGGCAGGCCACCGTGTGGTTCAGGCCTCGACGACTTCGGTGATGTGGCCGCTGTCGATGTCGTGGACGAAGCCCGCCACCTCGTAGAGGATCGACAGGTACGGCGTGTCGCGGATCTTCTTCAGGTCGGCCCGCAACGTCTCGACATGGTCGNCGATGGCGAAGAAATCGATCCCCGTGCCCGTGACCTCCTCGAGTTCGGCATTTGACACGCCGGCGAGGCCGCAGCGGGTGTGCTGCATCACGACCACCGAGGTGACGCCCATGGTGTGGCTCGACAGGGCCAGGCTGCGAAGGACGTCCTCGGTCACCCGACCGCCGGCATTGCGGATCACGTGGGCATCGCCCAGGTCGAGGCCCAGTGCAGCGAACACGTCGATGCGTGCGTCCATGCAGGTGACGATTGCAAGGTGCCGCCTGGGCTCGGCATCGGCGATCCCGAGGTGGTCGTCGACGTAGTCGCGGTTGGCGTCCAACAGCCTCCGGATCTCGGACATGGCTCAGGCTGGGGGCAGGGACGGCGAAATCCAACCAGTGGCGTCAACCCCGACGTCCACCTCTGGACGACTCGGCTGCCCGCTTCGCCTGCGTGAGTTCGACCCGCTCCGGCATCGCCTTGTAGTGCGNGTCGAGNGGGTAGCAGCCCGAGACGAGGCCGTTGCGCGGGGCGGTGGTGCAGTCGCTGAAGGTCCGACAGAGCCGTCGACGGTCGACCTGCCTGCCTGCCAGTACGTCCGCCGGGAGGTCCGGATAGGAGAGCGCCATGCGCCCGATGCCGACCGAGTCGATGTCGCCCCGGGCCACCACCGCCTGGGCCACGTTCGGCAACCACTCCTGGAGGTAGGAGTAGCCGGAGCCGACGACGACGAGGCCGGGGTGTCGGGCCTTCAGGTCGGCAGCGGCATCGACGAGGCGGGCGACGTCGACCAGGGGGTCGTGTGGTGGCAGGTAGCCGTCGGAGGGAGGGAAGTACGCCGGACGCTGGGCATGTGGGCAGTAGTAGGGGCTGCCGGCGGTTATGCAGACCATGCCGACGCCGAGGTCGGCGAGCATCCCGAGTAACCGGTCGGGCTCGGTGAGGTCGAGCCCCACCCCGGTTCCGTCGCCTCCGAAGGCATGGTGGGAGCCCTCCTCCGGAACTCCGGTGCCGTCCGGCCCGGCGACATGCGGGGCGAGGTCGAAGGCGCTCAAACGCACGCCGACCGCCAGGCCGGGAACCCGATGGCGGATGGCCTCGATCGTCCGTCGCAGGAACCGGGTCCGGCCCTCGAGGTCCCCTCCGAACGGGCCGGGCCGCTCGATACCCGACAGCAGTTCGTGGACCAGGTAGCCGTGGCAGGCCTTCACGTCCACGAAGGCGAAGCCGGCGTCGTGGGCGACCACCGCCGCCTCGACGAAGTCGCCGGACAGCCCGTCCAGTTCATCGTCGGACAGCACGCTCTGTCCGCCGGCGCCGACCCGGTCGTCGAGCAGGGCGTGACGGTAGGCGGTACGCGGCGCAGCATCGCTCCCGGGCCGTGCCCAGCGACCNGAGTGCGTGAGCTGTAGCCCGACGAGCAGGTCGTCGGCNGACCCGAAGTGCTCGACNTGTGCGTCCACGAGGACACCCCTGAGGTCGGCGAGGTCNNCGGGCGAGTCCGGGCCGATGCAGAGCTGGTTCGGGTTGGCGCGCCCATCCGGGNCCACCGCCACGGCCTCGCCGCCCCAGACCAACTTGGCGCCGCTCCCGCCGAACCTCGCCCACCGGCGACGGACCAGGTCTGTGGGTCGGCCGTCGATGGTTGCGTCCCAGCCCTCCATCGGCAGGACCGCCCAGCGGTTGCCGACGGCGAGGGTCCCGGCCGAACCGTCCCGCACCTCGAGCGGCTGCGCCAGGGCCGAGTCGGAACCGACGTCCACCTCCGGGTCGAACGGCAGGTCGACGCCGAGCGAGGCCAGGTGCCGGGTGAACGCGGCGGCGTCGGCGAGCCTCCGGACCTGGACCGGGGCCATCAGCCGAGGACCCCCAGACGGTGGCCGAGGTCGGTGAGGGCCTCGAGGTCCGTGTCGGGCCGGCGGACGGCGCCCTGGGGGACCTGGTCCGAGCCGATCCACCCGCGGAGCCTCAGGAACTGGGCAGCGTTGTGGCGATAGCCGGGCACCGGCTCTCGGAACGCGAGGTCGCCCAACTCCTGGAGGAGGTCGTTCAATTCNNCAAAGCCCGCCNCGTCGCCGGCAGCCCACCGGCGGTCGCGCTCGGCGAACACGTCCGGGCCGAAGGTCGAGAGCCCCAGGAGGTAGTCGGAGCCGTAGCGGACCATGTCGATGGCCAGGTCGTTGCCGGTGAACACGTGGAAGTCGGGACGGACCTCGTCGCGCAGGGCCAGCCGGTCCCACTCGGGTGAGCGTTCGAGCGACGAGTGCTTGGCGCCGATACAGGCGTCGATGTCGAGGAGGCCCCGGTAGGCGTCGAGTGGGTAGATCCGCCCGTAGGGGACGAACATCGGTCCCAGCTCGAAGGCGATGAACCGGTCGCATCCCTGGGCCAGTCGGGAATGTGCGGCGACCCATCCGTCGGCGTCGAGTGCGTTCAGGCCGTGCGAGGGGAACACCACCGGTGTGCCACCACCCGTTGCGATCCGGTCCAACTCAAGGGCGTACCGGTCCGGGTCGAACGCATCGCCGGCCTCGTCGGCGATGTGCGCACCGGCGACGAAGGCGTTGCAGTGTCGGGCGGTGGTGGCCAGCACCTCGGCCTTCGTGGCGTCGTCGAGCAGTTGCACGTAGCCGGTGTCCATGTTGACGGCCGGGGTGAGCCCCGCAGCGGCTGTCCGCTCGACGTGTGCGGCGAAGCCGGGCCAGTCGATCCCGCCGTCGTCGGTGTACGGCAGCAGGGTCGCCGACATGCCGGTGATCGTGCGACCCGGCTGGACCACGGCGCCCGGGTGGGGCGCCTCGCTCATCGGTCGTCCCCGCCGGTGCGTCGCCGCCGGAACGCCTCCGCCTCGGCGTCGGGCACCACGGGTTCGAACACCCGGTCACGCTCCCTCTCCAGGAGGTCGAATGCCCCGGGAGGCGGGTCGGGTGCGTCCTCCCAGGCGGTCGAGCCGTGATCGGTCGAGGCGAACACGTGACGCGTGAGGAGGTGCTCGCCGGGCCCGACCTCGGCGGAGAGCAGCGGCATGGCTGCGTGTGGCTCCATCATGTTGGCGTTCGGCGGCAGCGGCCCGGCCCGACCGTCGCCTCCGGCCCCCCGGACGCCCGACACCACCTCGGGAGTCCGGATCAGCACATGGCCGGGGCCCTGGTCGGCTCCGGGTCCCCTTCCGAACCAGAGCGAGTCCACGCCGACGGCGAATCCGGTGTCGGTGAGGGTCAGCGGCCGACCGGTGCGAACGAGGTGGATCCGGTGGTGCCAGGGGGTGCCGCCGCAGAGCACGGTGTCGACCACGACGTCGTCCCACGGGCACCAGCGCGACCAGACCATCCCGTCCTCGACGAAGGCGTCCTCGATGCCCCAGCGGGTGAGCGTCTCGGAGCCGTCCGATACCAGCAGCGTCGAATCGGTGCCGAGGTCGGACCAGCCGAACTCGACGTCGCCGCTGAACCCGAACCGGGACGAGTAGGCGAACTTGCCGTACTTGGCCGTCGCCTGTTCGATAAACGACAGCGTCGGCGACCGGCGGCCCGAGAGCACGACCACGTGGTCGTCGTCCCGGTCGAGGACGAAGCCGGCATGCGGCTGGCCGACGGGTGCGGCGAGCGGGGGTTGTGGCTCCTCGTCGGCCGTCCAGAAGGGGTGGTCGGCAGGCGCCGCCAGCCCGAGGAACGCCTTCATCGCCCAGTACGGCGAGCCGGCCGAGTTGTAGCCCTCGGCCAGGCGGCGGTTGTCGTAGGCGTACCCGATGCTGAGCACCCCGTCCCGGTCCGAGATCGCCCGGTCGGCCCACCAGCGGAGGTGCCGCAGCGACATTCCTTTCGTCCGGCCCCAGGGAAGCGCTTCGAGGCCGGCTGCTGCGAATGCCCCCCAGAGGCTGCCCTGCGCGAACCGGTAGGTCTGGCTGCGGCCGTAGGGGAAGGCGGCGCCGTCCGGGGCGAACCAGTGCTCGAAGTCCGGTGCGAACGCNGNCGCCCGCTCGACGTAGCGGGCAGCCGCCTCCCGGTCGCCGAGCCCCGACGCCGCAACCATGAGCCCGTAGGCATGGAAGGCGAAGGGGAGGTACCAGTCGACGTTGCCCAGTGCCCCGTCCCGGTACCAGCCGTTCCCCAGGTGGTAGTCCTCGATNTTCTCCAGCGACCGTTGGGCTGCAGCCGGGTCTCCGGGTGCGCCGACCCGCTCGCGGCCGAGGTGCACCAGCAGGCGGAAGAACTGCCAGTTGTTGGGTGCCGGTTCGAACTGGTCGATGCCGTCCAGCCAGGCGAGGACCCGCTCCCTGGCCGGGNCGGTGAGCGGCTCCCAGTAGTGCTCCGGGACGGTCGCCATGGCGTACCCGATCGCCGCCATCTCGACCATCCGCTGGTCGGGACCAGCCTCGCAGGCGCCCCAGTACTCGGGGTGGTCCGGGTCGGTGCCGTTGGCGAGCCCCTCACACCAACGGTCCCAGTGGTCGAACTCGCCGCCTCCGGCAACGAGCGGCACGATGCCGTAGAGCGGACGGGCGTAGCCCTCGAGTTCNGCGACCCGTTGCGGGAACAACGCCGCCCCGCTGCCGAGTCGCACGCGGGCGCTTCCGGGNCTCATGTGGGGCAGCAGCGGTTCGACCAGGTCGCGCACGGCCCGCTGGACGTCGGCCCGGTCCGCCAGGGGGTTGCCGGCCATCGGGTTGGCCCGGGGNTCAGGCACGACCCGCCTCCCCGGTCCAGGCCCGGAGGGTGGTGGCCTCGCCGACGAGGCACGCCGGGTCGTCTCCGGGGACGTACTCGAGGAACGCCCAGCGGTCATGGCCCCATCGTCCCGTGCCNTCGGCGGCGAGCACCGGTTGCCAGAGGTCCACGCCNNCGGCGAGCGGTCGNCGGTCGACGAACCCGGCGGGTCCCCAGGTGAACACGTGGAGGTGCGAGAGGTGTCCGGTGACNGCGGCGTGTTCNGCGAGGGCATCGGNGCGCGAGAGNCCCGGGTCGGGCTGCCAGTACGTGAACAGGTTNGGNCGGTCGNCCTCGGCGAGCAGCGCCAGCGTCGAGGCGGCGGTCCCGGTGCGGGTGCCGGGGTGGAACTCGAGNGAGACGGTGAGTCCGCGGCCTCCAGCCCGGTCGGCGANGTCTGCCACGTCGGCCGCCCCGGCCTCGTCGGGTGCCCAGATCCGCAGGTTCGNGGCGCCCAATTCGACCGCGGTCGCACAGGCNGCGTCCACATCGTCGACNGCCGCACGGCCGGCGAACAGGTAGGTGCCGTAGGAGGGGCAGGCGAGGCCNGCGTCGGCACAGCGGTCCGCCACCGACCCGGCATCCGAGCCCGGCGGNACGTGCCGGTCGGCGCCCCACTCGATCCCTNCCAANCCGGCTTCGGCAGCCAGCGCCACGACGTCGTCCACNGNNAGGTCNCGGAACGTGATCGAGCAGAGGCCGGNCNGGATCGTCATGCGATTCGGTCCAGGTCCGTCCTGGNGACGGGGTGGAGCGGCGCCTCGCCGNCCACGAACCGTTCCACCTCGGTCACGGCNAGCTCGCCCATCCGCCCGACCTCATTGCCGAGCGANCCGGCGATGTGCGGGGTGAGTACGACGTTGGGGAGGTCGTAGAGCGGCGACTCGGCNGGCAGCGGCTCGGGGTCCGGGGTGTCGATGAAGGCGNTGAGNCGGCCCGACACGAGCTCGGACTTCGAGGGCGGCGGTGTCGACCAGGCTGCCTCGGGCGGTGTTGAGCAGCCAGGCGCCGTCGCGCATNNGNGCCAGCGCCGNGGCATCGAGCANGTGGTGNGTCGACGGCAGGGCNGGGGCGTGGANCGAGACGATGTCGGAGGTCGACAGCAGTTCGTCGAGTCGGACCCGGGTGGTCCCGAGGTCGGTGGCCCCGACGTCGTCGAGGTACGGGTCGGAGACCACGACCTCCACGTCGAGGCTGCGGAGGCGCTCGATGATGAGACGGCCCACGGTAGAGGCACCG
>PACE01000028.1 GCA_002699725.1 Acidimicrobiaceae bacterium
GGCGTCGAACAGGGCTTCGACTCCGGTGTCATGGCGCTCTACCAGAAGTGCCCCCACCTCGGCTGCCGGGTCCCGAACTGCGTGTCGTCCCAATGGTTTGAGTGCCCCTGCCACGGCTCGCAGTACAACCAGGTCGGCGAGAAGCGGGGTGGCCCCGCCCCCCGTGGCATGGACCGCTTCGCCGTCTCCGTCGACGGCGGCGTCCTCGTCGTCGACACCGGCACCATTGTCCAGGGCCCGCCCATCGGCACCAACACCACCGGCCAGGAGGCCGAGGGCCCGAACTGTATCGGCGAGGCGGGCGGGCACTAGCCCCCCGGTAGGAGACCTGAGACCGAGATGCTTCCGATGATCCTCGCAGCGAGCACCCAGCGCACGATCGGCTGGGTCCTCGCCGTCGTCGTCATAGTCGGGTTCCTCGTGTACCTGCTCTTCAGCTTCCGGATCGGCAAGAGGGAGCTCGGTTCCGAAGTCGAACTGGCCGCCAACCGCAAGCCGTACTTCGACGACGACGAACTCGAGACCTTCCGCCTCGACCGGGCGCTGGTCTGGTCCCTCGTGACCCTCACCGCCGTTTCGATGATCCTGCCCGTGTACTGGCTCATGGAGCCCACCCGCCAGGAGAACGCCATCGTCGACTGGGTTCAGCGCTTCGAAAAGCGCGGCGCCCGGAACTTCGAGGACGCCTGTTCCTCCTGCCACGGACCCGCCGGCGTCGGTGGCGTCGCCGCCTTCACACTGGTCGACACCGAAGGTGCCTTCGTTGCACAGGTCGAGTGGAAGGCACCCGCCCTCACCACGGTGCTGTCGCGTTTCGACGAGGCCGAGGTCCAGCACGTCCTCGACTACGGCCGGCCCGGCACGCCGATGCCCGCATGGGGCCTTCCCGGCGGTGGCCCGATGACCTCCCAACAGGTCGAACAGTTGATCGTCTACCTGCGGTCGATCCAACTCGACCAGGAAACAGCCACAGCCCAGATCAAGTCCGGCATAGTCGCAGGTGCTAGGACCATCGTCACCGCAGCCGACGCTGAACTCACCGACGCCACCGATATCGAAGCCGCCGCCGAGGCCTGGCTGGCACAGGCATCCGACCCGACCAGCGACGACTACCTCCGCTACGGCGAGTTGATCTTCAACAACCCGGCCGCCCAGGGCGCCAACTCGTGCGCCCGCTGCCACACGCCCGGATCCTCCTTCGGCGCAGTGGATGAGGCCACGACGGCAGAACTGATCGAGAACTGGCCCAAACTGGTCGAGTCCGGAATCCTCACCGGCTGGCAAGCGGCACAAGGACACGTCGGCCCGAGCCTCGAAGGCGTCGCTGCCCACTTCCCGACAGCGGCGAGGCAGGAAGAGTTCGTCCGCATCGGATCCGAGGTGGGGGTTGGTTTCGGTAACGCCCGCAGCGGCACCGGCATGATGCCCGGCTTCGGTGGACGCGTGGACGCTGATGTCATCGACTACGACACGGGAGGCGACGCCATCTACAGCCGCATCCTGACGCCTGAACAGATCGCAGCCGTCGTGGCCTACGAGAGGAGCCGGTGATGGGCATGTCCACCACGCTCGCCGGCATCGCCTGGGACCCGAACATCGCCGGCACGCTGGCCGTGCTCACCGGAGTCGCCGTCCTGATGGGCTCGGTCTGGTTCCTCGTCGCCTCCAATTCCGGCATCCGCGTTGGCACCCTGATCGCGTTCGCAGCGTTCTTCGGGTGGATGTTCGTCATGAGCACGACCTGGTGGATGTACGGCAAGGGCTGGCAGGGCGACAGCCCCTCGTGGCAGACGGTCGACATCAACGTGGGCGACCTCGGCGCCAGCGGCCTTCCCAGGGCACGGGAGCTGCCGAACCCCGACGAGCTGAACACCGGCTACGAACTGGTGGTCCTGTCGGGCAACGCACGGGCGACGGCCGAATACGACACTCTTCCCACCGCCGCCGACAACCCTGACCTCAGCGCCGCCGACCTCGCTGCCCTGCAGGCCGACCGCCAGGTCCGCAACGAGTCCGTGACCCGTTCGGAACTGGCCACCGTGTCCCCCGGTCTTACCGACGCCGCCGGCTGGGACGACCTCAACGGATGGCGACTGTTGCCCACCACCCAGGCCGGAGATTCCCAGGCCCAGGCGTCGGCCGACATCCTGGCTCACCCCGACCTCGGATTCGTGAGTTCCGCAGACTTCAAGTTGCTCGACGCCTACACCACCGGCGGCAAGCCCCGCCTCGGCGAGGATGCCAGCCGGATCGACCGGATCACCCACTGGATCGCCAACTCGGCCCGCATCACGCACCCGACCCGCTACTCGGTCGTCCAACTCCAGCGGGTGCTCGACCAGCCGACGATCGCCGGCGAGGCTCCACCCCGTCCGATCGTCGACGAGGCCGAGCCCGTCGTGTCAGTCATCATGGTCCGCGACCTCGGGTCCGTCCGACTGCGGCCGGCACTCGTCATGGTCGGCTCCCTGATGGTCTTCCTTGCCCTGTGCTACTGGCTCCACGTCCGGGACAAGGAAGACATGGCACGCCGCAAGGAGTTCGAAGTAGCAAGGGCCTGATCCGGTGACTTCAGTGATCACCTTCTCGAGCCTCGCCAACAGGGTGGGTATCTGACGTGTTGGGTCAGTACCTGCCGGTCATGGCACTGCTCGTCCTCGCCGTCCTCTTCGCGGCGCTCAGCTTCGGGGCTTCCAGGCTCCTGGCGCCGCGGCGGCCCCACGACAGGAAGCTCGCCCCCTACGAGTGCGGGATCATCCCGTCCCGGGAGGCGCCAGAGCGGTTCCCGGTGCGCTTCTACCTCGTGGCGATGATCTTCATCGTGTTCGACATCGAGATCATCTTCTTCTATCCGTGGGCCGTGGCCCACCGGGATATCGGGCTCTTCGGCCTGGTCGCAGTGTTGGTGTTCTCGGTCGCCGTGTTCGAGTCGTTCGTGTACCTCATCGGCAACGGGGCCCTCGAGTGGGGTCCGATCGCCGAGGTCCGCCAGGCGGCGTCCCGTCGCCTTGGGAGCGATCTGGTTCGACCGGGCGTGCGCCAGGTCGGCCTCGAGGGCTACAAGGTCGATGGTCCGACGGACACGAGCGCCGCCTGATGGCCCGAGTCCCGATCCTCGGCGACATCTCCGGCGTCCTCGACGAGGGCCTCGAGGGTCTCGAGCACAATTTCGTCACCGCCCGCATCGAGGACCTCGTCAAGTGGTCCCGGGCTCGCAGTTGCTGGCCGGCCACCTTCGGCCTGGCCTGCTGTGCCATCGAGATGATGGCCACCGGCGCCGCCCACTATGACCTGGCCCGCTACGGCATGGAGGTCTTCCGGGCCTCTCCCCGACAGGCCGACCTCATGATCGTCGCCGGACGCGTCTCCCAGAAGATGGCCCCGGTGCTGCGCCAGATCTATGACCAGATGATGGAGCCCAAGTGGGTCATCTCGATGGGCGTCTGCGCATCGAGCGGCGGCATGTTCAACAATTATGCCATCGTGCAGGGCGTTGACCAGGTGGTGCCGGTCGACATCTACGCCCCGGGCTGCCCGCCCGGCCCCGAGACCCTGATGCACGCCATCCTCACCCTGCACGACAAGATCCTCACCGGCGAGCTCACGAGCCGTCGTGAGCAGACTGGTGCCGGCGCCGGCTTCGACCTCGCCGACTTTCCCGCTCCCGAACCGCCCGCCCCCGAACCGGAGGAGGCTCCGTGAGCGAGACCGATGTCGCCACGGAGGCGCACGAGGATGCACCGGTCGCCTCGACGGCTCTGTTCGGACAGGCCGTGCTGTACCCCGACCGTGGCGCCTACCTCGCCACGGTCGAATCCCTGCGCGACGAGGGCTACTGCACCGCCACCGACCTCACCGTCGTCGACTACCTGACCCACCCCGGTCGCAGCGGCCTCCCCGGCGGGGTCCAGCCCGAGCGTTTCGAGGTGGTGGTCGGCCTGTTCGACCATGCCCGCCGTGAACGCGTCCGCCTCCGCATCCAGGTGCCCGCCGACGACCCGACCGTACCTTCGCTGTTTGACCTCTTTCCCGGCACCGAGGCGATGGAACGCGAGGCCTGGGACCTCTTCGGCGTGTCCTTCGAGGGCCACCCCGACCACAGCCGGATCCTGCTCCCCGAGGACTGGGTGGGGCATCCACTGCGTAAGGACGAGGGGATCGGTGCCATTCCCGTCCAGTTCAAGTCCGCATCGGACCGACGGTGAGCGCCGAGGAGGCAACGGTGGCGGCCGTACGGCTCGACCTCGGTGACGATGAACGGGTCCGGCGTCGGGACGGCAGCGCCGTCCTCCGGATGACCGAGGTCGAGGCCGCCGACCTGGTCCTCGACCCCAGCGATCCGGTCACCGGCGAACGGGCCGACGAACGCATGATCCTCAACATGGGCCCTGCACACCCGTCGACCCACGGCGTGCTCCGGCTGCTGCTCGAGATGGAGGGCGAGACCGTCCTGCGTTCGAAGCCGATCATCGGCTACCTGCACACCGGCATGGAGAAGACGGGCGAGAACCTCACCTTCCTCCAGGGCCCCACCAACGTCACCCGCATGGACTACGCCTCGCCGCTGTTCTCGGAACTGGTGTTCGCGTTGGCGACCGAGCAACTTCTCGGCATCGAGGTCCCGGAGCGCGCCACCTGGATCCGGATGCTCATGTGCGAGCTCAACCGGGTCGCCTCCCACCTGCTCTTCCAGGCCACCAACGGCATGGACCTCGGCGCCGTCTCGATGATGATCTACGGCTGGCGAGAACGGGAGGAGGTGCTGCGCTTCTTCGAGAAGGTCACCGGCCTGCGGATGAACCACAACTACATCCGCCCCGGAGGCGTCGCTGCCGACCTCTCTGACGGCTGGCAGGACGACGTCCGGCACCTGCTCGACATCATCCCACCCCGACTCGACGAGTACGAGGTGCTGCTCAACGACCAGCCCATCTTCCGTGCCCGCCTCCAGGGCGTGGGCGTCCTCGCGCCCGCCGAGGCCCTGGCACTGTCGGCGACCGGTCCGATCCTGCGGGCCACCGGCTATGACTGGGACCTGCGCCGTGACGAGCCGTACCTCGCCTACGACCGGGTCGACTTCGACGTCGTCGTCGGCACGTGCGGCGACGCCTTCGACCGCTTCGCCGTCCGCCTCGAGGAGATCCGGCAGTCGCTGCACATCGTCGAACAGATCCTCGACCTCCTGCCCGACGGTGATTACCGGACCCAGGACAAGAAGGTCACCCCGCCTCCGCGCGCCCGCATCGACGAGTCGATGGAGGCGCTGATCCACCACTTCAAGATCTTCACCGAGGGCTTCCACGTCCCCGAGGGCGAGGTCTACGCAGCGGTGGAGTCGCCTCGAGGCGAGTTGGGCTGCTACCTCGTGTCCGACGGCGGACCGAAGCCGTACCGCATGCACATCCGCGGCCCGAGCTTTGCCAACCTCCAGACGCTGCCCCACCTCATGCACGGCCGCCTCGTCGCCGACGCCGTCGCCGTCATCTCATCGGTCGACCCGATCATGGGCGAGGTGGACCGCTGATGACGTACTTCACGGAGGCCAATGCCCGAACGGCGGCGGAGGTCATCGCCAACTACCCGCGCCCCAGGTCGGCCATCATCCCGCTTCTGCACCTTGCGCAGGAGCAGGAGGGTTGGGTAACCCGCGACGCCATGGTCGAGATCGCCGAACTCACCGGCGCCACGCCCGCCGAGATCCTCGGGACAGGCTCGTTCTACGAGATGTTCAAGTTCCACCCGGTCGGCCGCTACGTCGTCAACGTGTGCACCAACATCTCCTGCCAACTGCTCGGTGGCGAAGAGTTGCTGCACCACGTCGAGGAGTCCCTGGGCGTCCACGCCGGGGGCACCACCGACGACGGGATGTTCACCGTCGAGGACGTCGAGTGCGTCGCCGCCTGCACCGAGGCACCGTGCTTCACCGTCAACTACCGCTACTTCCACCGGGCGGACCCCGACACCTTCGACGCCGTCGTCGACGACCTGCGCTCCGGCCGCAGCCCTCTGGCACGGGGCGCACAGGGCGACGACGGGCACGTGCCGGCACACGGCACCCTCGGCCGCCTCCGCCAGCACGTCCCGGACGACCGCCGTGCCGGAGTCGTGTCCCCCGAGGAGGCCGGCGAGGCACCCGTGTGGCTGCGGCCTGCACCCGCCACGGCAGGAGACTCCGATGGCTGAGCCGACGACCGTGCACCCGGCCGGGATGGACTACGTGCCGCACGCGGCAGGCTTCGTCGCCAACGAGGGGCCGAAGTTGCTCACCAGTCGCTTCCCGTACGAGGACTCCTACACCCTCGACCGCGCCCTCGCCACAGGCGCCTATGTCGGCCTGAAGTCCGCACTCGGCCGGGCTCCGGACGACGTGCATGCTGAGGTCCGCGAGGCCACCCTGCTGGGCCGCGGTGGCGCCGGCTTCCCCGCCGGCGTCAAGTGGGGGTTCTGCCCCGAGGGCGTGTGGCCCCGCTACCTCGTCGTCAACGGCGACGAGAGCGAGCCCGGCACCTACAAGGACCGACTCCTCATGGAACGCGATCCGCACCAACTCATCGAGGGCTGCCTCATTGCCTGCTACGCCCTCGGCCTGTCGCAGTGCTTCCTCTACGTGCGCGGCGAGATGGCCCTCGCCCAGGAGCGGCTGGCTACAGCACTCAACGACGCCTACGCAGCCGGCTACGTCGGGCGCAACGTCTGCGACACCGACTTCTCCGTGGACATCACCCTCCACTGGGGCGCCGGCGCCTACATCGTCGGCGAGGAGACGGCTCTCATCGAGAGCCTCGAAGGCAACCGGGGGATGCCCCGCCTCAAGCCGCCGTACTTCCCGGCGGCCATCGGCCTGTACGGCAAGCCCACGATCGTCAACAACGTCGAGACCCTCGCCAACCTGCCGTGGATCCTTGAACACGGCGCCGCCGCCTACAAGGGCCACGGCTCCGAGGCATCGCCCGGCACCCGCCTCTTCGCCATCTCGGGCCATGTCGTGAGGCCGGGCGTGTACGAGGTCGAGCAGGGCGTCACCACGTTCCGCGACCTCTTCTACGGCGACAACTTCTGCCGCGGCATCCGGGACGGCAACGACCTCAAGGCGTTCATCCCCGGAGGAGCGTCGGCGCCGTGGTTCTTCGAAGAACAGCTCGACCTGCCCCTCGAGGCCCGTGACGTCGGTGCCGCCGGGTCGATGCTCGGCTCCGGGGCGATGGTCGTCATGGACCACACCACCGACATCGTGAAGGCCTGCCTGCGGGTCGTGCGGTTCTTCGCCCGCGAGTCGTGCGGCAAGTGCTCGCCCTGTCGGGAGGGCACCAGTTGGGAGGAGAAGATCCTCGAGCGCATCCTCGACGGCCACGGCCGGCCGGCCGACCTCGACCTGCTGCTCGATATCGGTGAGAACATCAGCCCCGGCCCGTACCCCGTCGCCGCACATGGGTCCGAGGGCCTCGACGCCGTGTCGTTCCCACCCCGGCAGACCACCATCTGCCCACTGGGCCCGTCGTCGGTGGCGCCGATCACGTCGGCGCTGCGCCGCTTCCGTTCCGAGTTCGAGGCCAGGATCACGCGCCGTGACAGCCTGTCCGTCCAGGCGGCTCCGGTCGCCGAGGGGGCCCCGGCATGAGCGACGACGGGCAGACCGTGGAGATCACCGTCGATGGCCGGACCGTCGCGGCGAACCCGGGGGAGTTGCTGATCGACGCCTGCGAACGCACCGGTACCTACATCCCGCGCTTCTGCCACCATCCGCGGATGCAGCCGGTCGGGATGTGCCGGGCGTGCCTCGTCGAGGTCGACACCGGACGGGGTCCGGCCTTGCAGGCCTCGTGCATGCTCGAGTGCGCCCCCGGCATGCAGGTCGACACCGAATCCGAACGCACCCGCAAGGCCCAGGACGGCGTCCTCGAGTTCCTGCTCGTCAACCACCCGCTCGACTGCCCCGTCTGCGACAAGGGCGGCGAGTGCCCGCTCCAGGACCAGACGATGGCTTTCGGACCGGGCGAGAGCCGGTTCGTCGAGGAGAAGCGCCACTTCGAGAAGCCCATCCCGGTCAACGACAACGTCTTCCTCGACCGGGAGCGCTGCATCCTCTGCGACCGCTGCACCCGCTTCGCCGCCGAAGTTGCCGGCGACGCCCTGATCCACTTCCAGGGGCGGGGCTCGAACACCGAGGTCAACACCTTCCCCGACGAGCCCTTCAGTTCCTACTTCAGCGGCAACACCGTGCAGGTCTGCCCGGTCGGCGCACTGACGGCAGCGCCCTACCGATTCAAGGCCCGGCCCTGGGACCTCGAGGAGGTCGAGTCCACGAGCGTGGTCGACAGCGTCGGGAGCCGCATCTCGGTGCAGTCCTCGCGCGACCGCGTGCTGCGCTTCCAGGGGGTCGACGCCGACGCTGTCAACTGGGGATGGCTCTCCGACAAGGAGCGGTTCGTCTTCGAGGCCTATGACCACGAGGACCGCCTCCGGACACCGCTGCTTCGCGACGACGCCGGCGACCTGGTCCCGGCCGGCTGGGGTGATGCGCTCTCTGCCGCCGCCGCGGCACTGTCCGACGCCGACCCCGACCGGATCGCCGTCCTGGGTGGGGCGCGCCTCACCAACGAGTCGCAGTACGCCTGGGCAAAGTTCGCCAAGGGCGTGCTGGGCACCGACCACGTCGACGCCCAACTGGGCGACGGGCTGCCCGCCGAGTTCGTCCTCGGCCTGCCCCGGGCGACCATCGACGAGGCCTGCACCCCCGGTGGCGTCATCGTGCTGCTCGGACCCGACCCCAAGGAGGAGTTGGGTGCCCTCTACCTCCGGCTGCGCCACGCGGTCGTCCACGACGGCGCCACGCTGGTCGAACTGTCACCGCGGTCCACGGGCCTTACGCCGTTCGCCACCCACTCGTTGCGGGTACGTCCCGGAGAGGCCGCCGAAGTCGTCCGAGCCATGTTCGGAGAGGGCGGTACCGCACCCATCGGCAGCGTGGAGATCGAGGAGGCACAGGCCGTCGGGGCGCTCATCTCCGGGGCGACGTTCGGGCAGAGCCGGCCGGTCACGGTGCTCGTGGGCCGACAGTCGTTGGCCGAGGCACCCGGCACGATCATGGATGCCTCGCTCATCCTGCACGACCGGATCGCCGATGTCCGCTTCCTGTCGATGCTGCGACGCGGCAACGTCCACGGTGCCCTCGACTTCGGACTTGCCCCGGGGCTCCTCCCCGGCCGGGTCGGCCTCGACGAGGGCCGCTCCCGGTTCACCGATGCCTGGCCGACCAGCCCGACCACACGGGGTCGGGATGCGTTCGCCACCCTGCAGGCCGCTGCAGACGGCGCTGTCGACGTCCTGGTCCTGCTTGGTGCCGACGTCCTGGTCGACGTCCCCGACAACGACCTGGCCCGTCGCGGGCTCGAAGGGGCGGGCACGGTCATCGCCCTCGACCTGTTCGCCACCTCGACCGTGGCCACCGCCGACGTCGTCCTGCCGGCCACCGCCCCGACCGAGACCGACGGCACGGTCACCAACCTCGAGGGCAGGGTGAGCGTCGTGGCCCGCAAGGTGACCGCGCCGGGAACCGCCCGCCCCGACTGGATGATCGCCGTCGACCTGGCTCGGCGGTTGGGGACCGACCTCGGAATCGCCTCCCCCGACGACGTCTGGGCCGAACTCGCCACCGTGTCGCCGATCCATGCCCACATCGATCCCGAGGCGCTGGCCGAAGCGACCCGGGAGGGCATTCTCGTCCGGGGAGGCCCGGCGCTGGCCCGGCCGGCACCCCTCGAGGTGCCCAGCCACGACAAGAACTCCTTCCGCCTGGTCGTCACCCGCTCGATGTACGACCGTGGCGTGCTCACCGCCCACAGCCCGTCGTTGGCCGGCCTCGCGCCCGTGACCCGACTTGCCTTCGAGCCCACCGACTTCGCCTCGCTCGGGGTGCCGGAGGGGGGCAGCATCGAGGTCCGGGGCCCGAAGGGCAATGCCAGCGTCGTCGTCGGCCCCGATGCCCGGGTCGCCAAGGGCACCGCCCACGTGCTGTTCAACCAGCAGGGTGTGTCCGCCGGCGACCTCATCGACGCCGCCGCTGCGGTGATCGACCTGACGGTGGTACCGGTCTGATGGTCATCGCCGCCGATCCGCTCCTCCTCGGCCCCGTCGGCCTCGAGATCGTCCTGATCGTCCTGCTCAAGGTAGTCGTGTCGTTCGTCCTGCTGATGGTGTCGGTGATGCTGATGGTCTGGTTCGAGCGGAAGCTCATCAGCGACATGCAGAACCGAATCGGCCCGGACGTCGCCGGCCCATGGGGCATCCTCCAGACGCTCGCCGACGGCATCAAGTTGTTCTTCAAGGAGGACCTGATCCCGGAGAATGCCGACCGCCCGGTGTTCAAGTTGGCGCCGTACCTGTCGCTGGTGCCGGCCTTCCTCGTGTTCGCCATCGTGCCGGTGGGCGGTGACTTCCGCACCGGAGACGGAACCGTGGGCTTGTTCGGGCACCGCACGTTCCTCCAGGTCGCCGATCCGCCGATGGGCATCCTGTTGTTCCTCGCCCTCTCCTCGGTCGCCGTCTACGGCGTGATGCTGGCCGGCTGGTCGTCGGGCTCGAAGTACCCGCTGCTCGGCTCGGTCCGGGCGTCGGCCCAGATGATCAGCTACGAGGCGGCGCTGGGCCTCGCCATCGCCACGGTCTTCCTGACCGGTGGCTCCCTGTCGACCCACGAGATCGTGTCCAGCCAGTCCGGCTGGAACTGGAACGTCGTCACCACCGGCGTCGTCCCGTTCCTCGTCTTCCTCGTGGCCGGCACCGCCGAGTTGAACCGGCCGCCGTTCGACCTGGTCGAGGCCGAACAGGAACTGGTCGGCGGGTTCCACACCGAGTACAGCTCGATCCGGTTCGCCCTGTTCTTCCTCGCCGAGTTCATGAACGTGATCACCATGTCGGCGATCGCCGTCACCCTCTTTCTGGGTGGCCCCGACGGTCCGATCCTCGTGGAGCAGGTCGCCTGGGTCTGGCCGACCCTGTGGTTCTCCCTCAAGGTCCTGGCCTTCCTCTTCACCTTCGTGTGGCTGCGGGCGACCCTGCCGCGGATCCGGTACGACCAGCTCATGGACCTGGGCTGGAAGGTCCTGATCCCGCTGGCACTCGGCTGGTTCCTCCTGCTCGCGACGCTCAACGTGGGCCGCGACCGGGGTTGGTCGCCACTGGTCGTCGTGTTCGCCAGCGTTGCCGTGCTGTGGGCGGGCGCCGCCATGCTGGGTGGCGCCGTCCGCAAGGCCCGTGCCGAGAGGCTCGCCCTCGAGTTCGAGTCCGACGAGGTGCTCGATGCCGGGGATGGTGCCTGATGGGCTACTTCCGCGGCTTCGCCGTCACGTTCCGCAAGCTCTGGGAGAAGCGGGTCACCATCCCGTACCCCGAGCAGAAGCGCGACAAGCCCGAGCGCCTCCATGGCCGCCACGTCCTCAACCGCTACGAGGACGGCATGGAGAAGTGCATCGGCTGCGAACTCTGCGCGGGCGTGTGCCCCGCCGACTGCATCTACGTACGCGGTGCCGACAACCCGCCCGACGACCCGGTGTCGCCGGGGGAGCGCTTCGGCTTCGTCTTCGAGATCAACTACCTGCGGTGCATCCACTGCGACCTCTGCGTCGAGGCCTGTCCGACCGAGGCCATCACCGAGTCGAAGCTCTTCGAGTTCTCGTTCACCAATCGGCCCGATGCCATCTACACCAAGGACGAACTCCTCGTGGACGGCGAGACGGGTCGGCCACAGCAACTGCCGTGGGAGGACTGGCGCGAGGGCGAGGATGCCGACACTTCGGGCTGGATGCGTGCCACGTCGTCTTCGGGTTCTGCCGCCTACGCCGGACGGGTCGCCTGGTCGGGTGAACTCGGCTACGGAATCCGCGCCCCGGAGCGGGGCCAGTCGGGTGGAGGGGCCGACGAGGACGGGGCCGACGAGGTAGGCGACGCCTGATGGACGCTGCCGTCTTCACCGTCTGCGCCGTGATCGTGCTGTCGGGCGCCTTCGGAGTGCTCCTGGCCCGCAATCCGGTGCACGCCGCCCTCTTCCTCGTCCAGTCCGTCTTCGGCGTGGCCGTGCTGTTCCTGCTGCTGGAGGCCACCTTCCTCGCCGCCGTCCAGGTGATCGTCTACGCGGGCGCCATCGTCATCCTGTTCCTGTTCGTGATCATGCTGCTCGGTGTCGACCGGGTCGATGACCTCGACGTCGAGCCCATCGCCGGACAGCGGCCACTCGCCGTCGTGATCGGCGCCGGGATCCTGGGAACGACCCTCACGGCCCTACTCGTGGCGGTCGGTGGACCGACCGGTGCGCCGACGGCCAACGCACCGCTGGGCGACGCCGGTGACAATGCCAAGCGCCTGGGCGAGGTGCTGTTCACCGACCACGTCTTCGCCGTCGAACTCACCGCCCTGCTGCTCACGGTCGCCGTGGTCGGCGCCGTCGTGCTGGTCCGTCGCCTCCGAGGCCCACTCCAGCCCCTACCGGCAGAGGCCGTGGCGTCGAAGCCCGAGTCGCCGGAGTCCACCGGCCCGGATGGTGAAGCCGGGGAAGCCGGACAGGGGGGTGACGCCTGATGGAGGTCACCGTCGCCTGGTACCTGACGTTGGGGGCCGTCCTGTTCACGTTGGGCGGCGTCGGCCTGCTGGTCCGTCGCAACCCGCTCGTGATGTTCATGTGCGTCGAACTGATGCTCAACGCCGTGAACCTCACGTTCGTGAGCCTCGGCGACGCGTTGGGCGACCTGAGCGGACAGGTGTCGGTGTTCTTCGTGCTGGTGGTGGCCGCTGCCGAGGTCGTTGTCGGCCTGGGGATCGTCGTGGCGATCATGCGTCGACGCGTCGGGGCGACCGCCGACGACCTCTCGGTACTGAGGGGCTAGGGCATGCTGCGCCTTCCATCGAAGCCGAGGGGCTAGACCGTGCTCGACCTGGTCTGGCTGATCCCCGCGTTCCCGCTGGTCGGGTTCGCCGTGCTGCTGGTGGCTGGCCGCCGCCTCGGCGAGCCGAACGCCGGCTGGGTGGCGACCGTCGCCATGTTCGGGTCGTTCGCCGCCACGATCGGCGTGGTCGTCGACCTGTTGTCGCGTGACGAGCACCACCGCCGCTCGGTCACCACCCTGTTCTCCTGGGTGCCGGCCGGCGACCTCTCCGTGGACGTCGGCTTCCTCGCCGATCCGCTGTCGCTGACGATGTGCCTCTTCATCACCGGGGTCGGTGCCCTCATCCACCTGTACTCGATCGGGTACATGCACGGCGACGCCGGCTTCGGCCGTTTCTTCACCTACCTGAACCTGTTCGCCTTCTCGATGCTCGTCCTCGTCCTGGCCGACAACATGCTGTTCACGTTCCTCGGTTGGGAGGGCGTCGGGGCGTGTTCGTACCTGCTCATCTCCTTCTGGTTCACCGACCCGGCCAACGCCTCCGCCGGGAAGAAGGCCTTCGTCACGAACCGCATTGGCGACTGGGGCGTCATCGTCGCCATGTGCCTGACGTTCTTCACGTTCGGGTCGCTCTCGTATGTCGAGGTACTCGACGCAACCGATGCTGGACAGGTCGCCGAGTCGACGGCCACCTTCATCGCCGTGATGCTCTTCGTCGGGGCGATCGGCAAGTCGGCGCAGTTCCCGCTGTACCTGTGGCTGCCTGATGCCATGGCCGGCCCCACGCCGGTTTCGGCCCTGATCCACGCCGCCACGATGGTGACCTCGGGCATCTACCTTCTGACCCGCGTCAACCCGATCATCGCCGACGCCGCGGCCTGGGTCCCCTCGCTCATCGCCTGGGTGGGGGTGGGTACGGCGCTGTTCGCTGCGACCATCGCCATGGCGCAGACCGACATCAAGAAGGTGTTGGCGTACTCGACCGTCAGCCAGCTCGGCTACATGTTCCTGGCCGTGGGCTGCGGTGCCTACGTGCCGGCCATCTTCCACATGGTCACCCACGCCTTCTTCAAGGCGCTGCTGTTCCTCGGCTCGGGCTCGGTCATCCACGGCATGGACGGCGACCAGGACCTGCGCCACTACGGCGGCCTCCGGAAGTGGATGCCGGTCACCGCCTCCACGTTCATCATCGGCTGGTTGGCCATCGCCGGCGTGCCGCCGTTCGCCGGCTTCTGGTCGAAGGACGAGATCCTGGCGTATGCCTGGAACGAGAGCCCCGCCCTGTGGGCGGTCGGCCTCGTGACCGCCGTCCTGACCGCCTTCTACATGACCCGCCAGGTGGTGCTCACCTTCTTCGGCCGCCACCGCTACGCCGACGCCCGCCCCGACGAGGTCGACGCCGCATGGGACGCCCGTCTCGCCAGTGTCGCAGCCGACCTTGAGGCGGCGGCGGCAGCGGTCGATGAGGCTCGCGCCGGCCTCGAGGCAGCGGTCGCCGCCCGTACCGGGGCCGAGTCCACACATGCCTCGGCCATCGACGCCGCCCGCACTGCGACGTCTGGGGGATCGACGGACGAGGCAGCCGACCCCGAGGCGCTCGCCGAGGCGGTGCTCGCCGCCGAGGACGCCGTGGTCGCCGCAGACACAGCGGTCGGGTCAGCCGAGGAGTCACTGGCCGTCGCGAGGTCGTCGCGTGCCGTCGCTGCCGCCGACCAGGCTGTCGTCGTCGCCGCCGAAGGGGAACGTGACGGGGTTCCCTCACTCGCCCTCGACGCCGCACCCGACACCGACGACATCACCGATCACCTGCCCGAGGCTGTGGCCGCACGTGCTGGCCACCATCCGCACGAGTCGCCGTGGACGATGACCCTTCCGTTGGTCGTCCTGGCGATCCTGTCGGTCGTTGGCGGGCTCATGCAGCTCCCGTTCGCACCGTCGCTCAAGTTCCTCGAGCAGTGGCTCGAGCCCTCGCTGTTCGGCAACGAGGTCCACCTCGGCCTCGGTGCGGGGATGCTCTGGGTGCTGGCCGCCGTTGCCGTCGCCGGCGGCCTCGTCGGAATCGCCGTCGCCGTCGCCGCCTACGAGCGCCGCCGCATCGACCACCGGGTCTTCGAACAGCCGCTGCTGGCAGATGCCTGGGCCATCGACCGGAAGGTGGGCGACTTCATGGGCGGTCCCGGCCGCGCAGGCTTCGAGGCCACCACCACCTTTGACGAGCGCGTCGTCGACGGAGCCGTCAACGGGGTCGGCTCGTTGGTCCGTCACCTGGCCGGCGTGCTGCGGCGGTTCCAGAACGGCCTGGTGCGCACCTATGCCGCCGGTGCCGCCATCGGTGCGGTGGCCCTGCTGCTGTGGTTCCTCTCGAGAGCCAGCTGGTGACTGCCGTGCTCGCCTCCGCCTCGCCCACTTTTCCGGTGCTCCCGGCGCTGATCGTCGTGCCGCTGCTCGGTGCCCTGCTGGTCATCATCGTGCCCCGCCGCCGCCCGGAATTGTTGAAACTGGTGGCCGTGCTCGCCACGATGGCGACCGGAGCGCTCTCGCTGTGGCTGTTGTTCGCCTTCGACACCGGAGTCGACGGCTTCCAGTTCGCCAGCCGCCACGTCTGGCTCGGAGACCTCGGTGTGTCGTGGCTGTTCGGAGTCGACGGAATCTCGCTGTTCCTCGTCGTCCTGACGGGGATCCTGTTCCCGATCGCCATCCTGGCCACCGACCCGGAACACGACGGCCGCGCCTACTACGCCTGGCTGCTGGTCCTCGAGGGCGGCGTCATGGGCGTGTTCGCCAGCCTCGACCTGGTCGTGTTCTTCCTGTGCTTCGAGGCCGTGCTCGTGCCGATGTACTTCCTCATCGGCCGCTGGGGGCACGACAACCGCACCTATGCCGCCACCAAGTTTTTCCTGTTCACGATGGCCGGTTCGGCGCTGATGCTCGTCGGCATCCTGTCCTTGGCGTTCCTGCACGCCGATGCCACCGGCGGGGCGGTCACATTCGACCTGGTCGCCATCGCCGAGGCGCAGAGCCTCGGCGTCGAGACCGCCCGCTGGGTGTTCCTCACGTTCGCACTCGCCTTCGCCGTGAAGGTGCCGATCTTCCCGCTGCACACCTGGCTGCCCGATGCCCACACCGAGGCGCCCACGGCCGGTTCGGTGATCCTCGCCGGCGTGCTCCTGAAGCTGGGCACCTACGGGTTCCTGCGCTTCGGCCTGTACCTGTTCCCGGAGGCCACCCACCACTTCGCCCCGGTGTTCCTCGTGCTCGGCGTGGTCGGCATCGTCTACGGGGCGGTCGTCGCCACCATGCAGAAGGACCTCAAGCGCCTGGTCGCCTACTCGTCGGTGGCGCACCTCGGTTTCATCATCCTGGGCACGTTCGCCCTCAACACAGAGGGCATCGAGGGCGGCCTGCTCCAGATGGTCAACCACGGCATCTCGACCGGCGCCCTGTTCCTGCTGGTCGGGATGATCTACGAACGGCGCCACACGCGCCAGATCGCCGAGTTGGGCGGCCTCCAGAAGTCGGCTCCGCTCCTGGCGGGCGTCTTCACCGTCGTGATGCTGTCGTCGATCGGGCTGCCCGGCCTGAACGGCTTCGTCGGCGAGTTCCTCGTGCTGGTCGGAACCTTCAATGCCCATCGCTGGTACGCCGTGGTGGCCACCGGCGGAGTGGTGCTGGCCTCCCTCTACCTGCTGTGGGCCTACCAGCGGGTGTTCCACGGCCCCGCCGAGGGCGACAACGCCGACGTGCCCGACCTGCGACTACGTGAGGGCCTGGTCCTCGCCCCGTTGTTGGCGCTCATCGTGGTGCTCGGCGTCTATCCGAAGCCGGTCATCGAGCGCATGGAGCCGGCGGTGGACGCCCTCGTCGAGCACATCGAACGTCACGTCGACGGCTTCCACGAGCCGACCAGCCAAATGGGCAGCGGCGTGTCTCCTGAGGGCGCCGCGGACTCGGAAGAGGGCCACTGATGCTCGCCCAGGCCGGAACCGTGTCCACGCCCGAGGTGCTCTGGTGGGCACTCGTCCCGCTGCTGATCCTCGCCGGTGCGGCCGTGCTGCTCTTGACCGTTGCCTCGCTGGTGCGGCGGCTGCCCGAGTGGCTGCCGGCCACCTGGACGGTCGTGGCCGGCCTGGCCGTGCTGGTGTCGGTCGTCCCGCTCTGGAGTGAGGTGCAGGACGAAGGCGCCCGTTCGTTCCTGGCCGGCGCCGTAGGGATCGACGGTTCAACACTTTTCGTGACCGCCCTGCTCGCCGTCGCCGTGGTCGTCACGGCGCTGCTCTCCCGGGCCTACCTCACCCGCGAGGACCTGCTGGGCGTCGAGCTCTACGTGCTGCTGCTGCTCTCGGCCGCAGGCGGCGTGGTCATGGCCTCGGCCAACGACCTGATTGTGCTGTTCCTCGGCCTCGAGCTGTTGTCGATCGCCGTCTACGTCATGGCCGCCCTGCACCTGCGCCGCATCCAGTCGCAGGAGGCGGCTCTCAAGTACTTCGTACTGGGGGCGTTCGCCTCGGCGTTTTTCCTCTACGGGATCGCCCTGGTGTACGGCGCCACCGGGTCCACGGGCCTCGCCCGGATCGCCGACTACCTGTCGACCTCCGTCCTGCTCGAGGACGGCATGTTGTTGGCCGGCTTCGGCCTGCTGCTCGTGGGCCTGGGCTTCAAGGTCGCCGCCGTTCCATTCCATGCCTGGGCCCCCGACGTCTATCAGGGAGCCCCGACCCCGGTGGTGGCCTGGATGGCCGCCGGCGTCAAGGCCGCCGGGTTCGCCGCCCTGCTGCGGGTCTTCGTCCTGACGTTCGGGTCATGGTCGGGGGAGTGGAGGCCCGCCGTGTGGGGCCTCGCCATCCTCACCGTGCTGGGCGGCTCGGTCGTTGCCGTCGTGCAGACCGATGTCAAGCGGATGCTGGCGTACTCGTCGATCGCCCACGCCGGGTTCCTGCTGGTCGGCGTGCAGGCCTCCTCTGATCGGGGCACGGCCGCCGTGCTCGCCTACCTCGGCGCCTACACGCTGCTGGCCTGCGGCAGCTTCGCCGTGGTCACCGTCGTCGGTGGTGCCGGGGACGACCGCCACGGCCTCGACGCCTACCGGGGCCTCGGCGCCAGCCGCCCCTGGCTGGCCGGCGCCTTCGCCGTGCTGTTGCTGGGACAGGCCGGTGTGCCGTTCACCGCCGGCTTCGTCGCCAAGTTCGGCGTGATCGCCGCCGCAGCCGAGGGTCGCTCCTATGCCCTCGCCGGGGTCGCCATGCTGGCTGCCTCCGTGGCCGCCTTCGTCTACCTGAGGATCCTCGTGGCGATGTACCTCGACGACGGGTCCGATGTTCCCGACGTCGATCCGGTCCCGTGGGGACCTCGAATCGTCATCGCCGTGTCGGTCTCCCTGGTGCTGTTCCTGGGCGTCGTCCCCGGCCCACTCGTCGACCTGGCCAAGGACGCCGTGCCCGTCCTGGTGGGTGGTTGAGATGATCCGCAACGCTGCTCAATTGCAGCCGCTCCCCAGAGTGAAGGCGGCGACGACCGCTAACCTCCCTGCAGTGCTGCGACGCCGCCGTCCGGTGCTCCTCACGCCCGCCCATTTTCCCGAAATCCGTTAGGTTCACCCCTCGTGTCCGAGTTCCTCCGCAGCTGGCTGGTCGTCGTGGTGTTCGGCGGCCTCGCCGTCCTGCTGGTCGGCATCTTCCTCGGACTCGGCAGCCTGCTCCGTCCCACGCGGGAGACCGAGCAGAAGGTCATGAACTACGAGAGTGGCGTCGACCCGCAGGGCGACCGCTGGAGCCAGTCGAACATCCGCTACTACGTGTTCGCCCTCATGTTCGTGCTCTTCGACGTCGAGGCCGTGTTCATCTTCCCNTGGGCCGCCCGNCTCGAGGCCTACGGCGTGTTCGGCCTCGTCGAGATGGCAATNTTCATCTTCATCCTCGCCCTGGGCCTCTTCTACGCNTGGCGCAAGCNACTGCTGCGTTGGATCTGAGGGACGAGGCAACGAACTGACCATGGGACTCGTCGAGAACGGCAAGCTGCCGAAGCCACTCACCGCTCTGCTCAACATCAGCCGCAAGTACTCACTCTGGGTGTACCAGTGGGGCCTCGCCTGCTGCGCCATCGAGATGGGNGCCGCCTTCGGCTCACCCCGCTACGACGTGATGCGCCTCGGCGTGATCCCGTTCCCGGCGTCGCCCCGCCAGGCCGACCTCGTCGTCGTCTCCGGCACCGTCACCGACAAGATGGCACCGGCGGTGAAGCGCCTCTATGAGCAGATGCCCGACCCCAAGTACGTGATCTCGATGGGNTCGTGCGCCAACTGTGGCGGCCCCTACTGGGACTCCTACTCGGTCACCAAGGGGGTCGACCAGATCATCCCCGTGGACGTGTANGTGCCCGGCTGCCCACCACGCCCCGAGGCACTGCTCGAGGGCATCGTGTTGCTCCAGGAGCGCATCCGGTCCGAGGACATGGGCGAACGTTGGAATGGAGACCCCNTTGTCGTCTCCTGAGGACACCGTGGACACGGTCGCCGAGGCCGCNCCCGCCGACGAGGCGCGTGACGCCCTCGTGGCCACGCTGGNCGAGGCCCTCGGCGACGGACTTGTCGCCAGCGAGGTGCAGCNNGGCGTCGACGTCTGGGTGCGGGTGGCTGCCGACTCGTGGCTGGCTGCCGGCGTCGCCCTGCGCGATCGCTGCGGCATGTCGTACTTCAACTTCCTCTCGGCCATCGACTGGCAGCCCTCGCCCTTCGGGCGCGACATGGACTCCCAGGTCGATGGTCCCGAGGCGAACGACCCGGGGCCAATGGAGTGGGGCACCACCGGCGGAGAGGCCCGGTTCCAGTTGCTGGCCCGCGTGCACAACCCGACGACCGGCCTCGGCGTCACCGTCAAGGCCGACCTTCCGGGCGACCGGCCCGAGGTCGACTCGTGGATCCCCGCCTACGCGGGTGCCAACTGGCACGAGCGGGAGGCCTGGGAGATGTTCGGCATCGACTTCCGNGGCCACCCGAACCAGGTGCACCTGTACCTGCCCGGCGCCTTCGAGGGGAACCCGCTGCGCAAGGACTACCCGCTGCTGGCCAGGCGCATCAAGCCGTGGCCGGGCATCGTCGACGTCGAACTCATGCCGGGTGACGACGATTCGGCGGATGATGGCGAGGGCGACGACGCATGACCGCCACGACCGACGCCCAGCAGCTCGCCTACATCGCCGGCCAGGCCGCCGACGCCCGCGTGAACNTCGAACTCGAGACCGAGGGNATGACCCTCAACATCGGCCCGCAGCATCCGGCCACCCACGGCACCCTGCGCATCATCGTCCGCCTCGACGGCGAGCGGGTGATTGCCGCCGAGCCGGTCATGGGCTACATGCACCGCGGCTACGAGAAGCTGGTCGAGGTCCGCACCTATCCGCAGGTCACCACGTTGGTCAACCGCATCGACTGGCTGGGCAGCTTCGCCAACGAGGTCCCGTTCATCCTGGCCGCAGAGCGGCTCATGGAGGTCGAGGCCCCGCCCCGTGCCCANTGGATCCGCACCGCCCTGTTCGAACTCTCCCGCATCGCCAACGTCGTGCTGTTCCTCGGCGACATGGGCGTCCAACTGGGGGCNATCACGCCGGTCTTCTTCGCCTTCCGCGACCGCGAGTTCGTGCTGAACCAGATCGAGGCTGTCACCGGCGGCCGCTTCCACCCCAACTTCGATCGCATCGGCGGCCTCAAGGACGACCTCCCCAAGGGCTGGATCGTCGAGACCCTGGGTGTCCTCGACCGCATCCGGACCTTCTGCGACGAGATGGAGGACCTCGTCGCCGGCAACGAGATCTTCCAGGCCCGGACCCGGGGCATCGGGGTGATCCCCGCCGACGTCGGGCTGTCGTACGGCATNTCCGGTGCCAACATCCGTGCCAGCGGGGTNGACTGGGACCTGCGGCGCGACAGCGAGATGGGCCTCGTCCACCGTGAACTGGACTGGAAGGTCTGGACNCACCCCGACGGCGACTCGTTCGCCCGCTACTGGGTGCGCCTCCAGGAGGTACGCGAGGCCTGCACCATCGTCGAGCAGTGCCTCGAGGGCATTCCCTCCGGTCCGGTCATGGCCAAGGTGCCCCGCATCATCAAGGTGCCTGCCGGCGAGGCCTACGTCGAGACCGAGAACCCGCTCGGCNTCATGGGCTACTACATCGTCTCCAAGGGCGAGCTGGTGCCGTACCGGGTGAAGATCCGCTCGGCGTCGTTCAACAACGTCTCGATCACGCCGTGGNTGCTCGAGGGGGTCTACGTCCCCGACGTGATCTCGATCCTCGCCAGCCTCTACTTCATCCTCGGCGACATCGACCGATGAGCACGTCTCGCCTGTCCATGGACGGGTTGCCCGCATGAGCACCCTCACCCTCGCCGCCGAGCTGGCCTACTGGCAGCAGACCTCGATTCGGGCGGTCGTCGGCCTGGTGGCCGTACTGCTNCCCGCCGGGACGCTCGTCTACCTGTTCCTGTTCAAGATGATGAGNTTCATGCAGAGCCGCCTCGGNCCCATGGAGGCNGGCCCCTACGGCTCGCTGCAACTCCTCGCCGAGGTCGGCAAGTTCCTCCAGAAGGAGGACATCGTCCCCGCCAAGGCCGACCGGGTCGTGTTCAAGGCGGCNCCGTTCGTGGTGCTGGTCTCCACNTTCCTGCTGGTGCTCGTCATCCCCGGCGGACCGGACCTGNTGTTCATCGACGTCGACACCGGCATCTTCCTGGCCCTGGCGGTCTCGTCGATCTCGGTGATCGGNATCCTCATGGCCGGCTGGGCGTCGGCCTCCAAGTACTCGCTGCTGGGTGCCCTTCGGGCNACCGGCCAGCTCATCGCCTACGAGTTGCCGCTGGTNCTGGCGGTCATGGGCGTCGTCATNCAGGCCGGCACCCTCAANATGCAGGGCATCGTGATGGCGCAGGCCCAGGGCGAGATCTTNGGTTTCGGAGGCATCGGCAGCCCNTTCATCATCACGCAGTTCCTGGGGTTCGCGATCTTCCTGGTCGCCGTCCAGGCTGAACTCACCCAGCCGCCGTTCGACATGCCGGTCGCCGAGTCCGAGCTCGTGACCGGCTACCTCACCGAGTACTCCGGCATGCGGTTCCTGATGTTCTTCATCGGCGAGTTCGCCACGGCCGGCATCTTCTCGGCCCTGGCGGCAACGCTGTTCCTCGGCGGCTGGTACGTGCCGGGGCTCGACCCGACCGACAATCTGTTCAACGTCATCGGTCCGATGGTCCTGATGGGCAAGGTGATCCTGGTCGCCTTCCTCATCTTCTGGTTCCGGTTCACCTACCCCCGGTTCCGCGAGGACCAGCTCCAGACGCTGGCCTGGAAGGTGCTCATCCCGTTGTCGCTCGTCAACATCGTCGTAACCGGCGTGCTGAAGGTGGTGTTCTGATGCCNAACCNCAAGGTCCCCGGCCTCATCAAGGGCCTCGGCGTCACGATGAAGACGATGCTGCGCACCCTCACCAAGGGCTCCCACACCGTCCAGTATCCGAAGGTCAAGGAGGCGCCAACGCCCCGGGCTCGNGGCGTCATCGCCCTCCACGAGGAGAACTGCACCTCGTGCATGCTGTGTGTCCGCGAGTGCCCCGACTGGTGNATCTACATCGAGGGCCACAAGTACCTGGCGCCTCCGCGGCGGCCCGGCGGCAAGCCCCGNAAGAAGAACGCCCTCGACCGCTTCGACATCGACTACGCGCTCTGCATGTACTGCGGCATCTGCGTCGAGGTGTGCCCGTTCGAGGCTCTGTTCTGGACACCGGAGTTCGAGTACTCGGAGCCCAAGATCGCCGACCTGCTACACGACAAGAACCTGCTGGGGCAGTGGATGGAGACGGTGCCCGAATTTACGGACTACGAGGCCGGCAGCGAGGCCAAGAAGCNCGAGGTGCCGCGATGAACGTGCCGGCCGCACTCGAGGGCTTCGACTCGCTGACGAGCGGCGACACCGTCGTCGCCCAGAACATCGCGTTCGGGATCCTGTCCGTCGTGATGGTGGTGGCCGCCCTGCGCATGGTCACCACCCGCAACGTCGTCCACGCCGCCCTCTACCTCGTGATCGTGCTGGCCGGCGCGGCCGGGATCTTCATCCTGCTGGGTGCCGAGTTNGTCGGCGTCACACAGGTGCTCGTCTACATCGGGGCGATCGTCGTCCTCTTCCTGTTCGGCATCATGCTCACCCGTGGCGCCCTGGGCGAGGACGAGGAGGCCAACACCGAGAAGCGTCGCATGGCCGCCCTGGTCGGCGTGCTGGTGCTGGTCGTCACCGGCGGAGCCGTNCTCGACTCGTTCGGCGACGCCGCNGTGAACCGCAGCGCCCCGAGCCTCACCNCNGAGATCGGNGACACCATCTTCAGCCAGTACATCGTCCCGTTCGAGGCCGTGTCGGTCCTGCTGCTGGCCGCCCTCATCGGGGCGATCGTCGTGGCGAGGCAGGACTGAGTCGTGCTGCTCAACCAGTTCCTCCTCCTTGCGGCCGTCCTCTTCGCCATCGGCGTCTACGGCGTGCTGGCCCGCCGCAACGGCGTGCTCGTCCTCATGTCGATCGAGCTGATCCTCAACGCCGTCAACATCAACCTGGTGGCGTTCTCGGCGGTCCGGGAGACCGTGGGCGGCGAGGTCTTCGCCCTCTTCATCATCGCCGTGGCTGCCGCCGAGGTCGGCGTGGGCCTGGCCATGGTGCTGCTGCTGTACCGCAACCGCCGCAGCATCGACCTCACAGAGATCGACCAGTTGAGGGGCTGATGACGTGACCGAACTGCTCACCCTCGCCGCCTCCACGGCACCNGGCCTGCCCCTCGGGATCACCGAGGGCGGCACCTGGCTGCTGCGNAACGNCTGGCTCATCCCGCTGCTGCCGGCGCTGTCTTTCGTCGGCATCCTCTTCTTCGGCAAGCGAATGCCGAGGGGTGGATCCGAGCTCGGCATCGCCCTCGTCGGCATTGCCTTCGTGCTGTCGCTCCTGACCGCCGCCGCCTGGATCGACCACCGCGACAACTTCGAGGGCGAAGAGGTCCACCGGGCCGTCGCCGTCGCCGAGCACGGCGACGACCACGTCGAGGCGCATGCCGAGGCGCACGGCCACCCCTCGCTCGGCGTCCACAACACCGTCACCTGGTTCGAGATGAACGACGTCGCCTTCACCGTCGGCACCCTCGTCGACGGGCCGGCCGTGATGATGCTGGTGGTCGTCACCCTCGTCTCGCTGCTGGTGCACGTGTACTCCACCGAATACGTCGCCGGAGACCGGCGCTACACGCACTTCTTCGCCTTCCTCTCCCTGTTCAGTGCCTCGATGCTGTTGCTNGTCGTGTCCGAGAACACGCTGCAACTGCTGGTTTCGTGGGAACTGGTGGGCGTCTGCTCCTTCGTGTTGATCGGCCACTGGTGGGAGGAGAAGCCCAACAGCGACGCAGCGCTCAAGGCGTTCCTNACCAACCGGGTAGGCGACATGGGCCTCATCGTCGGCGTAACGATCCTGTTCTTCNCCGTNGGCTCNGCGCTGCCCGGCCAGTTCGGCTCGTTCTCGATCGCCGAGACCAACGCCCTCGCCGGCGCCGGCCAGCTCTCGCACACGGCACTGCTGGTGGCGTCCTGCTGCCTGATGGCNGCNGTCATGTCGAAGTCCGGCCAGTTCCTCCTGCACACCTGGCTGCCCGACGCCATGGCCGGCCCCACGCCCGTCTCGGCGCTCATCCACGCCGCCACCATGGTCGTGGCCGGCGTGTTCATGATCGCCCGCATGTACGGCGTGTTCTTCGAGGGCTTCTCGATCGGCGGCAGCTCGATCAACCNCATGGCCCTGATCGGCGGCATCACGACCCTGATCGGCGCCTGTCTGGCGTTCGTGCAGCGCGACATCAAGAAGGTGCTCGCCTACTCGACCATCTCGCAGCTGGGCTACATGGTCATGGCCCTGGGAGTGGGTGCATGGACGGCGGCCCTGTTCCACCTCTTCACGCACGCCTTCTTCAAGGCCTGCCTGTTCCTCGGGTCGGGCTCGGCNGCCCACGCCGTGCACTCGTTCGACATGAAGTCCGACATGGGCGGACTCCGCAAGGCCATGCCCCACACNTACCGGACGTTCGTGATCGGGTCGNTCGCCCTGGCCGGCCTACCGCCNCTGGCCGGCTTCTGGTCGAAGGACGAGATCCTCGTCGGNACGGGCGGATGGGGCCTGTTCGGCGGCACCGGTGGNAACGGTGCCTACACGTTCATGCTGATCATGGGCGTGATCACCGCCGCCCTAACNGCCGCCTACATGACCCGTTGCATCTACCTCACCTTCTTCGGCGAGTTCCGCGGCCACGGCACGCCGCACGAGTCGGGTCCNCGCATCGTCGTGCCGCTCTGGATCCTCGCCGGGCTCGCCATCGTGGCCGGGTTCGGGAACCTCCCGAAGGGCTTCCCGCTGGTGCCCGAGTCGTTCCAGGAACGGTTCGGCCATTTCGTNGAGCCGGTNGCCTCCTACTTCCCGTCGATCACGCACGCCACCCCCAGCTGGTCGCTTGCGATCGCCTCGACCCTGGTCGTCCTGTCCGGNGTCACCGTGGCGGGCTGGTACTACTTCGTCAAGGTCGANGCGGCCTCGAAGGCCGCCGGCGAGAGTCTCACCGAGCTCCCGGACGGCCTGACCACGAAGTACCCGCTTGCTCGGATGGGCCACACCCTCCTCGTCCAGAAGTACTACCTCGACCACCTCTACACCGACGTCATTGCCGGCGGCACNAAGGGCCCGGTTGCGGCGGCCGCCTACAAGGTCGACCAGGGAGTCATCGANGGCGTCGTCGACGCTGTCGGGGAGAACGCCGTCAAGGCGGGCAACCTCGTGTACCACCGCTTCGACCAACTGGTNGTCGACGGCATCGTCNACACCTCTGGCCGGGCCTCTTCGAGCGCNGGCGGGGAACTTCGAAAAATNCAGACCGGCAAGGTCCAGGACTACGCGGCGATNCTCTTCGCCGCTGCAATGGTCCTCGCCGGCGTACTCATCGTCATCGTCTAGGAGACGGCTGAAATGGAAAATCTGCTCGACGGTTGGGGCCTCACGGTCGCCACGTTCTCACCGATGGTGGGCGTGGCGGTCATGCTTCTCATTCCCCGGGACCAGGAGGACCGGCACAAGCTGGTCGCCCTCGTCACCTCGCTGTGGGTGGCGCTGGTCAGCGTGCTGCTCCTCATCGAGTTCGACATCGGCCACACCGACCGGCTGCAGTTCGCGGTCGACAAGGTCTGGATCGACGTCATCTCGAGCCACTACTCGCTCGGCATCGACGGCATGTCGCTGCCGCTCATCCTGCTGACGGTCCTGATCGTGCCGCTGTGCATCGTCTACAGCTGGAACCACTTCCCGGAGCCCCACAACCCCAAGGCCTTCCTGATCCTGATCCTGGTCCTCGAGACCGGGATGGTCGGCACCTTCGTAGCCCAGGACCTGGTNCTGTTCTTCGTGTTCTTCGAACTCGTGCTCCTGCCGATGTTCTTCATGATNGCCGTCTGGGGCGGCCCGAACCGGCGCTACGCCTCGCTCAAGTTCTTCCTGTTCACGCTGTTCGGCTCGGCGCTGATGCTCGTGAGCTTCCTCGCCNTGTTCTTCCTGACNGGAGCCGAGTCGTTCGTCTTCACCGACCTCGCCGACGCNGTGGCGGCCCANGGCGTGTCGCGCACGGCCCAACTCTGGATCTTTGGCGGGATGATGCTCGGCTTCGGCATCAAGGTGCCGATGTTCCCGTTCCACACCTGGCTGCCCGACGCCCACACCGAGGCTCCGACCGTCGGCTCGGTGATCCTGGCCGCCGTGCTGTTGAAGCTCGGCACCTACGGGTTCATCCGCATCGCCATTCCGATCCTCCCGGAGGCCGCCGTCGAGTGGGCGCCCTGGATCGGAATGTTGGCGGTCATCGGCATCATCTANGGCGCCCTCGCCTGCCTCGCCCAGACCGATATGAAGCGCCTCATCGCCTTCTCGTCGGTGGCGCACATGGGCTTCGTGATGCTCGGCATCTCCACTCTCACCGACTTCGGCATCAANGCCGCCGTCATGGGCATGGTCGCCCACGGCCTCATCACCGGCATGCTCTTCTTCCTCGCCGGTTCGGTGAAGGAGCGCTACCACACGCTCGAGATCAGCCGGCTGGGCGGTCTGCTCGTCCAGGCGCCCCGCATGGGCTGGGTCTTCGGCCTGTGCGCCATGGCATCGCTGGGGCTGCCCGGCCTGGCCGGCTTCTGGGGAGAGTTCCCGGCGATCCTGTCGGCCTACAGCCCGGCCAACGGCGTGCCGGTCGAGACCTTCCGCACCTTCATGGTCATCGCCGCAGTCGGCACGGTGCTGGCCGCCGGCTACCTGCTCTGGCTGCTCCAGCGGGCCGCTTTCGGCACGCCGCCGGAGGAGTTCGCGGACGATCCGCACATCACCGACGCCTCGCGTGAGGAGTGGATGGCCTGGGCGCCGATGCTGGTGCTGATCGTTGCCATCGGCGTCTACCCGAACCTGGTGTTTCGGCTGTCCGCCGGTGCCGTCGATGCCTCTCTGCACGAGTGCCTCAAGGTCAACGCTTCGGAGCTGACGGCGGACCAGGCCGAGGCGCTGGGTTGTGCCGACGTCTACAACATCTCCGTCGGCGACGGTCACGGTGGCGATGCCGACCACGCGGNGGTTGGGGGCTAGCACGTGTCCGTTGAACTGCTGACCNTGGCGTTCGAGCGCCCGCCGATCGACTGGCACGCCTTCGCGCCNGAGATCACGCTGCTCTGTGTCGGTGCCCTGATCACNCTGGTCGACATCGTCTTCCTCGAGAAGGCCCGGCCCTACACGGCAGCNCTGGCGGGGCTGGGNGTGNTGGCCACGCTCATCCCGATCCTGACGCTCGCACTCGACGGCGCCGACCGCACCATGTTCGGCGGGGCCTACGTGGTCGACGACTTCGCGCTCGTGACCAAGGTCATCTTCCTCCTGTCCGGCTACGTCGTGATCCTGCTGTCCACCAACTACGTGGCGGAGGGNGACTATTGGGAGAACGAGTACTACGGCCTGTTGNTGGCCTCGCTCATGGGCATGGTGATGATGGCGTCGTCACGCGACCTCATCTCCATCTTCGTGGCGCTCGAACTGCTCTCGATCCCGGNCTACCTGATGGTGGCCTGGCGCAAGCGCGACCTGCGGTCCANCGAAGCGGGCCTCAAGTACTACCTGATGGGCGTGTTCGCCTCGGCGGTGATGCTCTACGGGATGTCGCTGCTGTTCGGGGTNGCCGGCTCGACGCAACTCACCCAGATCGCCGAAGCGCTGAACGGTGCCGGTTCGTCGGTGGCNGTCATCACCATGGGCATCGTCTTCGTCGTCGTCGGGTTCGCCTTCAAGGTCTCGGCGGCGCCGTTCCACACCTGGGCGCCCGACGTCTACGTGGGTGCTCCCACCCCGGTGACGGCGTTCCTGGCGGTGGCCTCGAAGGCCGCCGGCTTCGTCGCCCTGTTGCAACTCGTCTACGTCGGCTTCTATGCGAGNCCCGAGGTGTTCGAGCCGCTGGTCTGGATCCTCGCCGCCNTGTCCATGACGGTCGGCAACCTGATCGCCCTGCGCCAGACCAACCTGGTGCGCCTGATGGCCTATTCCGGCGTCGCCCAGACGGGCTTCATCATCGCCCCGCTGGCGGTTGCCGGGCACGACGGGGCCATCGGCGACCAGGCGCTCTCGGCGGTGCTCACCTACCTGGCGGTCTACGCCGCCATGAACCTGGGCGCCTTCGCCGTCATCATCACGCTGGCCCGCCGCAGCGGATCCGCCGAGATCGAGTCGTTCTCGGGCGCCTTCCACTACGCCCCGGCGATGACGGTCGCCATGACGATCTTCTTCGGCTCCCTGGCCGGGATCCCGCCGCTGGGTGGCTGGTTCGCCAAGTTCGAGGTCTTCCGGGTGCTGGCGACCGCNGGGGAGCCGTGGGGCTACGTCCTCGCCGTTGTCGCAGCTGTCAATGCCGTGATCGCCCTCTACTACTACGCCGCCGTGCTCCTGAAGATGTGGGCCGAGGACGCACCCGAGGGTGAGCACCTCCCGGTGCCGTTCACCCCGTCGCTGGTCTCGGCGCTCGCTATCTGCGGCGCCGTCACGCTGCTGTTCGGCGTCGTGCCCCAGGTCGTGGCCCGCTTCACCCACGTCAGCCTGCTGGCTCTCGGGGGCTGACATCGCCGGTCTGTCCGACCGGNTGCGGGCGCTGATCCGCGGGNTGGGCCCNCTCCGCTTCGACGAGTACGTCGAGGCCTGCCTCTACGATCCGGCCGGGGGCTTCTATGCGTCCGGCGGTGCCGCCGGTCGTCGGGGCGACTTCATCACGAGCCCCGAGGTAGGGCCGCTGTTCGGTGCCGTGCTGGCTCGATGGATGGACGGGGTGTGGGAGCGGCTGGGCCGGCCCGACGGCTTCACCGTGGTCGAGGCGGGCGCGGGACACGGCACCCTGGCCCGCTCCGTGCTGGCCGCTGCACCAGCGTGCCTGGCCGGCGGNCGCTATGTGGCCGTCGAGCGGTCCGANGCCCTGCGCTCCGANCANCCAGCCGGAGTCGAGTCGGCGNCCGACNTGCCGGACGGGCCGCTCACNGGCGTGGTCGTGGCCAACGAGNTGCTCGACAACCTGGCCTTCCGCCTGCTCGAAGCAGGCGACGGNGCCTGGCACGAGGTCCGGGTCGGTGTCGGTGGTGACGACCTCGTCGAGGTGGTGGGGGAGGCGGTCGACCTTCCGGGCCTTCCCGAGCCNGTTGNAGGAGCCCGGATCCCGTTGCAGGACGAAGCCGCCGCATGGGTCAACCGTGCCCTCGGCCTGCTCGACCGGGGCGCTGTCCTGGTGTTCGACTACGCCTCGACGACTGCCGACATGGCCAGTCGCCCGTGGGATGAGTGGCTGCGCACCTACCGGGGCCACGAACGCGGCGGCCATCCGCTCGATGCCCCCGGCACGCAGGACGTGACCGTCGAGGTNGCCTTCGACCGNATCCCCGGCACCCCGACCGCCACCACGCAGGCGGCGTTCCTGCGGGCACACGGCATCGGCGACCTCGTCGACGAGGGCCGCCGCCTCTGGGAGGCCGGCGCCGCGAGAGGCGACCTGGCCGCCCTCGGGGCCCGCAGTCGCATCGCCGAATCCGAGGCCCTCCTCGACGAATCCGGCCTCGGAGGGTTCACGGCCATGGAGTGGACGGAGGGTCGCCTCGGCTCCTGAACCGCTCCGACGCGTTCGCTAGGGTCGGCGGGTCGCAGCGTCGAGAAGAGAGAGCAGGCCGCGCCATGGATGAGCCCACCATCGAGGACTACTACGTCGAGAACCGCACCTTCCCGCCGTCGCCGGAGTTCGCCGCCGCCGCCCACCTGTCCGACCGTTCGCACCACGACGAGGCCGCTGCCGACTACGAGGCCTTCTGGGCCCGCCAGGCCCGCGAGCTCCTCACCTGGGACGAGGACTTCCACACCACCCTCCAATGGAACCTCCCCTATGCGGAGTGGTTCGTCGGCGGCAAGCTGAACCTGTCGACCAACTGCCTCGANCGCCACGTCGCCGCCGGCCACGGCGACCGCATCGCCTACTTNTGGGAGGGCGAGCCCGGCGACACCCGCACGGTCACCTACGCNGAACTCCTCGACGAGGTCAGCCGCTTTGCCAACGTGCTCAAGGGACTCGGCCTCGAGCGTGGCGACCGCATCGCCATCTACCTGCCGATGATCCTCGAACTGCCGATTGCCATGCTGGCCTGCACGCGCATCGGGGTCGCCCACAGCGTCATCTTCGGTGGCTTCTCACCCGACTCGATCGTCGACCGCTGNGAGGATGCCGAGGCCCGTCTCGTCATCACCGCAGATGCCGGATATCGCCGCGGCGCCCCCTCGGCGCTGAAGGTCAACGTCGACGACGCACTCGACATCGGGGCACCCAGCGTCGAGCACGTCGTCGTCGTGAACCGCTGCGACACCGAGGTCACCATGGCCGAGGGCCGCGACCACTGGTGGCACGACCTCATGGCCGACGCCTCTCCCGACTGCCCCGCCGAGCCGATGGACAGCGAGCAGCTCCTGTACCTGCTCTACACGTCGGGCACCACGGCCAAGCCCAAGGGCATCATGCACACCACCGGCGGCTACCTCACCCAGGTGGCGTATACCCACAAGTACGTCTTCGACGTGCGCCGCAACGAGGACGTCTACTGGTGCGCCGCCGACATCGGCTGGGTCACCGGCCACAGCTACATCGTCTACGGGCCGCTCGCCAACGGCTGCACCTCGGTCATGTACGAGGGCACCCCCGACACCCCGCTGCCCGAGCACCGCACCGGCGACCGGGCCGACTGGCCCAAGGANCGGCTCTGGGACATCATCGAGCGCTACGGCGTCACCCAGCTCTACACGGCGCCCACCGCCATCCGCACCTTCATGAAGTGGGGCGACCAGGAACCNGAGCGCCACGACCTCTCGTCGCTGCGGGTGCTCGGCACGGTCGGCGAGCCCATCAACCCCGAGGCGTGGATGTGGTACCACGAGTACATCGGCGGGGGATCGTGCCCGATCGTCGACACCTGGTGGCAGACCGAAACGGGCGGTCACATGGTCTCGCCGATGCCGGGTGTGACCACCACCAAGCCCGGATCGGCCTGCCACGCCATCCCCGGCGTCTTCGCCGAACTCGTCGACGATGCGGGCAATCCGGTCGAGCGGGGCGGCGGCTACCTCACCATCACCCGCCCGTGGCCGTCGATGCTGCGCGGCATCTGGGGCGACCCCGAGCGGTACCACGACACCTACTGGTCGCGCTTCGAGGGCCGCTACTTCGCCGGTGACGGCGCCAAGATCGACGACGACGGCTACCTGTGGCTGCTCGGCCGTGTTGACGACGTCATGAACGTCTCGGGCCATCGCATTTCCACCGCTGAGGTGGAGTCAGCGCTCGTCGACCATCCCGCCGTCGCCGAGGCCGCCGTGGTCGGCGCCACCGATGCCACCACCGGCCAGGCCATCATCGGCTACGTCATCCTGCGCGGCGGCAACGAGGCGACCCTCGAACTGGGCGAGGAGGTCCGGGGCCACGTGGCCACCAAGCTCGGTCCGATCGCCCGTCCGAAGGCCGTCTTCCTCGTGCCGGACCTGCCCAAGACTCGTAGCGGCAAGATCATGCGTCGGCTGCTACGCGATGTCGCCGAAGGCCGTGACCTGGGCGATACCACCACGCTCGCCGACGCCGGTGTGGTCGCCGAGATCAGGGACCGGGCCGCCGAGTCCCCCGAGGAGGACTGAGCCTCGTCTGGGATCCGCATCGAGCGCGATGGAGCGCCGGCCCCCGGCCCGGTCGTCATCGTCGACGTCGACGGGGTGCTCTCGGACGCCTCCGGGCGCCAGTACCACCTCCACGGTGCAGAGCGCGACTGGTCGGCGTTCTTCGAGGCCTCGGTCGACGACCCGCCGATCCCCGAGGGCATCCGACTCGTCGAACGGCTGTGTGATGGCCGGACCGTCGTCCTGCTGACCGCACGCCCGGCAGGGCTCGCCGACACCACGCTGGCGTGGCTGGACCGGCACGGCATCCGGTGGGACCTGCTCGCCATGCGCCGCGACGGCGACCGGGGCAGCTCCCCCGACGTGAAGCGGGCGCTCCTCGCCGACCTTCGCGCCGACGGCTACGAGCCGGTGCTGGCCGTGGACGACGACCCCCGCAACCTCGTCATGTACCGCTGCGAGGGCGTCTCCACGGTGTACCTGTATTCTGGCTACTACGACTGATCTGCCAGTCGTCCGGCCTCGGGGTGAGGAGGAACACGATCCGAGTCCCCCCATGCCTCGTTCCGTGGAGGCATGCTGTGTCGGTGGGGTTCCGAGCCGAACCTCTCCGTGGGGTGAGCGCCTTGCCGGCGATCCGGGCTGGGCAGACCACCGGGGCGGCGATGCCAACTGACTTGTTGCGGGCCGTACGATTGGGCTACCCCATGAACCAAGGAGCACCACCGCACGCATGATCAACGGGATGAAGACCTTCGCTCTCCTCGCCCTGCTGGGCGGGCTCTTCGTTGTGGTGGGTGGGGCCATTGGCGGATCCGGTGGGCTGGTGCTCGGGCTGGGGCTGGGCCTCGTCTTCGTGGGCGGCGCCTACTGGTTCAGCGACAAGGTCGCCATCGCATCAGCCAAGGCCACCCTCGCCGACCCGTCCCAGCACCCTGACTACCACCGGGTCATGACTGAACTCACGCAGGCGGCCGGTATGCCGATGCCGAAGCTCTACGTGTCGCCCAACCCGCAGCCCAATGCCTTCGCCACGGGTCGCAACCCCGACCACGCAGCGGTCGCCATCACCCAGGGGCTCATCGACAATCTCTCCTGGTACGAGATCCGCGGCGTGCTGGCCCACGAACTCATGCACGTCCGCAACCGCGACATCCTCGTCGGCTCGGTGGCCGCTGTCATCGGCATGGGCATCACGATGATTGCCCGCATGGCGATGTTCGCCTCGATGTTCGGCGGGGGTGGCCGCAACCGCAACAGCAACCCATTGGGCCAGATCGCCTTCGCCATCCTTGCCCCGATCGCCGCCCTGATGATCCAGTCCGCCATCAGCCGTAGCCGAGAGTTCCACGCCGATGCCTCCGCAGCCCGGCTGATCGGCGACGGCGAGCCACTGGCCCAGGCACTCGAGAAGCTCGAGCACGCCGCCGTGCGCATCCCGTCGGGGGTCGACCCGAACCAGGCCTCCGCCTACATCGTGAATCCGCTCCGNGCCGACGCCCGCCGTGGTGGAGGCGGTCCGAGGCTGTTCTCGACGCACCCGGCGACGGCGGATCGGGTCAGCCGCCTGCGTGAGGGCAACTGGCGGGGCGGAACCATCCAGGGCGGGCCCATCTCCTAGGGAGCGGCGGCCTGGTCTCAGTCCCGGAAGTTGGTGAACTGCAGGGGCAGGTCGAGGTTTGCCTCTTTGATGGCGGCGATGACCTCCTGCAGGGCATCGCGCTTCTTGCCCGACACCCGGAGCTGGTCGCCCTGGGTCTGGGACTGGATGCCCTTGAGGCCCAGGCCCTTGACCAACTTGTTGATCGTGCGGGCGTCGTCGCCCGAGATTCCGGCCTTCAGGCCGGCGACCTGACGTGACCTGCCACCGCCGGCCTGCTCGACGTTGCCCCAGTCGAGGACCTTGAGCGAGACTTTGCGACGGACCAGCTTCTCCTCGAGCACGACGACGAGGGCAGCCAGTCGGTCCTCGGTGGCGGACTCGAGCTTGATGTCGTCGCTGGACAACTCGACCACCGAGTCGGTGCCCTTGAAGTCGAACCGGGTGGCCGCCTCGCGGGCCGCCTGGTCGACGGCGTTGCGGACCTCCTGGAGGTCGATCTCGGAAACCACGTCGAAGGAGGACATGGCTGGCACGCTACCGTCAGGGCCCCGCCGGACCCGCCCCGCCCGCCGCTATCCTCCGCGTCTCCCGGGTCGGTGCCCGAGTGGCCAAAGGGAACGGGCTGTAAACCCGTCGGCATTGCCTTCGGAGGTTCAAATCCTCCCCGGCCCACGCTCTGCTCGTCGATCGGGCCCGCCTTGTGCGGGTCCGATCCACGTCAGTCGAGGAGTGCCTGCATGACGGTCACGTCCTGCCAACGGCCGAACTTGCGGCCGACTTCGCGTTCGACACCGACCAGGGTGAAGCCATGCTTCACGTGCAGCGCCACGCTCGCCTCGTTGCCACCACCGATGCGTGCGACCACGCTGTGGAATCCGCTGTCGCGGGCGGTGGCCAGGAGCTCGCCCAGCAGCCGGTCGGCGACCCCGCACCCTCGGTGGCCCTCGGCGACGTACACCGAGTTCTCGACCGAGGTCCGATAGGCGGCCCGCTCCCTGAACGGCGAGAGGGAGGCGAAGCCGACGATCTCGCCGTCGAGTTCGGCGACGAGCACGCTGAAGGCCCCCGAACGCGCCTCCAGCCAGGTCGACTGGTCCTCGGNCGATCGCTCGACGAGGTCGAACGTGGCCGTCGAGTGCAGGACCTCGTGGTTGTAGATCGACCGGACCGCCTCGGCGTCGTCGGGTTGGGCGAGGCGAACCTGCATGGCCGTGAATGTACCGANGGGGCGTCGGCCGTGCGCACGACGGAAACAGAACGGGCGGGGGAAGGCGGTCGCTACGTTGGCGAACACGACCCGCCGTGGCATCCTTTGGGACGGCCGCGGTGGGCGGTCGGGCTCCCTTAGCTCAGTCGGCAGAGCGTCTCCATGGTAAGGAGAAGGTCGACAGTTCGATTCTGTCAGGGAGCTCGCTGGCGACGTAGCTCAGCTGGTAAGAGCGCCCGACTCATAATCGGGAGGTCGACAGTTCGAATCTGTCCGTCGCTACCGAATCCAGCACCGGGGTCCGCCCCCGACATCCATTCCCTATCCCACAGATCCCCACAACGAGTCCCGGAGACCACCTCATGGCGTCCGACAAGCGAGTGTCCGTAACCCTGGAATGCCAGGAGTGCAAGCGGCGCAACTACATCACCACCAAGTCCAAGGTCAACACCCGAGAGCGCATCGAGATCAAGAAGTACTGCCGCTGGTGTCGCACCCATGTACCCCACAAGGAGACCCGCTGACGCTCCCTCGCCAAGCCGACGGACACCAGAATCCTCGGTCAAACTCTCAGCCGGGAAAAGGGGGTGGCTGGTACCCTGTGGCCGGTTCAGCTCCTGTCCACCGGACAGGAGCTGAATGAGAAGGGCAGTGGCTCAATTGGCAGAGCACCGGTCTCCAAAACCGGCGGTTGAGGGTTCGAGTCCCTCCTGCCCTGCAAAGTTCTCGACGGCGTCCGTCTCGCGACGTCCACGCGGGGAGCGCGTGGCCGGAACCGCCCCTAGGCTGACCGACCGACCCATCCTCTCCACCCCCTGAAGGCCTATGCCATGTCCATGAACCGTGAACAGAGGCGCATGATGCAGCGCCAGGGCGAGGTCGACGCCGAGGGAGAGCCGATCCGGACCCGTCGCGAAGCCCCCCAGCAGCGGTCGAAGGAGGAGCGCACCAGCCCACTCCAGTTCTTCCGGGAGTGCCGGGCCGAACTGCGCAAGGTGGCCTGGCCGACCCGCTCCGAGACCCTCAACTACACGATCGTCGTCGTGATCACCATCACCATCGTGACGGTCCTGGTTGCCGGCCTCGACTGGCTGTTCTCCAATTCCATCCTCGAACTGTTCGACGTCTGATGAGCATCAACGAAGAAACCGAACTCACCGTCCAGGACGTCGCCGACCTGCTGCCCACCGGCACGGTCGACCCGGCGGTGGCCGAGGCCGACCCGACCAGCTTCGAGCCGGTCGCCGACCCGGTCGGCCAAGACGCCCCGGTAGTCGAGGAGGCACCCGTCGTCGTCGGCGAGGACGAACTCTTCGACGAGGAGGTCGAGGCTCGGGCACCGGTGGAGAGTCCCTACGACCGCCCCGGAAAGTGGTTCGTCGTACACACCCAGTCGGGCTATGAGAAGAAGGTTCGCCAGAACCTCGAGTCCCGCATCGCCTCGATGCACCTCGAGGAGCGGATCCACGAGGTCGTCATTCCGATGGAGGACGTCGTCGAGTTCCGCAACGGCCGCAAGGCGACCGTCTCCAAGAAGATGTTCCCCGGCTACCTGCTCGTCCGGTGCCACCTGGACGACATCAGCTGGGCTGCTGTCCGCGACACTCCGGGCATCGTCAACTTCGTGGGTTCCGGGGGCAAGCCCCTGCCCCTCGGGAGGCAGGAGGTCGAGAACCTCCTCCAGGCGCCCGACGAGGACAATTTCGAGAGCCCCCGAAAGTCCCGGGCCCGCTTCGGCTTCGACGAGGGCGAGACCGTGCGGGTCAAGGAAGGCCCGTTCGGCGGCTTCTCCGGCGAGATCATCGAGATCAACGAAGACCAGCTCAAGGTCAAGGTGCTGGTCAACATCTTCGGCCGGGAGACCCCGGTCGAGCTCTCGTTCTCCCAGGTGGCACAGCTCTAGGCGTCCCCAGATGGCCGCCAGGGTGGTCGGGCCGCGGGTTGGCAAAGCCCCGGGTTCCGCCCAGACTTGGCCGTTCTCATGAGCCGGCGTGGTCCCACGTCGGTACCGATCCCCGAATCCCGAAGCGAGTCCAGGAACATGGCGAAGACCAAGCCCATCGCCGCAGTCGTCAAGATCCAGATCCCCGCCGGTGCGGCGTCTCCCGCCCCACCCGTGGGTACCGCCCTCGGCCCCCACGGCGTGGCGATCATGGACTTCTGCAAGGAGTACAACGCCCGGACCGAGGCCAAGCGCGGCCAGATCATCCCGGTCGAGATCACGATCTACGAGGACCGCTCCTTCTCGTTCGTGACCAAGACACCACCCACATCGTTCCTGGTGCGCCAGGCGGCCGGCCTCGACAAGGGCTCCGAGAACCCGGGGCGCGAGGAGGCCGGTTCGATCACCTGGTCCCAGGTGGCCGAGATCGCCGAGGTCAAGATGCCCGACCTCAACGCCATCGACGTCGAGGGTGCCAGATTGCAGGTTGCTGGTACCGCCCGCAGTATGGGCATCGCGGTCGTCTGACCGACTGCACGTCCCACTCGAAAACCAAACGCAGCGGCCATCCGAACGGATGGTTCCGGGACGGGAGAGGACCTCGCTCCGCCGGAGACAACCGCGACACCGAGGGAGCCAGGAGGAATGGCGACATGGTGAAGGGAAAGCGGTACACGGATGCCGTCGTACGATTCGACCAGGAGCACCAGCATTCGGCCCATGAGGCCCTCGAACTGGTGAAGGGCTTCTCGGGCGCCAAGTTCGATGAGAGCATCGACGTGGCGATCCGCCTGGGCGTCGACCCCCGCAAGCCCGAGGAGATGATTCGCGGCACGGTGGCGTTGCCGTCCGGAACCGGCAAGGACGTCCGCATCGCGGTCTTCGCCCAGGGCGCCGTTGCCACGGCCGCCCGTGATGCCGGCGCCGACTACGTCGGCGGTGACGAACTCGCTGCCGAGGTCGAGGGCGGCATGCTCGACTTCGACGTGGCCATCGCCTCGCCCGAGATGATGCCCACGGTCGGCAAGTTGGGTCGGGTGCTCGGCCCCCGCGGCCTGATGCCCAACCCCAAGACGGGAACCGTCACCGACGATGTGGCGAAGGCTGTCGAGGAGTTCAAGGGTGGCAAGGTCGAGTTCCGCACCGATCGCTACGGCAACGTCCATGTCCCGATCGGCAAGGTCGGCTTCGAGGTCGATGCCGTCCACGCCAATCTTCGGGCCGTCGTTGACGAATTGGTGCGGCGCAAGCCGTCGGCCTCGAAGGGTCGCTTCGTCAGGAAGGTCTCCGTGTCGTCGACGATGGGTCCGGGCGTCCGTATCGATCCGGTGCTCATAGACGAGTAGCAGCCTTCGGGTTGGGCCGCCACGAGGCGCCGGTAGCCTGCCCGCCACAATCGAATCGTTCACCGAAGACCTCGCGGTTGTGCCCAGGCGGCACAGAACGAGTCCCGGCCCCTGACCACCGGGGGGCGTGACCGCCGGAGCAGGAGAGCCTCGGAATCGGTCCGGACCGTCGTGTCCGTCGCTGGTCCTCGGTGTGCGAATCCGATCCGCTGCGGCGGCATCGGACCCATCAACAGGACCAGTTCCGAGGAAGTGAGCGAGAGTGTCGGACGACAAGGAATCCCGGGCCGGGAAGGTCGCGGTCGTCGACGAGGTCCGTGAACGACTGTCGTCGACCGAAGCGGTCGTGCTGACCGAATACCGCGGTCTGGACGTACCCGCACTCGCCGAATTGCGCCGTGCGCTGCGCGATGCCGGCGGTGAGTACAAGATCTACAAGAACACCCTGGTGCGGTTCGCCGTCCAGGAGTTGGGTCTCGACCTCGAGGACCTGCTTGTCGGGCCGACCGCGATGGCCTTCGTGGGCGAGCGCGAGGACGGTACGGCCGGCGACCCTGTCTCCGTGGCCAGGGCACTCCGAGAGTTCGCCAAGGACCACGCCGACCTTCTCATCAAGGGCGGCCTGCTCGAGGGCAAGCGCCTGAGCTCCGAAGAGATCGACACCCTGGCGCAGATCGCTCCGCGCGAGGTCCTGCTGGCCCATTTGGCGGGAGCCATTGCGGCCCCGATGCAGCAGTTCGCCGGCCTCCTGCAGGCGCTGCCGCAGAACATGGCCTACGCCCTGAAGGCACTGATCGAAGAACGGGGCGGAGTGGTCGCCCCTGCCGAGGAAGATGCGACCGAGGCTGCCGCCGATGAAGCGGTTGCCGACGACACCGAGGCTGTCGCCGATGAAGCGGTTGCCGACGACACCGAGGCTGTCGCCGAT
>PACE01000029.1 GCA_002699725.1 Acidimicrobiaceae bacterium
CGCCCCTAAACTCGGCTCCCTGCGCTCGTAGCCCAATTGGATAGAGCATCTGATTACGGATCAGAAGGTTGGGGGTTCGAGTCCCTCCGAGCGCGCCAAATACTTCTTCGGAGAACGGGACCCGGTCAGTTCACGGTCGCCGTGAGGGGCTCCGACGCCAGTCCGACGCCGACGGCGTTCTCGATCGACACCCGCATCGACCGGACCTGACCAGAGGCGATGCCCGTCACGGTCGCCGAGGTGGTTCCGGCCCCCGCCTGGAACGACGTCCAGGTGCCNCCACCGTCACCCGAGATCTCGATGTGCACCGCCGTGATTGCGGACCCGCCGTTGGACGGGGTGGCCCACGAGAGGGTCAGGCGGCCGGTACCCGCCATGATCGACAGGCCCGTAGGCGTGCCNGGCACGGTCGCCGGGACAGCGTCGACCTCCACCCAGGTGCTCGTGCCNATGGCCGTGGCCGCGGCGACCCGGAACCGGTACGCCGTGCCGTTGACAAGTTCGGTGATAGTCGCCCCGNCCTCTCCAGCCANGACGTCGTCGAATGCCGTCCAGGTCGCTCCACCGTCGGCCGAGTATTCGATGGCATAGCCGGTGACGGCGGAACCACCGTCCGCCGTGGGTGCCGTCCAGGCNAGCGCCACCTGGCCGTCGCCCGACGTCGCAACGAGGTCGCCGACGACCGAGGGCCGACCCGGAACGCCGTTGGCGGTGATCGACCACGGACTGGTGCCGATCGCGGTCACCGTCGCCAGCCGGAACGAGTGCGTCACGCCGTTGGCGAGGCCCGTGACGTCAGCGCCGACCTCGACGGAGACCCCCTCGGCGTACACCACCCAGGTCGTCCCGCCGTCCGTCGAGAACTCGACGACGTAGTCGGTGATGGCCGAGCCACCATCCGACGTCGGCGCCGACCAGATCAGGGTCACCCGGCCATCGCCCACCGCCGACACGTCCACATCCGACGGCGCGTCCGGGGTGCCGATGAGGACCGACACGCTGGCCGAGAACTCACCCGCCCCGAGGTCATTGACGGCGGCGACGCGGTAGCGCATGGTCCGACCGTTGTCGAAGCCGGGGAGGACGACACTTGTCTCCGTCAACACGCCATCCTCGATCACACCCCAGGTCGCCCCATCATCACCCGAGTACTCGATGACGTAGTCGGTTATCGGATGGCCGTCGGCCGTGAACGGTGCCGTCCAGGTCAACGTGGCACTGCCGGACCCGCCGACTCCCGTCGGCGTCGCCGTCCGGTCGGGCGGGCCGACCGGGGTCACGAGGACCGTGGTCGAGCCGGAGGTCACCCCGTACACGTTCGTGGCCGAGACCCGGAAGGCGTAGGTCCGACCGTTGACGAGGCCGGAGACGGTGTACGACGGATCCGTCAACCCGACAGCCTCCTGCCAGGGCGTCCCCACAAGTCCTGCAATCCANTCGGCATACCCGCTGACCCGGGTTGCGACGTTCGGGAACTCCCCGTCGGCGCAACTGCCCGTCAGCCCATAGGAGACGACGCCGACGAGCCTCGTCGTCCCGAGTTCGGCGACCACGGGCCCCCCGCTGTCGCCGAGGCAGGCGCCGACGCCGGCTTCACCGCCCACGCACAGTTCAACGTCGGACTGGAAGTCCGGCCAGTTGCCACAGACGTCCTCCCCGGGACCGGCGAGGACGGAGACTGCCGCACTGCGCAGATCCACCCCGAAGTCCTCACCCGCCATGTCGGACGAGCCCCATCCCGAGATGGAGACCGGCGTCCCCGAAACCGGCGCCGAGCCCGCATCCTGCCAGGGGATGGGANCTGAAGCCGCCGCATCCACTGCAGTCNCCANGTACAGCAGCGCAATGTCGTTGAGCACCAGGTCGCTGTCGAAGTCCGAGTGCGCGTGGATGGACTCGACGGCGTAGCGGTCACCGGGTCCGATGGCATCAAGGCTGCTGATCCCGGCGGCGACCTCGACCTCGGCGGCCACACTGTCCGCAACGCAGTGGGCGGCCGTCACCACCCATCGGGGCGTCACGAGGGTTCCGCCGCAGTACTGGGACGAGAAGCCGTCGGTGACACCCGCCGAGAGGATCGCGACCGTGTGGGGGTGGTCGGCGANCGANGAGGTGTCACCACCGACGATCGACGGCAGTCGCACCGACGCCGGAGAGGAGATCAGGAGGCCCCGGGCGGCAACCGAACCCTCCCGGCGGTCTTCGCGGGTCAATCCGGATCGGGACTGCGTCTCAGCGGTACCACCAGCGTCCTCGTCATACCAGATGACCCGGTAGGTGACGCCGTCGGTTCCGGACGCCGGTGGAGACCATGCAAGTTGGACCTGGCGATCGCCAACGGTGGCCGTGAGGGCCGAGACGGCATCTGGCGTGTCGTCCAACAGCGGAGCCATCGCCACGGCCTCCGACCAGGGGCCGGCCCCGACACCATTGCGTGCCCGGACGACGGTGTGGTACGTGGTGCCGTTGACCAGATCCGTCGTCGTATGTGTCGTCACCTCCGCCGGGACTTCGACCCGGGTCCAGTTCTCGACCAGGTCGTTGGTGGCCGCCGGCTTGACCCACACATCGAAGCCCGTGATCGGTGACCCGCCGTCACCGGGCATCGACCAGGTGATCTCCAGGCGTGCGTCGCCCCGCGTCACGCCGGGGACACCGACCCGACGGGGCGGGAGGCTGGTCCCGACGGCCATCACCCACTCGCCGGTGGCGGCGACCTCGAGGAACCGGGTTCCGGTCGCCAGGTTCGCCTGTCCCGAGAATGCCCCGACCTCGTTGATTGGCAGCGCCAGGGCCCGGCCGTCGGGTCCGTATTCCCAGACGACGAAGTCGGACGCTCCATCGTGTCGTGCGGTGACCAGGCCGGCGTCNTCAGGCACCGAAGCCGGCAGGAGCAGCACGTCGTCCTGCATCCCCCCTGCCGTGATGCCCGAGCCGAACGGCGTCGCCGACGTCGTCGGCAGGAAGGACGCCGACCACGCCCCGTCGGCCACCACCGCGAGTGCGGCATAGGACTCCGGGTCGTCGGCAACGACACGACCCCAGAAGGAGCCCTCACGGGTGATGAGCACTTCAAGTTCGTTGCCGGCCACGTCGAGGGANGCGACCCGGAAAGACCCCGTCCCGGCATGTGTGAAGGACACGATCTGGTAGTCGGACGGCAGGCCCGAGGTCAGCGGGACCGTCTGCGTACCCGCACCGCTGAAGACCACGGGGGCCACGGCGTCCGGCTCGGGCACGGCCGGGTGCACGATTTCGATCCCCTTGGCATTGGCATCAAGGCCGGCAAAGAAGTTGAGCAGTGCTGCCCCGAAGACCTGTGACTGCTCACGGCTGATGCAGTAGTGGTCGGCCACCCAGTCGAGCATCGCCAGGTCCTCGCCGACCCACTGCGACTCGTACCGAAGGGTGCCGTACGGATCGATCCATGCGCCATACCCGAGGTCACACTCCGGATCGGTCTTCCCCGAGATCCCGAGGANGAAATTGATGACGGCGACACCGGTCTGCTGGAGTCCCTCGGGTCCGTCGAGGTCCAGATAGTCGGCNGCCCAGAACAGGCCGGGCAGGTCGGCCTCGTCGTAGGCGGATCCGACCGGGTCGGCGGATACAGGACCGGCGANAACGNCGACCAGCAGGACGAACGAAAGCACCGTGCCGACGGCCAGGGCCCCGATCGTCTTCCTCAAATTCACGGCATCCGTTCCGCCCCCCGGACGCACCCTGCATCCGTGGACCACTCCATCGTAGGCCCCAACACGGCGGGCGCGCCCGCGGCCACGGAATGTGTTCGAATCGGGGCTTCGGATCAGGGCTTCGACTCAGACGTCCACGTCGGGCGTCGTACCGTAGGATCGCCGCCATGCACGACGCTCCTCCTGTGGACGACGCCCTCATCCGGTTCGCCGTCGACATCGCACGCGAGGCCGGCGAGCTCACCCTCGGATGGTTCCGGCAGTCCGACCTCACCGTGGAAGGCAAGTCGGACGGCACCCCGGTCACCATCGCCGACCGCTCCGCCGAGCGCCTGCTCCGCGATCGGATCGCCGCAGCCTTCCCCGACGACGGCATCGTCGGGGAAGAGGAGCCGGACACCGCCGGACGGTCGGGTCGCACCTGGATCCTCGACCCGATCGACGGCACACAGTCGTTCATCCACGGAGTCCCCCTCTACGGGAACCTGGTGGCGCTCGAGGACGAACACGGCCCGGCGGTAGGGGTGGTCAACATCCCCGGCCTCGACGAATGCGTCTGGGCCGGACGAGGACGGGGTTGCTTCATCGACGGCGAACCGGCACGGGTATCGGCCCAGTCCGGCATCCCGGGCGCATGCATTGTCACCAGCGGCGTCGACTACTGGCCGTCGGCCGCCAAGTTGCAGGCCTTCGTCGAGCCCGGAACCGTGATCCGAACCTGGGGCGACGCCTACGGTTACGTCCTCGTCGCCACCGGACGGGCAGACGCCATGGTCGATCCGATCGTAAACCGATGGGACGTGGCCCCCTTCCTCACGATCCTGCCCGAGGCCGGCGGCACCTTCAGCGACTTCACCGGAGCGGTGACCGCCGACGGAGGCACCGCCCTGGCGGCCAACGCGATACTCCACGACGAGATCCTCGGGATCCTCGCCAACTGACGCCGGCGTTCACCCCCTGGTTCAGGGCCTCGGGGGCAGTCCGGCAAGGGGATTCGCCGGAGGCTCACCGATCCCCCGCGAACAGGAGACGCCAGGCTCGGGCGCCGCGTCGCCGTCCCGGAAGGCCTCCACGAACGCCATCAACCGGGAATCGTCGGGCCCCTCGAGTTCCAGGCGCCGCGCCCAGGCGGTGGCGACCACCCCGGCCGTCTGATCCGGGTGGGGCGACAGCAGCACCTTGTCCTCGCCACTGAGGATCTCATTCAACGACACGATCCCTGAAACCCCGATGTCCGGCCGATAGGTGATCCAGACGGCACCATGTTCGAGGCTGTGCACTGCCGCCTCGTCGTACAGCTCCACCGTGTAGAGGCCGCAGTTGTGCCAGATACCGAGGTGGTCGCCGCCCGCTGGCGGAACCGTCGGATAGTCGACATCAACGTCGGTGTGCTCCCGATTCGTGATCGTGAGGCTCTCGACACCATCCGGGACGGCCGCAGCCCCGCCGGATCCCTTATCGCCTCCGCANCCCACCACCGACGACAGGACGACCACCGCCACGAGTCCGGTCACAGCACGCCGGCCCGCGTCAGACCACTGCATGCTCGCCCTCGAAGATCTCCGCCACCAGGCCCCGATCGGCCACTTCCGAAATGAAAGCCACCGGTTCCACCATCTCAGCGAGGCCCGCCATTCCCCGGACCCTGAGGCGATCGGCCAATGCCCACTCGACGGTCGTAGCAGCCACCGCAGCAGCCGCCACTGCGGGGCGTTCGGCGACACCCAGGACGCAGACGTCCTGAGTGGTGCCCCGACGGCCACGGACCTCGACCCGAACTGCCCCCACTCCCCCTTCGACATGCGTCGGGCTCAACATGGGCAGCGGCGCCGTCAGGCGATCGATGCGGGACGCCGCCATACGTGCCGTGATGCGCCCCACCTCGGGAAAGGCGTGGTGCAGGAGCACGGGATCGGGCAGTGCCGCCCGGTAGCAGTCCATGGGCCCCACGGGCTCGGGAAACCAGCAGAGCTCGCGTCCCGAACCACCCGATCGTCGCCTCCAGTCGCCACCCTGCCAATCGTACGACAGGCGACTCAGGGCACGGTGGTGGACGACGGCACATGCGGGGCCGCCCGCACCCGCCTTAGCGACATGGATCTCGTCGACCTGGTCGAACCAGGAACAGGCGTGTGCGGCCAGCACGCAGGACAGGCCGGGAGTGAACCCGGCGCCGAGCACCACCNGAACCCCCCGTTCGTGGGCATCGTTGGCGAGTCGCGCGACGGTGACGGTCTCGGCCAGGCCGTCGCCACTCAGGACCACCGGCACGCCAGCGGAGAGGGCGGACTTCACCGCAGCCACCTGAGTCCCGCGTGGCGTGGCGACCACGACGACGTCGGCGTCGAGTTCCTCTGNGAACGGGGCATGCTCGACCTCGACACGACCCTCGGTGGCCGCCCTGTCGAGAATGGCAAGGGCACCGGTCAGGCGCTCGGGGTCGACATCGCGCAGCAGGACCCGGTCGATGGCGTTCGGTGGGTCCGCCGACCCGTCAGCCAGCAGATGTCGGGCGACCCTCGTTCCGACCGCCCCGGCGCCGAGGATGGTGACGCGGCTCACGTCAGGTCCGGTCCCTTGAGCGGCCTCCAACCACCTGATTGGCGCTCGACGGGCACGCCGCCGGCCGCCCGGAGCGCCGCGGCCACCGCCGCCGTGACCGAGAGCGCTGCGATCGCCCGCCTGATCATCTCCATGGTCGCCTCCGGTCCTCCGGGGCATGGGCCTTCACATCCGCCCCCACGAGGATGCCTCGGTTGATCATCACAGTCGAATCCTAGGGATCAAACGGGCGACGGGAGTGTGGGGCTAGCTGGAATCGAACCAGCGACCTCACCCTTATCAGGGGTGCGCTCTAACCGACTGAGCTATAGCCCCCGGGCCGGGAACGGTAGCGGGACCGCTGGTCGTCGTCTACCCATCGTCCCTGCGTTCGGTTTCCGCATCGGATCGTCGACGCCTACCCACCTTGTCGGAGGGAACGGCGTCCTCGCCGATGCGCAGACGCCGACGGCGAACGGCGGTCTCCTCCTCGATCATCGTGAACCTGATTCCACCCATGAGGTCACTGATGAGGTTGAACAGGACGACGAGTACCACGGTGAGTGCCGTCCCGCCGATGACGAGAACGAGGCCGGCCAGCATGTACAAGCGGAAGATCTTGTCGGTGTCGAAGGCAAACGTCTCGAGGGCGAAGAGCTCTTCGACGAACTTCTCCACCTTCTCGATGACGCCGGCAGTCTCAGCGGTCCTCCACAGAGTCTGAGAGGCGATGATGGCCATTCCCCAAACGCAGAGGTAGAAGACCAGGCCGACCTTGAGCACCGACCAGGGTTCGACATGGCGGAGCAGCCGGCGGACCCGGCGAACCCGAAAACCACGCCGCGGCTCCCTCGGCGTTCGCTCCTCAGAGGTCTGACTCCGCCCCTGTGGTGAGAACCGGGGAACCGATAGGCCCCGTCGAACCCTCTGATCGGTGGGCGCTGTGGGAGCGGAGGGCATGGCCGCCGTCGCAGGAGATGGAGGCTCGTCGTCGGACAGGCCGTCGAAGAGGCGTTCGAGTCGGACTCCGGTTGTGGCAGGGCCTGCCAACGAAGGCGCAGTCGTCCCGTCGCCCACAGCGGCAGGTTCGTCGCCGGCCGATCTTGCACCCGGGGAGAGGCTCGCCGACGAAACCGGTGCCTCCCCGGTCAGGTCGTCGGTGGACTGAAGATCGGCCCCCGAGTCGTCGGGCGCCGATTGACGGTCCGCCTGGTCCGCGTCGTTCACGATCGAGAGTCTAGGGCCGGTCGGCCGGTGAGGATCGGTCGCCTCCGGTCCCCGGGGAGTCCGCACTCACGGCGACCAGGTTCGGATCGTCCGGGCACGGGCCGTGGCGCGCGCCCGGCCCACGCGGACCTCGACAACGACCTCACCCGATTGTTCGTCGAACGACACGACCCTGGCACCGTTGGCCCCTGCCAGGCGCACGGCCTGGGTCCGGGCGCTTTCCGGGGAGGCGGCGGCGGCCAGGGCCGCTGCGTCTGCCGCTGTCCGGGCCTGCGCCCGGTCCACGGCGACCTGGCCCAACTCGACGACCAGGATGGCGAGTCCGGCGGCCAGGACAAGCAGCAGCGTCGTGAACGGAAGGATCTGTCCACGATCGCCATGGTCTCGAAGTGGATGGTTCCCCACGGGGTCCTCCAACCGGCGTCTGCCGGTGGTCGGGGCCGNAGGGGAAGCGGACCGGGAAAGCCCGTAGATCGGGGCAGATGGGGAGCGGAGCCGGCGGGCGATGCTCCGCGATCAGTCGTCGGTGCCGCTCTCCTCGACGGTCGACTCGGCGGGGGCACGCGACAAGGCCGCTACATGCTGGCCCTCGTCCGGCGACATGACCCGCACGCCGGTGGCGGTTCGNCCCTGAATGGAGATCTCAGCGACCGGAACCCGAATGATCACGCCCCCGGTGCTCACGATGAACACCTGGTCCTCCTCGGACACGACGACCGCACCAGCCACGGAGCCCCGGTCGTCGGTGGTGCGGATGCCCCGCACGCCGAGCCCGGCACGTCCCCTGATCGGAAACTCGTCGAGCAGCGTGCGCTTGCCGAATCCCTCGGAGCTGAGGTGGAGCACGGTGCAGTCCGGTCGGACCACCGCGCACGAGGCGAGTTCGTCGCCGTCCCGGAACCTCATGCCNATCACCCCGGNGACGTTCCGGCCCATCGACCGGACGACCTTCTCGGAGAAGCGCAGCGTCTGTCCGGAACGGGAGGTCAGGAGGAGCTGGTCGTCACCGTTGGTGGGGACGACCTCGACGACCTCGTCGCCGTCGTTCAGCCTGATGGCGATCAGGCCGGCCCGTAGCGAGGAGTCATAGTCGGTGAACCTGGTCTTCTTGACCCGTCCGGANCGGGTGGCGAAGAAGAGGAACCGGTGGGTCTCGTAGTCGCGGGTGTCGATGACCGCCTGGATCCGCTCGTCGGGCTGGAGAGGGAGCAGGTTGACGACCGCCGTTCCCCTCGCCGTGCGACCGGCCATCGGCACNTGGTGGGCCTTGAGCCGGTAGACGCGCCCGCGGTTGGAGAACAGCAGCAGGTATGAGTGGGCCGAAGTGTGGATCAGGTGGGCGACGGCGTCCTCGTCCCTGAGGCGGGTGCCGGCGACACCGCGACCCCCGCGGCCCTGGATGCGAAACTCGGAGACCGCCGTGGTCTTCACGTAGCCCGCCGTGCTCATCGTGAAGACGAGTTCCTCGTCGTCGATCAGGTCCTCGATGTCGAGGTCGCCGGGGTCGTAGGCGAACTCGCTGCGCCGCGGCGTGGCGAACCGGTCGCGCAACTCGGACAGCTCGGCCTTGAGNACACCGAGGATTCGCTCCTCGTCGGCGAGAATGGCCTCGAGCTCGGTGATGTCTGCGACCAGCTGTGCGAGCCGCTCCTCGAGGTTGGAGCGACCGAGGCGGGTGAGGCGCACGAGCTGCATGTCGAGAATGTGGTTGGCCTGGACCTCCGAGAACCCGTGGGGCTCGGTCATGAGGCCCTCCCGGGCACCGGCCCGGTCGGTCGAACCGCGGATGAGGGCGATCACGTCGTCGATNGAACCCAATGCTGTGAGGAGGCCTTCGGTGATGTGGGCCTCGGCCCTGGCCTTCTCGAGGCGGTGCTCGCTGCGTCGTCGCAGCACGTCAACCTGATGGGATATGTAGGCGTCGAGCAGTCCGCGCAGGTTCAGCGTGCGGGGGATGCCGTCGACCAGCGCCACGGCGTTGACCGAGAACGTCGTCTGCAANGGCGTCCGCTTGAAGAGGTTGTTCAGGATGACGAGTGCCGGTGCGTCCCGTTTGAGGGTGATGACGATTCGGGTCATGCCCTGTGCCGATTCGTCGTTGACGTCGGCGATGCCCTCGATCTCACGACTGTCCACGAGATCGCGGATTTTGACCATGATCTGGTTGGGACTGGCCTGGTAGGGCAGTTCCGACACGATGATGCGGCTGTTGCGCGGCCCCTCCTCGATGTCGGTGCGGGCTCGCATGCGAATCGTGCCGCGGCCTTCGCTGTAGGCGTCGACAATGCCGGATCGTCCGAGGATCAGCGCTCCGGTCGGGAAGTCGGGCCCCGGGAGGTGCTCCATCAGGTCGTGGACCGTGGCCTCCGGATGGTCGACGAGGTGCAGGGTGGCGTCGATCACCTCACCCAGGTTGTGGGTGGGGATGTTGGTGGCCATGCCGACCGCGATGCCCTGGCTGCCGTTGACGAGGAGGTTGGGGAACCGGGCCGGGAGGACCTCGGGTTCGGTGAACTCGCCCGAGTAGTTGTCGACGAAGTCGNCGGTCTCCTCGTCGATGCCGTCGAGGAGGGCGAGGGCGATGGGGTCGAGCCGACACTCGGTGTAGCGGGCAGCGGCCGGCGAGTCGTCGGGCGAGTAGCCGAAGTTGCCCTTCGGGTGCACCANGGGATGCCGCACGCTGAAGTTCTGNGCCATGCGCACCAGGGCGTCGTAGATGGCCTGGTCTCCGTGCGGGTGGTACTTGCCCATGACCTCGCCGGTCACCCGTGCGCACTTCATGGTGGGCCGGTCGGGNCGGGCCCCGAGGTCGTACATGCCCCAAAGGATCCGGCGATGGACNGGCTTGAGGCCGTCNCGNGCNTCGGGCAGGGCCCGGGCCACGATGACGGACATGGCGTAGTCCAGGAAGGACTGCTCCATCTCCTCCTGGATCTCGATCGGTTCGATCGATCCTCCGGGGTGTTCCTCGGGCGGCGTCTCGGTGGTGTCGGGCATGCGGTGCGNTCGTCGATCTACCGGGTCAGATGTCGAGGAAGCGGACATCGTGGGCATTGGTCTGGATGAACCGCTTCCGGCTCTCTACGTCGCTGCCCATCAGCGTGGAGAAGATCTCGTCGGCGATCGTCGATGCCTCGACCGATACCTGCAACAAGCTGCGGCTCGCCGGGTTCATAGTGGTCTCCCGGAGCTCGTCGAAGTCCATCTCGCCGAGACCCTTGAGGCGCTGGAACTCGTTNCGGTGGCCGGCGTTCTCGGCGAGGAAGGCCTGCTTGGCGTGGTCGTCCTTGAGGTAGACCTTCTCGCGCCCGACGATCGTGGAGTAGAGCGGCGGCTGGGCGATGTAGACGTGGCCACCCACGACCAGAGCCTCCATCTGCCGGTAGAAGAACGTCAGCAGCAGGGTGCGGATGTGGCTGCCGTCCACGTCGGCGTCGCAAAGCAGGATCACCTTGTGGTAGCGAATGCGATCGAGGTCGAACTCGTTCCCGTAGCCGCCGCCGATGGCCTGAATCAGCGTCTGGACCTCGGTATTGTCGAGCATCCGGTCGGGCCGCGCCCTTTCGACGTTGAGGATCTTGCCCCGGATCGGGAGGACGGCCATGGTGCGAGGGTCGCGGGCCTGGACGGCCGAGCCACCGGCGGAGTCACCNTCGACGATTAAGAGTTCGCACTCGCGGGGATCGCGTGAGGCACAGTCCTTGAGTTTGTCCGGCATCCCGGCCCCGTCGAGCGCCGACTTGCGGCGGGCGGAGCGGCGGGCGTCCTGGGCGGCGATGCGCGCCCGCTGTGCGTTGAGCGCCTTCTGGGTAATTCGCTTGGCCTCGGAGGGATGCTCTTCGAGCCAGTGGCCGAGGCCGTCGTTGGTGGCTCGCTGAACGAGAGACCGCATCGAGAGGTTGCCCAACTTGGACTTGGTCTGGCCCTCGAACTGGGGGTCGACCATGCGCACGCTGAGGATGGCCGTGAGGCCTTCGCGGATGTCCTCGCCCTGGAGGTTGTCGTCGCCGTTCCTTAGCAGGCCCTTGCTGCGGGCATAACGATTGAGGGAGGCGGTNAGGGCGCTACGGAAGCCCTCCTCGTGCATGCCACCCTCGATGGTGTTGATGCCGTTTGCGAAGGAGTGNAGGCCGTCGACGTTGAACCCGGTGTTCCACTGGAAGGCGACCTCGACCTCCTGGTCGTCCTCCTGCTGCTCGTAGTAGCCCACGATCGAGAACAGCGACTCCTTCGAGGCGTTGATGTGGGCGACGAAGTCGCGGATTCCGCCCTCGTAGCAGAACGACTGCTCGTTGGGCTCGTCTCCCCGCTCGTCGTGGACCTGGATCTCGAGGCCCCTGTTGAGGAACGCCATCATCTGGAACCGCTCGACCAGGGTCTGGAGCCTGAAGGTGACCTCGTCGAAGATCGCCGTGTCGGGCCAGAACCGGACNATGGTGCCGGTTCGACCCTCGGGCGACGGTNCNGTCTCGNTCAGNCGGGTCCGGAGCAACCCGCCGTCGACGAAGTCCATGTAGTGGCGGTTGCCCTCGCGGTCGATCTCAACCTCGACCAGCGAGGAAAGGGCGTTGACGACAGAGACGCCGACGCCGTGGAGGCCGCCCGAGATCTTGTAGCCCTCTCCGCCGAACTTGCCGCCGGCGTGGAGAACGGTGAGGACGACCTCGGCGGCCGCCATCTCCTCGAACTGGGGGTGCCGGTCGACGGGAATTCCACGCCCGTCGTCGCTCACCTCGCACCCCCCGTCGGCCAGGAGTCGAACCCGGATGATCGAACAATGGCCGGCCATGGCCTCGTCGACGCTGTTGTCGACGACCTCCCAGACAAGGTGGTGCAGGCCGGTCGGGCCGGTCGACCCGATGTACATGCCGGGCCGCTTCCGAACGGCCTCCAGCCCCTCGAGGACAGTGATGTCGACGGCGCTGTACGAGTTCTCGGTGCTCGTCATCGGAGGGGCTCCACCGGGTGTGAAGGCCCAGGATTCCGACGGGAGGGAAAGCCCGACGTTGCGAAGTGTCTGATGTTGAAAAACCGCAGGTCAGAGGGCATGTTCACGACCTGCCAAGTCTACCAGTCGAACCCCCGGATCGACCGTCTCTGGCGTGTTATCCGGGAGCCCCGGTTGCCGGTCGGAAACGGCTACAACCGTCCGTTCCGGACTCGGTTCAGGGAGTGTCCCGAGGGACCACCCGGGCGGTCACAGAAGTGATCCTTCCGGGCCCGACCAGCGCCTCGACCCGGGTCAGCAACTGCTGCTCGAGCCAGCCCAACTGGCTGGCCCAAGCCGGATCCTCGACGCGGACCACGAGGTCCGAGCCGCGGACGGCCACGGCCACGATCCGGCTGGCGAGTTCGGGTCCGACGATGTCCGGCCAGGCTTCGACGATGGTGGTGGTGGCATCGATCTCGGGGGCCCCCATGCCCGACATCAGGCGTTCGAGAGTCCGTCGGATTGGCACAGGGCCTCCTTGGCCGCCCGGGCGGGTCATTCCCCCGCCTCCGAGTCCGCCACGATCGTTCCCGCCTCCATCCGGAGCACGCGGTCTGCGTGGATGCCCGTGGGAAGCGTTCCGGCGGCGGTGACGAGAACCTGCGTGGACGGCAGCAGGCCTACGAGTCGACCGGCTCGTCCCTCGTCGAGTTCCGAGAACACGTCGTCGAGGATGATCACGGGATCGACGCCCAGGTGCTCGCCGAGGATGCGGTGGCCTCCAAGTCGGAGTGCCAACGCCAGCGACCGCTGTTCACCCTGCGAGGCATGCGTGCGCGACGGCAGGCCACCGAGCCTGATGCCCAGGTCGTCACGGTGGGGACCCACCGTGGTGACGCCACGCCGGATGTCGTCCGGCCGGGTCGCGGCGAGTGCCGACCCCAGTCCGGCGTCGAGCCAGTCCGACTCGTAGTCCAGGGTTGCAGCACGCGTGCCGTCGCCCAGGGCGTCGAGGATGTCGGCGATCTCGGGCCGGAGCAGCACCACCAGGTCCCTACGGGCTCGGCCCAACTCATCGCCGACGCCCGCCAGCTTGTCGTCCCAGACATCGAGGGTCGACGCGATCTCCCGGGTCATCCGTCCGCCCGCCTGGCGTAGGAGGGCATTGCGCTGTCGGAGGATGCGCTCGAGGTCGGTGATGAGGCCGCGGTGGCGAGGGTGCATGGCGACCAGCAGGTCGTCCAGGTAGCGGCGGCGCCCGACAGGACCTCCCTTGACGAGGACGAGGAGGTCATCCGGTCCGAAGACCGTGGCAACGAAGTAGCCGAGTAGATCGCGTACCCGGGTCACAGGGTTCCGGTTGACCTGCATCCGGTTGCGTCCCGAGGCAGCCAGTTCGACCTCGAGCAGCGTCGTGCGACCACCGTTCTCGACCTCGGCCCGCAGGATTGCACGCTCGGCGCCCATACGAACGAGTGCCTCGGTGGGGACGCCCCGGAACGACGAGGCACTCGCCAGCCAGGCGAGTGCCTCCATCAGGTTCGTCTTGCCCTGGGCGTTGTTGCCGACCACGGCGGTCCAGCCGTTACCCAGTTCGAGGTCGACCTTCACCAGGTTCCGAAAGTCGACGATCGATACCCGCCGGACCGGCATCGGTCGGGCCGGCCGGTCTAGGAGACGCGAACCGGCATCAGCAGATAGAGGAAGTCCGAGTCCTCCACGCCGCGGATAACCGCCGGCTTGAGCGCATCACAAGTCTCGAGGCGGAGTTCCTCGTCCGGGCACACCTCGAGTCCTGCAATCAGGTAGGCCGGGTTAAACGCCACGGTGAGGTCGTCACCGTCGTAGGTGGCGTCAACCGTCTCGTGGGCCTGGCCGATGTCCTGCGTGATGGCGATGAGTTCTAGCCCGTCGCTGCTCATCTCGAGGCGGACGGGCGTGTTGTCTGTTGCCAGGAGTCGGACGCGGCGGAGGGCGTCGAGCATGTCGTAGCGTTCAACCACCAGTGAGTTCGGGTGATCGTCTGGGATCAGGGCCCGGTAGTTGGGATACTCACCCACGATCAGGCTGGTGACGACCTGGACGTCGCCGACCGTGAAAACCGCTTCTCGCTCACCCAGGCAGATGGTGAGGTCGTCGACGTCTCCGAGGAGGCGGCCCACGACCTCGAGTGCTCGGGAGGGAACCAACACCGTCTGGTCACGACTCAGGATGCTCGTACCGGGGAGGTCACGCATGGCGAGACGGTAGGAGTCGGTGGCAACGAACCTCAGTCCGTCTTCCTCGGCGGCGAGCAGGACTCCTGTGAGGATCGGACGGCTGTCGTCGCCACTGGCGGCTCCCACAACCTGGTCGAGGGCATCGGCCACCCCTGCGGCGGTCAGGGTCACTTCGTCGCCAATCGGTAACTCGAACCGGGGGAATTCGTCGGGGGCGAGTGTCCGGAGGCTGAAATTCGAACGTCCCGAGCTCAGGCTGGCCTCGTCGTCGCCGACGACCACCTCGACCTGGCCGCTGTCAAGAGAATGTGCAATATCGGCGGCCAACTTGGCCGGCAAGACCGCCACACCATCCTCTTGGCCTCCCACCTGACAGGTCACCCGGACGGTCAGATTGCGATCGCTGCCCGTCACCGACAGGGAATTGCCCTCCAGGTGGAGGTGGATGCCCCCGAGTACCTGCAGGAGGGAACCTCGGGTGGCAGCAGCACGACTGGCAACCGACAGCGCCCGGTCGAGGACATCACGTTCACAACGGAACTTCACAGGACACTCACCTTCGGCTTAGCCGGGATTTCATCAGGTAATAGGAAGAGTAGGCGTGTGGATTGTGGACAATGTGGCATTCTCGCAGGTAGGAGTGACATTCCGCGTCCACCGGATTTCCACGCGGTTCAACAGGCCGGACCCGAGCCGAGATCGAAGCTGTGGAGAACAGGGTGGGCGTCCACATGTTGTCCGATGTCAATCCCCGGTCTTGATGGCGGCGGTCAGATTTGTCACCTGGTCGTAGATCTCCTGGCGAGACAAAATGAGCGTCCGGATCTTGTTGACGGCGTGGATGACGGTCGTGTGGTCGCGGTCGCCGAATTCTCGTCCAATGGCGGGGAAACTCAGGTCGGTGAGGTCGCGGAAGACGTACATGGCAATCTGTCGGGCCTGGACCAGTGGGCGCCGGCGACTCGGACCAATGAGGTCCACGAGCGAGAATCCATACATCTCCGACGTGTGGCGCAGGATGACCTCGGAGGTGATCATCCGTGGCTTGTTCGAGGTGATTAGGTCCCTGAGCACTGTGCGCGCCAGTTCCTCGGTCGCCGTGGTTTGGTTGAGGCTGGCATAGGCCGTGATCCGGGTGAGGGCGCCCTCGAGTTCCCGAATGTTGTTCGTGATGTTCTCGGCGATGAAGACCAGGACCTCCTCGCTCAGCAGGTTGAGATTGGTTGCCTCCTCACCCTTCTTTCGCAGGATGGCGAGGCGTGTCTCCAAGTCCGGTGGCTGGATGTCGGTGGTAAGGCCCATCTTGAAGCGACTCAGCAACCGTTCCTCGAGGGTGTTGATCTTGTCGGGTGGCCGGTCGCTGGAGAGCAGGATCTGTCCGCCGGCCTGGTGGATCGAGTTGAACGTGTGGAAGAACTCTTCCTGGAGGCCCTCCTTGCCGGCGAGGAACTGGACGTCGTCGACAAGGAGGACGTCGACTTCCCGGTAGCGCTGCTTGAACTCGGGCAGAGTCCTGTTTCGGATCGCTTCGATGAAGCGGTTCATGAACTCCTCGCTCGAGACGTACCTCACTCGAAGACTCGGGTACTGGTCGGTCACATAGGTGGAGACAGCGCGCAGGAGGTGCGTCTTGCCGAGGCCGGCGGAGCCGTAGATGAACAGGGGGTTGTAGTGCTTTGCCGGCTCACCGGCCACGGCGAGTGCGGCGGCGTGGGCGAACCGGTTCGAGGTGCCGATGACGAAGTCGTCAAAGGTGAACCGCACTGGTTGTGTGTCGGTGTCCACCAGAAGTGGATCGGCTTCGAGGGAAGTGGCGTGGTGACCGTTGCCCGAAAGGTGCAGGTCGTCGATCGGTGTCGTAACGATCGGCTGCTCGGTGGTCAGGCCGATGTGGTCGAACGCGACGACCCCGAGGAGTTCGTCGTCATGCTCCGCCGCCTGGCGGAGCTCGATGCGGGGACGCAGGTGGTCGTCGGTGGCCTCGGCGACTGTCTCAGCGATGATGTTCTTGTAACGGCCCTCGATGCGGTCCCTTGTGACCGAACTCGGGACGGTGAGTACGATCTCGTCGTCCTCGATACCGGAAGGCCGGATCGAACTGAATGTTATCTGATAGACGATTTCGGAGACCTGGGAGCGAACGGCAGCTGCACACTTTTCCCACACCTCGTCGACATCCCACACCTCGTCAACGTTCCGGTTCGGTGTCGTCTGTGTCACGTTCCTGCTCCGATCGTCTTTTCCACAGGTGTGGAACCTGCTGTGGAAACCGGGCAGAACAGGCGCAACGGTGAGGAAGGAGTCCACGCCGCCCGGTTGGTGGGCGGGGCAACGTAGCACTGTGGACGACCGCCCGCGCAAGGCCGAATCACGCGCGGCAAAGATGCTGGTCGGTCCCTATTTTTTCGCGCGTCGGCCCGCGGTGATCGCGTTTTCGACAGGTCCAGCGTGCCGTGATCGCGTGCCGTGGCCCGACCGGTGGCCCTGTGGATAAACCGGTTCGACGGGAGCGGCCGAAGGGTTGGGGACGAGCGGTGTACGCAGGGGTGGTTGGCGCGGGGACCGGGGCGCCCGTAGCCTCAGCAGGTCGCCACGCGCCTTCGTGTGGCGCGCGTGGCCTGCCTTCACGGGTCGGCCGCGGATCGACCGCCGTTCGCTGCGGTTCGAACCCAATCGAAGGCATGCCGGGTGCTCCAACCTCTCCTGACACCGGGCGTGCCAACAGGAGTCTGCGATGAAGCGCACCTATCAGCCGAACACCCGGAGGCGTGCCCGCAAGCATGGCTTCCGCCGACGCATGCGTACCCGGGCCGGGCGGGCCATCATCAAGGCCCGCCGTCAGAAGGGCCGGACCCGTCTCTCGGCTTGATTAGCCGACTCTCCCGCCGGGACGACTTTGATGCCCTTCGACGGCACGGCCGGACGGTTCGGCGCGGGTCGCTGCGCGTGCGCTACCTCGCTGGATCTCGTCCTGAGGCAAGGGTGGCGTACGGCATCGGACGATCCGTCGGAAACGCGGTCGCCCGCAACCGGCTCCGTCGACGCCTTCGTGTGGTTATGACCGGCGTCGACGCACGTGGAAGCCTCCCGGCCGGCGACTACCTGGTTCGGGCCGAGCCCTCGGCGGCTGGGGCGACGTTCGCCGAACTGCACGATGACCTCGCGGGAATCACCGACGAACTGGGATCGGAGGCCTGATATGGCGGCGTTCGGAGCCCTTGCGGTCCGCCCGATGTTGGGACTCGTCCACCTGTACCAGCGGCTGGCCGACGGCCGCCCGACCCCGTGCCGGTACGTCCCGACCTGTTCGAACTATGCGCTCGATGCCCTCGAGGGCCACGGGGCGGTCCGTGGCGGCTGGCTCACCCTCCGGCGCCTGTCCCGCTGCCATCCCTGGGGCCGCAGCGGGTGGGACCCGGTACCCGCCACTTCTGGCGATTCGAGCCCATTGACCAACGAGAAACGTGACACATGTTCGACCTGATCGCAAAGGTCCTCGCCTGGTTCTATGAACTGTGGCCCTCCTTCGGGATGGCCATCGTGCTGCTCACGCTCATCGTGATGGTGGTCCTGACGCCGCTGACCATGAAGGGCACGCGGTCGATGATCAAGATGCAGCACCTGCAACCTGAGATGAAGAAGATCCAGAACCGGTACAAGAACGACCGGGAGCGGATGAACAAGGAAATGATGGCCTTCTACCAGGCCAACAGCATCAACCCCATGGGGGGTTGTATTCCGATGATCGCCCAGGCCCCGGTGTTCATTGTCCTCTACAACGTGCTGCGGGGGCTGACTCGCCGCCGGTCCGATGTCGGGGAGGTCGTCGGCTGGGCGGCCGGTCGACTGTCGGCCGCACAGGATCTTGTCGGGGCCCCTGATAACGCCCGGACCTTCTACCCGGACTACCTGCCCGAGGATTCGCGCCTCTTCCTGGAACTCTCCGAGGAGACTGAGATGGTGTCGTGGGGGTTCGACCTGTCGAGGTCCCTCAGTCATGCGTTGGGAATCTCGATCGTGGCGGCGTTCCCCTATCTCGTCCTCGTCCTGGCCGTGTTTGTCACGTCGTGGGTGATGAACAAGCAGATCCGTGGCCGGAACAAGGGTCAGTCCACGAACCCGCAGCAGGAAATGATCATGAAGGTGATGCCCTTCTTCCTGCCGGTCATCTCGTTCGGTCTCGACGCCGCCCTCGTCACCTACTTCGTCGTGTCGAACCTGTACCGCACGGGCCAGCAGTTCTACATCACCCGGGCCATGTATGGCGATGGCCAGGAGGCTCCGGCCGTCGTGGTGCCGGCGCCGATCCAGGAGTCGGAAGACAAGCCGAAGTCCGGCAAGGGCGGGAAGGGTGGTCCGAGCGGGAAGGCGGATCGCCGGCCGTCCGGGAGCGGAGGCGGAGGTCGCAATACGGGTGGGCCCAGAGACGTGTCCGACGAGGCCCGAAGTCGGCGTACACGAGCCGGGGGCAGTGGTACGGACGGCCAGAGCGAGAAGAAGGCAACGAATCCCCAAGAATCGGAGTCGATGCAGCAAGAGGGACCGATCAGCCGAGGCCGGCGGAATAAACGGAGCAGGGATGACGGTTCGTCAGGCGTGTCCGGCCGTCGGGTTCGGCGTCGGCGAAAGTCCGAAGAGCCGGAAGCCAGCGACGGGCGCCCACCGGCAGCCCGCCACGGCGGTGGTCGGACCACCCCCCCGGGCACGGCCCGGGCACGGGGTGCGAGCCGCAAGAACAGGAAGAAGAGGAAGTAATCCATGGAATGGATCGAGACAACCGGAGCGACAGTCGACGATGCCAAGGAGCGGGCACTGGACCGCCTGGGTGTGGCCGAGGACGAGTTGGAGTACGAGATCCTGGCAGAGGCTTCACGATCGATGCTGGGACTAAAGAAGACCGATGCCCGGCTGCGGGCACGGGTCCGTCCACGCGCGCCTCGTCAGAGGGTCGAGCGCAGGGACCGGGATCGCAGTCGAGGCCGTCGAGGCGACCGGTCCCGGGCCGGCAAGGGCAAGGGGAACGGGCGCAACGACGGTGGGCAGGGCGACGGGAACAAGCAGCGCGGCGACCGGGCGAAGAAGGGCGACGGGAACAGGCAGCGCAACGACGGTGGGCAGGGCGACGGGAACAAGCAGCGCGGCGACCGGGCGAAATCGGGTGGTGGGGAAAGCAAACGTGCTGATCGGGCGAAGCCGTCAGCGGGTTCCTCGGACGGGGATTCGAAGGAGACGTCGTCGAGTCGACGCCGGGGAAGGGGCTCTGGCGTTTCGGGGGAAGCCAGGACGGGCGTAGAGTCCACCAGCGATGATCGGGCCAGTGCCGGTCGGGACGAAATCGTGCCGGATCCGGCGCCTAAGGGAGAGCAGATGGAATTAGAGACCCAGTCGGAGATCGTCGAGGCTTTTGTCACGGGCCTGCTCGACGAGATGGGACTCGATGCCCGTGTCGTGAGCACAATCGAGGACGATCGCCTCTCGGTCGAGGCGCAGGGCCTGAACCTGGGCCGCGCTATTGGCCATCGTGGCGAGACGGTCCGCGCCATTACCGAGATCGCCCGCACGATTGTCCAGCGCAGGTCCGAAGGAGATGCGGTGGGCTTTCTGAGCGTCGACGTCGGGGGCTACCGGGAACGCCGCCGGACCTTCCTCGAGGAATTCGCCCGGAATCAGGCCGATGCGGTCCTCGACGATGGACGGGCACGAGCACTCGAGCCGATGGGCTCTGCCGATCGTAAGGTCATCCACGACACGGTCTCGGAAATTGACGGTGTCGAGACCGAGTCCGAGGGCTCCGATCGGGATCGCCGGGTGGTGATCCGGCCCGGCGCCGACTGAGTACAGCAATGGACGGCGGTGTCGGGCGGGTGCTCGACGCTGCGGTCGACGAGGGTTTCCTTACCTCCGGTGCGGCGTCCGAGGGGTTTCGTCACAGTTCCGGCTTCCTTGCCGGCACTCCCCTGCCCACTGCAGGCCAGTCCGCCGTGGATTTGGGCTCCGGTGGTGGTCTCCCGGGACTGGTTCTGGCGACCCTTACGAACTGCAATTGGTTCCTGGTGGAGCGCAGCGAGCGCCGTTGTCGCTTCCTCGAATGGGCGGCGCGGTCCCTTGAGGTTTTCGACCGCGTGTCGGTTGTGCACGCCGACGCCACGGAGGTGGGACGGGGCGAGCTGCGCTGCTCGGTGACGCTGGTGACGGCGCGGGCATTCGGACCACCGGGCGTCACCATTGAATGTGGGGCGCCCCTCCTGGCCGATGAGGGACACCTGGTCGTGAGCGAACCACCGGAAGACGGACGGGCCCGCTGGCCGGAGGATCCCCTGGGAGAACTGGGCCTCTCCGATGCGGGTGCCTGGGAGCACGAGGGGGCCCGATTTCAGGCATTCCGGTCGGACGGACCTTGTGGCGACCGGTATCCGCGTGCCTGGAAGGCAATTGAACGTTCGCCAGTGTTCTGACACTTGCCTGGGATCGCGGCCCTCGGGAGAATTGTGGGTAAACGCCCATGTTTTCGGGGATTTTGGTGAACTCAGCCGCCGTCGAGTTCCCCGGAGAGGTCGGATAGCCATCCCTGGAGTTCCCCCAGGGCCTGTCTGGCCTCCGCTCTTTGATGCGGGCTCAGGGACCGTGGTTCCCGGGCGGTGAGGCGCGTGTCGATGGTGTCGGACCAGGCCCTCAACAGTTCGGGCAGAGTTCCCCCACCGGTGCCCGCGCGCGGCGTTCCGGAACGTCCGGCACTGGCGCCGTCGCGCAGGAGTTGTTCGAGGGAATCCACGGAAACCTTCCAGGGGGAATTCTCGGTCGGGCCCTTGAGGCCCTCGACCCGCTCCTCCTTGAGCCATCGTCGGATCGTGGAGGCCTCGTATCCGAACCGCCGTGAGGCTTCCTTGAGGGAGACGTACTCGGCCATGGAACTCCGATTGTGGGGTTCGACGCATGGGATTCGCCGGATCGGACGGGTTCCGACATGGTAGCCCGATGGACAACGATGGGGAGCGATAGTTGGCTACTGGTGTCGAATTTGGCCATCCCGTTTTCCCGTGGATAGTTCTGTCGATCGCCTGAGCCAGGGCTTGGTCAGGGGGAGGAGGGCAGGAGATGAGTCTCGGAAGGCCCCGGATAGTTCCGAACACTCCGGAGGTTTCCGAAGGGTTCGGAACTGTTCGGATCCGAAGAATCCCGGATCGAGAAGGCCCCATCCGGGGGAGGGCTGACGCCAGGTCCTCGGATACTCGGAGGATCGAGCAAGCGTCTACGCCAAAGGGATCGGGTCCGGTCCGTGCCCTCCGTGGTGGTTGAATGAGTTCTCAATGGACACTCCGAACCCTTCGAACAGTTCGGAGTATTCCGAACCCTTCGAACTGTCCGCCACGACGCGGTCTGCCGGCACTACGGTCGGCACCATGGATCCTGCGCCCACATCGTCGACCTTCACCTCCCCGGTTGGCCCCGTTCGGCGCGGTCCTGCGGGCGAGGACGAGTTGTACCTCGACGAGATCCTGTCCCTGACGCCCATCAAGCGCACCCGCCTGTACACCTTTCGGGACCAGGGCCGGTTCGGGCCCGTGCGCGAGGCACCGGGCCCCACCTGCCCTCGCCCGGTCTTTCTCCTCGAGGGCGTTGCCGGCGTCTGCGAGGAATTGGGCTATCCGATCCCGACCGTTGCCGACATCCTCGCCTTCCGTAGCACAGGAGTGCCAACGGCCAGCGGCGACGACATCGTCGAGACCACATGGCAGGACTCGTTGGTGAAGGCGTCTCCGGAAACCAACGTCGATCCCGCTCGCGCCCGGGTTTCAGGCTTGGAATCCGTTCCCGGGACGGCGCAGCACCGCACTGAACTCGAATTGGAGCAACGCGGGGACGTACTCCGGGCTCGCGATCCAGATCGGGGTCTCACCACACGCGTGGAGGACCCCAACAGGCAGGCGATCGAAGCGGCGCTCCACGAGGAGCGGGCCCGGCAGTTGGAAGAGGAGAACGAGGCCTTGCGCGCCGAAAGGGATCGGGCGAGGGCCGAGGAAGTGTCGGGTCGGGAGCGTGTCATCACCCTCGAAGCCGACCTCCGGATCACAGAAGCGGCGAGAGAGCGGGCACTCGAGGACCTGGTTGGCCGTGACGCCCGCATCAGACGCCTCGAGAGCGACCTGGAGGAACGGACAGCGGAAGCACATCGCCTGAATGCCGAACACCGTGGCGTTCAGGGAGAACTCCGCCATGCGGTCGCCGAGCTTGATGCGGCCCGTGGGGAGCGCAACGACCTCCGCGGCGATCGCGACGCCCTTCGGGAGGACGTAAGCGATGCACGTGAGGAGAATGCTGCATTACGACCTGAGGTCGAACTGCTCCGGGCAAACACCACGAGGGGATTTCGGCGCCGTCAGAGGCGTCAGGCGAAGCGCGACGCGAAGCCCGGCGTGGACACCGCATCTGCTGATGAGGCCGAGGTCTCGTCGACCGACGAGTCGGCCTGAGAATACTGGCTGTCCTTCGGGGGAGGCCACACAAGGGCCTCCGGGTTGGTGCTCAGGCTTCTGGGGAGGTGGTGGGGTCCGCTGCCCAGGCGGACACTGCCACAGTTAGTTGATCGGCGAGTTCGGCGGTGGCGGGAACCACCGACGGCGGGGGAGCCAGCGTGCAGAGCACCGCCGGCATCCGTGTTCGACGCAGGATCGGGAGCCTCATGCCGCGGACAGCGACCTCGGTACCGGCCATACCGTCGGCCAACACCTGTTTGAGGGCTGCGGCGCAACGTTGGGCCAGACGGAGGCCGCCCTCGCTGTGGAAGCCTTCGGTGGCGAAGTATGCAACCTCCGGGGCGGACAGGCTCTCGATGCGGAGCCCGAGGTAGGCCTCCGCCTCGAACCGGTTGGCCGTGGCGGCCTGGGTGGTGTCGTCCGGATGGTCGAGGGCGACGACGTTTGCACCACGGGTTCGCAGACCGCGCGACAGTGCGGCGGCGAGGGCGCCGCAGCTGCCGAAGTGGCCCAGGGCGATCCGCCGTTCGTCGAGGTCGGGTCGGCTGCGCAGAAGTAGGTCGAGTTCTCGAACCTGGGCCACAGGGGTGGTACCGGCTGAACGGCCGGCCAGGTGGCGGAGGGATCGGACCGTGGCGGCGCCGGCGATGCCATCCAGGATGAGGCCGGAATTGCGCTGGAAGTCCCGAAGTGCGGCCGATGTGTCGGTCCCGAAGATCCCGTCGATCCGACCGGCATTGAATCCGAGGCTGCCAAGCCGTAACTGGAGGTCGGCCACGTCGTCGCCGCGCAGCATCGGGGCATGCAGGTAGAGGTTGCGGTCGCCCAGTCGGTATCCGGCCTCGATCAGCGACGACAGCGTGTGTTCGTCGACGAGGCCGTGTTCATGGAGGCCGCGTTCGGCCTGGAAGCGGGCGACCTGGGCCGATGTGTCTTCTCCGTAGTGGCCCGCGGTGGCCTCGGCAGGGACAACGGGATGNCCGTAGTGGCCCGCGGTGGCCTCGGCAGGGGCAACGGGATGTCCGGCCGTGTCGAGGCGGCGGTGTAGGTCTCGGACGCCCTCGCCGGTGTCACCGGGCCGGAGGGGTTCACCGATCGGGGTGGTGTCCTTGGGGACCATCGGACGGTGCGCCGAACCGCTGGTCGGGNGGGGCGTTCGAGGCGGCCTAGAGGTGGGCAGACAGCTCCTCGAGGAGCTGTGCCTTGCCCTTGGCGCCGACGATCTGAGCGGCGGGCTCGCCGTCGCGAAAGAGGATCATGGTGGGGATGCTCATNACCTGGAAGCGTCGGGCCAATTCTGGGGCCTCGTCGACGTTGACCTTGGCGATGCGTAGCGCACCGGCCTGTTCGTCGGCGATTTCCTCGAGGATCGGGGCGACCATCTTGCAGGGCCCGCACCACTCGGCCCAGAAGTCGACGAGCACGGGCTCGGTGGCGGAGCCGATCTCCTCGTCGAAGGTGGTCTCGGACAGGTTGCTGATGGCTCCGGCCATGGCGTGCCTCGCTTGCGGTCTGGAGGATTGGGTGTCGGTCGGGCGACCGTGTGGCCCCTTTCTACCCGTTCANGGAGGCGACGGGGGAGAAGGGGCCGGTGGTCGCCGGTCACGCCTTCAGTCGTGNCGGCTCTGGAGCCAGCGCTCGGCGTCGATGGCGGCCATGCATCCGGAGGCGGCGGCGGTGATGGCTTGGCGGTAGGTGTGGTCTTGCACGTCGCCGCAGGCGAAAACGCCCTCGATGTCGGTGGTCGACCGGTCGGCGTGGGTCAGCAGGTAGCCGTNCTCGTCCATGGGGAGTTGGCCGATGAACAAGTCGGTGTTGGGCNGGTGGCCGATGGCGATGAACACGCCGGTGACCGCCAANTCCCGTACTTCGTCGGTGCCGGTGTCNCGCAGTCGCAGGCCGGCNACNTTGTCGTCGCCGAGGATGTCGTCGACGACNGTGTNCCAGGCGAACTCGATCCGGGGGTTGTCGAAGGCCCGGTTCTGCATGATNTTGGAGGCCCGGAGTTNGTCNCGGCGGTGGATGACGGTGACCTTGCTGGCGAACTTGGTGAGGAAGGTGGCCTCCTCGAGGGCCGAGTCGCCGCCGCCCACCACGGCGATCTCCTGGTCGCGGAAGAAGAAGCCGTCGCAGGTGGCGCACGTCGAGAGGCCNTGGCCGATGAGNCGCTGCTCGGCCTCGAGGTTGAGCATCANNGAGCGGGCACCGGTCGAGATGATGACCGAATCGGCGGTGTGGGTGGGTTCGGCAATGTCAGGGTCGCCGACCCAGATGCCGATCGGCCGTGCGGAGAGGTCCACCCGACTGGCCTTGACGGTCTCGATCTCGGCGCCGAANCGGGCTGCCTGGGTTCGCATGTCGACCATCAACATCGGGCCCATGATCCCCTCGGGGAAGCCGGGATAGTTCTCGACGTCAGTGGTGAGCATCAGTTGGCCGCCGGGCTGGTCGGAGTTCGACGACGGCTCGCCCTCGAGCACGAGTGGGGCGAGGTCGGCACGCGCCGCGTAGATGGCGGCGGTGAGGCCGGCGGGGCCGGAGCCGATGATCACGACTTCTCGGTGCGAGGGGGGCATGGAGGCTCCTGGGGAACTCGTGGAAGAGGTGGTCAGTCGGCGGAGCGGGTGCGGCGGGACCANAGCCAGGCGCCTGCTGNGACGAAGGCTGCTCCGAGGACGAGGTGGGCCGACCAGGACTCTCCCGGCAGGGCCGTGTCGAGGAGGCGGAACAGGCCGATGCCGACCAGGGCGAGGACGGCGGTGCCGGCGATGGCGATGAAGGTTCCGAGCACGATCGCNCGNGTNGCGGTGAGGAGCGGCTCGGTGGTTCGGGAGCGCACGGTGCCGACGGCGTCGACGATCCGGTCGGTGGCGCGGGAGGCGAGGTCGCGCGGTTCTTCGTCGGAGGAGGGGGTACCCGCNTCGGCCATGGAGCGTGAGNCTACAAGGGGCGTTCGCGGCCCGATCGGGGGTCAGTCGTGGGNTGGCGGCCAGGTGAAGGTCTCGCAGGTGTGCGCCTCTACGAGTGNCCACGAAGTGGNTCCGACGTAGAGCAATCCGAAGACCGGGAGATCGCCCTGGAAGAAGAGACTNGTTGTGCCCAGCACCTCCTCNCCGTCGAGGATCTCGGCCTCGTCGATGCCACAGTCCGGTGGCCAACCGCTTGCGGGTANGGGTCCGGCGGGGATCGCTTCGCCTGCTCGGATGNTGGATGCCANCTCCTCGGCATCGGGGAAGAGGAACGTGAAGGTGTCGAATTCGGAGTANGNGGAGNCTGTGGAGGCCTGGGCGTCGTCGAAGGCCGACATGGCGNCGTCGTCCGCGGAGCCGGCGGCCAGACGAGNCTCGGTGCCNCCAACCTCTTCGAGGGTCTCGACCTCNTGGAGCGANGCTTCGCCAACTTCCGNCCCNNCGANGCCGGCNGCATCCGCGGTCACGATGGCCGAGAGATCGANTGTCGTGGCGGGTGCATCGTTGGTCGCGGGGGCNAGTGCCTGGACGGGAGCCTCGACGGTCGAAGGGACCGACTTCTCTGAAGCATCCATGGTGGCGGTGGTCGCGGCAGNGGATATGGAGGGTGGGGTGGNCTCANCGGGGTCCGAAGCNTGCANNTTCGCCGTCGGTGCCGTGGTAGCCACGNCGGCGACNTCCGTCTCGCCGGCNTCGTCTCCGGAGCCCATGATGCCGANNCCGACGAGCAGNGCGATTGCCGCGGCNACGGCGGCGGCCGGCACGGCGCGCGCTCGGCGACGGCGCGTGGCCAGGGAGTGGACGTCGGTGCTGGTGNCCGATGCCCCGAGCGCCGCGGCGANCCCCGCCTCCCGGACGGANGCGGTNGGAGGATCGACNGGTNCNGCAATGGCGGAGCACGCGGTTCGCATCGCCGCCACCCGTTCGACCAGTGCCNGGTCGGCATCGGCGGGCAGGACGGCCTCACCATCGACGATGGCGGAGGCCAGTTCGTCGAGGGCGTTGAGTTCGGCCGGAATGTGCGGTTCGTTCATGGTCACTGGTTCTGACGTTCGTCGGGGGTCTCGGGGTTCCCGAGCCGGTCGGCAAGTGCGGCCCGTCCGCGCGCGATGCGTGAGCGCACGGTGCCGGGTGGGAGGTCGAGCGCCTCGGCGATGGCGGCGTAGTCGAGGTCGCAGAGGTCACGTAGGACCACGGCGATGCGGAAGTCGTCGGGTAGTTCGGCGAGTGCGGTGTCGATGTCGAGCCGATCGGCGAGTCCGGTGTCCGACGGATCTGCCTCGGAGCGGGGCAGGACCTCCTCGACGGGGACCGGGCGACGTCCCCGTCGGCGAAGTTCGTCGAGGCAGGCGTTGGTGGCCACCCGGTGAAGCCAGGTCGTGAACCTGGCTCGGCCGTCGAACCGGTCGAGACGCGTCGCAATGGCGATCAGCGCCTCCTGGGTGGCGTCGGCGGCGTCGGCGTCGTTGCCGGCCATCCGGCGACAGATCGACCAGATCTTGTCGTGGTGGCGGCGCAGGAGTCGGTCGAGGGCCTGTCGGTCGCCGGAGCGTGCCGCNGCGACCAGGTCGTCGTCGCTTGGATCGTCGAAGGGCGGTGGAGCGGCGATGGTCGGAAANCTAGTNCCAGCCGAGCAGGCTCCANCCNGNACCCAGGAGGGCGGAGGTGAGAACCACGGCGGCGNCCAACGTGACNAGGAGGAGGAGTCCGAGCANGGNGNCGGAGANTCGGCTGAGGGCACGGTGGCGGTNNTCGACGGCGTCGAGTTCGGGCCNGGCTTCCNCAGGCNGCAANGCCATCCGNAAGTCGAGCACATTCGTGGGACGATCGGCCTCNGGTGCGGTCAGCATCNGGTCGACGAACTGTCGGAGGTGTGCGTGGACCTCGGCACGTGGGCAGTGNGCCAGCAACTCGGCCAGNAGGANCACAAGCGCTTCGAGGTCGGCCTGCGGGTCGAACGGCCCGGGCCCGCCCTCTCCGGTTCCCCGGAAGTCGGTCAGGAGGATTGCGCCGTCTGCGCGGACGAGGACGTTCGAGGAACGCAGCGCACCGTGGGGGACCCCCGACCGGTGGGTGGTCTCGAGCACCCTGGCCACGGCATCGATCAGGGCGACGACGTCGTCGGGGTCGAGGTCGGGCTGTCGATCGAGGAGGCGGTCGAGGGGCGTCGCATCGACCCGTTCGGTCACGACCACGGCGAGGCCGTCATGGTCGGTGATGTCGAACACGGCNGCGACGCCGGGGAGGGGGAGNTGGGCGGCACCGGTGGCGNCATCGCCGGCGTGGACGAGTTTCACGGTGACGGGGCGTTCGAGCACGGCATCGTGTCCTGCCCACACCTCGGTGNGTGTCGTGCTGCCGAGGAGTTCGTCCAGGCGATACCGGGTGGCGATGATCGCCCCGGGTGCGCCACCGCGAGGGTGCTGCAGTGCCATCGCCACCGACGGTAACGAGTGGCCCGTTTCCGGTGGTGTATGGCTGGTTCGGNCCGGTCGGGCCCCGGCCNGGTCAGGCCTTCAGGACCATGCCCACGCCGACGAGGCCCGGGCCGCCGTGGCTGGCGACGACGGGGCCGACCACGTCCACGCGGATGTCGTTGCGGCCGGTGTCTGCCGCNACCTGGGCGACGAANGCGTCGATGTCGTCGGCCATGGCGTGGGCGATCGCCAGGCGGTCGATGTTGTCGGCGTTGTCGGTGACGGTCGAGCGNAGCCACTCGAGGGCNTTCTTNCGGGTGCGCTGCTTGCCGGCCTCCTCGACCTCGCCGGANCTGAAGTCGAGNAGGGGCTTGATCGACANCATGCTGCCGAGCAACGCCTTGGCGTTGCCGATCCNGCCGCCCTTCTTGAGGTTCTCGAGGGTGTCGAGGACNGCATAGACCCGGGTCCGGGCCGAGAGGTCGGCGACGACAGCGGTGATTTCGTCTGCGGATGCGCCATCCGAAGCGGCCTGGGCGGCCGCAAGCACGATCGTGCCGAGTCCGCAGGTGACCGACCCGCTGTCCAGCACCCGGATGTCGCCGTCGATGTCCCGTGCGCCGGCCTCGGCGGCCTCCATNGTCGCCGACACCTTCCGCGAGAGGTTGACGCAGACCACCTGGTCGGCGCCGCCGTCGAGGGCACGGCGAAACGCCTGGTCGAACTGTCCGGGCGATGGCGCGGCAGTCTGTGGGAGGTGCTCGCTGGTNGCCATGCGGTCGTAGAACTCGGTGATGCTGAGCTGTTCGCGGTCGATGAGCTCCTCGTTGCCGAAGCGGATGCTCAGGGGCACGATCTCGATGCCGTACGACGCGACTTCGTCGTCGGTGAGATCGCAGGCACTGTCGGTGACGATCCTGACGGTCATGGGTCCTCCCCGGGGTNGGGCGCAGCGTAGTCGTCNGACGGATNGGGNCTGCCGTTGCGGGCGGATCGGAACCACCACACNCCGAGGACCAGCAGCGCCCCGGCGAGNAGGANTACGCCGACACCGGAGAGTTGGGTGCTGCGCACCAGAAGTGTCGANGACTGGAGTTGNAGGAGTTCCGAGGGGTCGGGCGAGCGGACCGTGATCTGGAGGCGGGCGTCGCCTGAGGTCCTGGCCTCCACGAGGATGGAGATCCGGTTGGTGCCCGGACTCAGCGTCGCATCGAGGGTGTCCCCATCCGGGAAGTCGAGCCGACCGTCGGANTCCAGGTGCATCCGGACATGCACGGGCACGGAGAGGCCGTTATCGACCGTGAAGGGGACGGTTGCCCGTCGGGACGTGAGTCGGACGTTCTGGTCGTCGGGCGCCTCGAAGGNGTCGAGGACCACGAGGACGGCGTCGTAGACGGCACGAAGGTACGGCTCCCCCTGCCCNGTGTCGAGTTCTGCTGCTGCAGTCGCCTCGAGCAGGTCGTTGAGGTGTGCGATNTCCGGCCGCCGTCCTCCGACGAGCGATTGGTAGGCCTCGATCGTGATCTCGACGAGGCCCCGGTCCCGGATCTTTGCTGCGGCGGAGGNGACCGGCTCGGGCCACAGGGNCTTCAGGGGGATCGTGTCGGGGTCGAGGGTGGCGATCGAACTGAAGAGGACGGGGAGCGGCGCCAGGTCGACGAACGGAGCTTNTTCCAGNCCTCCGAGCAGGACGTCGAGGAGNTGGGCGTCCAGCGCCGAGGGATCGGAGATGGTGATCACGGTCTGACGCGGGANNACGGGCTCGGTCCAACTGCGTACCGCCAGGTCGGCGAGCAGGTGCTGGACGGCGGCCACGGGTCCGTCGGGGCCGACGAGGTGCNCGNTGAGNNCGGGGTCGATGACGAGGGCAGTGAACGGCGAGCCGCTGGCGCCGCGGAGTCGGACGGGNNGGGTCATGGNCGCCAGGNCNTCGGGNCGGGGATCGAGGTGGTCGGCGCCGACGATGAAGCGTTGGCTACCGAGGTGGCTGAGGAGGTCGAGGGTCTCGTCGATGCCGGTGGGCGGAAGGTGGACGATCGACCGGTCGGGAGTGGTTCCGAGTTCGTCGGCGAGCGCGAGGTCTCCATGGTCGAGGATGTCCCGATAGATGTCGGGGCGTTCGGCTTGGCGCCAGGCCTCCGGATCGGCGGTGACGAACGGTGACGAGGCCAGCCGGATCCCACCTCCGATAACGCCGATGAGGTCGTCGAGCAGTCGGGCGTGGGCGGCGTCGCCGGACTGGGCGAGGGCGACGACGGTCGCCGGCGGCATGCGCAGGTCGGCGGCTACGAGTGGGTGGTCGGCGAGGGCGTTGACGACGGATCGGAGACTGCGGACGGTGTCGGGGTTGATGCGGTTGGCCCCGTCGGATTGGAGTGGTGGGGGTCCGGTGATCTCGATGACGAGGGCGGTCAGAAGCGGGAACGGGGGCTTGTCGTCGGGGAGGTGGAGAACCATCGTGTGGACCCGGTCGAGAAGTTCGCCGTCGAGCGTGGTGAGCAGGATCGAGAGCGGGTGCACCGATCCGGGATTCGTCGGGAGGTCGTTCCCGGGTCCGATGTCGAGTTCGAGGGAGGCCACGCCTCCGGTGCCGAGGTGGTCGGCGATTGGGAAGGTCACCGGAGAGCCCACCGGGTCGGGGAGTGACTCGCCTTCGACGTGTACTCCGCCGAGGAGCCCGCTGGCGCCGATGGACTCGTGGAGGCGGAAGGTCAGGAGCCCTTCGTCGACCGATCCGGTGACCCGGAGGTCGATGGCGAGTACGCCCAGGCTGTCGACCCAGGGCGACTGGCCGACCAGGGTGATGCTCCCGCCGGCCTCTGCAGCACCGGCCGGCAGGGGCATCGTCGATCCGAGCAGTGTGAGGGCGCCGAGCAGGGCGGCGGCGACCGATGAGGCGAGTCGGCCCGTGGGCGGTGGGGGGGTCACGAGGATCGGGACTCCAGGCGGAGCACGGAGAGGCCGCCGGGCCGATCGGTGAATCCCGCCGATCGGTAGAGGTCCAGCGCAGGGTCGTTGTCCGGCTGGGTGTTGACGAGGACCGTCGTGGCTCCATGGTGCGCCAGCCAGTGGAGGGCGTCGTCGAGGAGCATCCGACCGATGCCCCTGCCCTGCTGGTCCGGGTCGACGGCGAGGCGTTGCAGGTAGCCCTGGTCGCCCGAGCGCCCCGTGACGGCATAGCCGACGACCTTCCGTCGTGTCGGGCCCCCGACGGACACGACCCGCCGCCGACAGGAGGGCGTGGCGGTCCGGGCCTCTTCGAAGGCCATCCGGTCGAATCGCCAGAACGCGGAGAAGGCGGCGGCGTCGATGTCGAGTACGCGCGACAGGTCGCGACGGCGCATGCGACTTGTTGTTCGGGAGCCGTGGCGGCGGGTGGTGGAGCCGTCGACCGGACGGGGATCTGCGAGGAGGAGGTACAGGTCCTCCTCGGTCCGGAAGCCGGCGTCGAGGAAGGGTCGCTGCTCGTCGGGGGTCAGCGCCGAGGTGAGGATCGTGTCGTAGCCGTGGGTCCGGACGTGGTCGACGACCTCGGCAACCGATGGTCGGTCGAGCAGTCCGCCGCCGAGGGGGACGACCTGGGCCTCTGGGCAGTCGCCGCGACGGGGGCCGAAGCGGAAGCGGACGCCGGTGGAGGCGGTGAACATCCGGGATCGGGCGGACGACCGGGATGACCGGGAGGCGGATGACAGCAGGGCCATGGCGATGGGCCCACACTACGGCGAGTGGATGGTGGTGGCCCGTCGGGGTGCGGCACGGCACCCCGGGCGCCCGGACGCCGGGGGGTACGCTCGCCGCGGTGAGCGTCCTTGTGGTGACCGACGAACGCTTTCTCGACCACCGGCCGGGAGAATCCCACCCCGAGCGGCCGGCGCGGCTGGAGGCGGTGTGGTCAGGCCTCGACGCGGCCGGCCTCGGCGATGCGGTGGTCCGGCGGCCGGCGATGGCTGCGTCCGAAGAGGACCTGCTGCGGTGCCATCCGGCCTCGCACCTTTCCTCCCTGATCGAGCTCGACGAGGCGGGTGGTGGCCGGGTCGACGCCGATACGGCGATGAGCGCCGGCTCGTGGACTGCGGCGCGCCTGGCTGCCGGGGCGGGCCTCGTGGCGGTAGGGGCCCTGCGCGACGGTGAGGCGGACACGGCCTTCTGCGCCGTCCGCCCGCCGGGCCACCACGCCACGCCGACGCGGGCGATGGGCTTCTGCCTGCTCAACAACGTCGCTGTTGCAGCGACGGTGCTGGCCGACGGTGGCGAGCGGGTGGCCATCGTCGACATCGACGCCCACCACGGGAACGGGACCCAGGACGCCTTCTACACGGATGAACGGGTGCTGTACGTCTCGTGCCACCAGTGGCCGCTGTATCCGGGCACTGGTGCGTCCGACGAGATGGGTGAGGGGGCGGGTACCGGGTCGACCGTCAACCTGGCCCTTCCGGCCGGCGCTGCCGGCGACACCTACCGGTATGCGTTGGACGCCGTGGTGATCCCGCGGGTCGAGCGCTTCGCCCCCGACTGGCTGCTGGTGTCGGCCGGGTTCGACGCACACCGTTCCGATCCACTCACCCAACTGGGCCTCACCGCCGGCGACTTCGCCGACCTGACCGCCCGACTGGTCGGCCTCGTGCCGACCCGGCGCAGCATCCTGTTCCTCGAGGGGGGCTACGACCTCGATGGCCTAGCTGCCGCCTCCGGGGCGGCAGTGGCCGCTGCGATCGGCGTCGACTTCCGTCCGGAGGCGGCCAGTGGAGAGGGTCCGGGCCGGGCGGCGGTCGACGAGGCGGCGGTGCTGCACGGGCTGGTGGAGCGATGACTGCGGCATCGACGGGTGCGCTCTTCGGGGCGCAATGTGCGGTGGTTGGCCCCCTGGCCCGGCGGTTTGCCGCCGACGGCCAGCGGCTCTACCTCGTCGGCGGGGTCGTACGCGATGTGCTCCTGGGCCGGATCGGGGACCACTCAGACTTCGACCTGACCACCGACGCCCCGCCGGACCGCATCCGCCGACTCATCGAGGGGGTGGCGGACGCCGTCTGGCTCCAGGGCGAGAAGTTCGGCACCATCGGAGCCCGCCTGGGGGCACACACCTTCGAGATCACGACGCACCGGGCCGAGGCGTACCTGTCGGATTCCCGGAAACCGGTGGTGTCGTTCTCGACACGGCTCGAAGACGACCTCCTGCGACGGGACTTCACGGTGAACGCCATGGCGTTCGACGTCGTCGACGAGACCCTGCACGACCCCCTGGGTGGGCAGGCAGACCTCGACGCCCGCCTGTTGCGCACCCCGCTCGCACCGGAGGAGTCGTTCTCGGACGATCCGCTGCGCACGCTGCGCGCCGCCCGCTTCCTCGCCGGCTACGAACTGACGGCGGCGCCGGGGTTGCTCGAGGCCGCCGGGTCCGTGGCGGAGCGGCTACGGATCGTGTCTGCGGAACGCATCCGCGACGAACTGTGGCGGCTGTTCGCCCTGCCGGATCCCGGGGTCGGCTTTGCCTTCCTGGACGAGGCCCGCCTTTTGCCCCTGCTGCTTCCGGAGGTCTCGGACCGGTCGGTCGAGCAGCGGGCCGAGGCATTTCGCCGGTCTGTGGCGGCCGAGCCGGTGCCGGAGGTACGCCTCGCTGCGCTGCTTCTCGAAATGCCGGCTCCGGAGTTGGACGGGCGTCTGCGGGCACTGCGCCTGTCGGGCGAACAGCGGACGAAGGTGCTCGGACTGGTGTCGGCCGTGGGGAGGGTTCGAGAACGGACGGACGACGGTTGGTCCGACGAGGCGGTCCGGCGACTGGCCGCATCGGCGGGCGACCAGCTGGCGGCGACGGTTGCCCTGGCGACGGCCGCCGGTGTGGCGACCGGGATATTGCAGACGCGTCTCGGGGCCCTGCGCGCCGACGGCGAACTCGACGACCTGGGCCCGGCACTGGGTGGCGCCGAGGTCATCGACCTGCTCGGTCTCGAGCCCGGCCCCGACGTGGGTGAAGCCCTGGCCTGGTTGGCAGACCTGCGGTTCGGGGAGGGCCGGCTGGATCCGGACGAGGAGGGGCGTCGCCTCGTGGCCTGGTGGGAGGGCCGCTGACGGAGGACCCCTTCGCCGGGGTGCACGTCGGGAGGCGCCGGAGTGTCTTGCGGACATGCCCTACAGTGGAGCATGGCCATCGGACCGGCGACCAGGGGACTGGTGCCGGATCCGCGTCCCGCCGACGTCGACTACCGACTGGTCCGGCAGGGCAGGCTCACGGCCTTTCGTAACGGCGTCCTCGCCCGCGACCTGGTCTGCGACGCCCAACCGATGCTGCGGCGCAATGCCCACCACTGTGGCAAGCGCACCGGCGAGACCTGTCCGGTCTGCGAGGAGTACGAGTTGGCACACGTGGTCTACGTGTTCGGGCCCCGTCTCCCCGCCCACGGTCGCTGCCTCTCGGCGCCCGGCGAGCTGGCCCGCTACGACGCCCGACCGGGCACCTTCGCCGTCTACACCGTCGAGGTGTGTGCGGCCTGCGCCTGGAACCACCTGGTCCGGGTCAGCTCGATCGGCCGCGGCTGACCACGTGGGAACCGGCGCTCCGTCCTTCGACGGCGCCACGCGTCACACGGTTCGCAATCGATGCTCGCCGAGGACGCTGCTACGCTCCTGATCGACCGCCGGCAGCCACAGCGCGCTGGACGGGAAGGGAGACAGGAAATGACCCAGCAGATGACGGTGCCCGCCGTTCGGGCACGCAAGGCGTCGGACGGCGCCGATCCACTCGTGATGCTCACCGCCTACGACGCCCCCGGCGCTCGCATGGTCGATCAGGCCGGTGTCGACCTGATCCTGGTTGGCGACTCGGTGGCCATGGTGGTGCTCGGCTACGACGACACGCTCCAGGTGACGGTCGCCGACATCGCCCATCACACTGCTGCGGTGGCCCGTACCCGGCCGGAGGCGCTGATCGTCGCCGACATGCCGTGGATGAGCTACCACGTGTCGGTCGAGGAGACCGTCCGCAACGCCGCCGTCCTGATCCGGGCGGGCGCCCAGGCGGTCAAGCTGGAGGGCGGCCGTCGTCGGCTTCCGATGATCGAGGCGCTGGTCGCTGCCGAGGTTCCGGTGATGGGCCACATCGGCCTGACGCCCCAGTCGATGCACGCCATGGGGGGCTTCAAGGTTCAGGGCCGTGATGCCCAGGCGGCGCTTGGACTGGTCGACGACGCCAAGGAGCTTGCACACGCCGGGTGCTTTGCGATCGTGCTGGAGGGCGTACCGGACCGGGTGGCCGCCCGGGTCACCCGAACCGTCGACGTGCCGACCATCGGCATAGGTGCCGGCCCCGATTGCGACGGACAGGTGCTGGTCTTCCACGACGTCCTGGGTCTCGAGCACCGGGTGGTGCCGAAGTTCGTGCGTCGCTACGCGGACCTGCACACCGAAGGTGTGGTTGCGCTACGGCATTTTGCCGACGACGTGCGGTCTGGGGCCTTTCCGACGGTCGACGAGAGCTACCGCATGGCCGACGCTGAGGCGGAGGCCCTGGGACTGTACGGGGCGGCCTGATCCCGGCGGATCCCTTCCGGATCATCAGTTCGGGTGCCCATTCGGCCCGCGGCTGGGGGACTGTCACACCCCCGGACGACACTTGTGGTGATGAAGGACGCAACGAGTAGACACGCTGGCAACGGGCACGCGAGTGGTGGTGGTGCCGATAGCCTCGGCACGCTCCCACGGGAGCACGACAACCCGTTCACCCTGCCCCTGACGAGGGGCCCCGGGCCAGCATCCGTGCCCCCGGGACCAGAGGAGGTGAGTGCCTGCCATGCGGGCCTATGAACTGATGATCATCTTCGACGGCGACCTCGAAGAGGAGGCCGTTGCGGCCAGCCTGTCGAAGGCCACCGCCACCATCGAGGCCGAGGGCGGCCGTGTGGTCAGCATGCTCGATACCGAGCCGTGGGGCCGTCGCCGCTTCGCCTACCGGATCAACAACAAGTGGGAAGGCGTCTACGTCGTCCTCGAGGTGGTCACCGAGGCCAACGACCTCGCCACCACCGACCGGAACCTCCGACTCGCGGACCGCAGTGAGGTGGTCCGCCACAAGATCATCCGCCTTCCCGACTCGGAAGTGGACCGACGCGGCCTGCTCGGCGAAGGCGAGCCGGCCACCGCCGGTTGACGAAAAGGAGTATTGAAATGGCATACGACAACACCGTGACCGTTGTAGGCAATGTGACCAGGGACCCTGAACTGCGGTTCACCCCAGGCGGCGCCCCCGTGGCCAGCTTCGGCCTGGCCTGGAACCGTAAGGACCAGAACGACGAAGAGGTGGTTTCCTTCTTCGACATCACCTGCTGGCGCAGCCTGGCCGAGAACGTCGCCGAGTCGATCACCAGGGGGCAACGTGTGATCGTGTACGGCCGGCTTGATTACCGCTCCTGGGAGAACCAGGAGGGCGAGCGTCGTTCGAAGGTCGAGATCATCGCTGATGACGTGGCCCCGAGCCTGAAGTGGGCGACCGCCGAGGTCACCAAGATCTCTCGCGACGGTGGAGGGTTTGATTCGGGCGGTGGCTCGGGCGGTGGTTCGGGCGGTGGCCGGCCGGCCTCCGGCGCGGGCAACTTCCCGACCGATGAGGAACCCTTCTGATGGCCCGACGCCCACCCCGCCGCACCAAGCCCCGCAACAAGCGTCGTGGGCGCAAGAAGGTGAGCCCGATCGTCATCGGCAAGGTCGAGTACGTCGATTACAAGGACACCGAGTTGCTCAAGAAGTTCATCTCGGACCGGGCCAAGATCAAGGGCCGTAGCATCAACGGCAACAACGCCCGACAGCAACGTGATGTCGGCAGGGCGGTCAAGGTCGCCCGTGAGATGGCGTTGATCCCCTTCACGAACCGGGTCACCACGCAGCGTCGCGAGCGCCGCAGCGACGAGCGGGACGAGCGGGACGAGCGATCCGATGGTCCGCCGTCACGTCCGGCCACGCCGCCTCCCGCCGGATTGACTGAGGACGACGGTGTCGTCGACGAAATCGGGGTCATCGCCGAAGGCGGCCTGTCCGAGGAGATGACCCTGGAGGACGCCGGCGAGAGCAACGATGGTGCTGCCGTAGACGATGGTGCTGCCGTAGACGATGGTGCTGCCGTAGACGATGG
>PACE01000030.1 GCA_002699725.1 Acidimicrobiaceae bacterium
CGTGGACGTCCAAATGCCCTCGAGACCGCTGGTGATGGTGTCATTGCCCATGCCGGAGCCGTGAGGGTTCTTCCATCCAAGGCCCTGTTCCTCCAGGCTTGCGCCCTCGGGCTCCGGTCCCACGTCGGTGTCTGGAGCAGCACCATGGGTCTTGCCAACCGTGTGACCACCAGCGATGAGGGCCACCGTCTCCTCATCGTTCATGGCCATCCGCCCGAATGTCTCGCGAATGTCACGCCCGGCCGCCACTGGGTCGGGGTTTGCGTTAGGCCCTTCCGGATTCACGTAGATGAGACCCATCTGAACGGCGCCGAGAGGCGTCTCGAGCTCGCGGTCACCGCTGTAGCGCTCATCGGCTAGCCACTCGCGCTCAGCGCCCCAGTAGATGTCCTCTTCGGGCGCCCAGATGTCCTCGCGCCCGCCGCCGAAGCCGAATGTCTCGAACCCCATTGACTCGAGCGCAACGTTCCCGGCCAGAATGAGCAGGTCGGCCCACGAAATAGCGTGGCCATACTTCTGCTTCACCGGCCACAGCAGGCGTCGTGCCCTGTCCAGGTTGGCGTTGTCCGGCCAGCTGTTGAGGGGGGCGAAACGCTGCGCGCCGGTCCCGCCTCCACCACGGCCGTCGCCGACGCGGTAGGTGCCGGCAGCGTGCCACGTCAGCCGAATCATGAGTCCGCCGTAGTGGCCGAAGTCAGCAGGCCACCAGTCCTGCGAGTCCGTCATCACCGCGGCGATGTCGGCCTTCAATGCCTCATAGTCGAGGGAGTTGAAGGCTTTGGCNTAGTCGAAGTCCTCGTCCATCGGGTTCGACTTNCGATCGTGCTGGTGCAGGATCTTCAGATCCAACTGTTCGGGCCACCATTCTTCGGTGGCCGTGTTCCCTTTCGTGGTGTTCGCGCCGGAGAANGGGCACGCACTNGCGTCGTCTGACATGGGTTCCTCCAGAGTCGGTTCGGCCCGGTGGAGCCGAGGTGGTCAATCTAGACGACGGCGTTACTCAGTACTCCAAGCAGAGAGGCTCATTCTTCGCCGTAGCGGGGTACGTCTGATCCCATGAGATTCGTGAACAGGTCCAGCACCTCGCCGGGCTCGGCGTGCCGGCCGGTGGCGTGCTTCGAGTAGACGAGGTTCCCGTCGACGACGACCTCGAAGGCGCTGTCGTCACCGGTGACTATTCGGATTTCCTCGATGACATGCTGATAGTCGCTCAGCAGGTCGCTGACCGCGCTCACGGCGCGGGCGGAATAATCTCAGGGGACGCAGTAGGTGATCTCAATGCGGTGCGCCATGGCAGCGACGCTAGCCGCGAATCATCGGGGCGGTAGAGGCGCCTGCAACCATCAGGGCACCCGGGGCGGCACGCAGCGACACCGGAAGTTCACCGAACGCCTCGCCGTCGGCCCGAACCTCCCCGACTCCCTCGATCACGACCTCGGTCGCCCGGTGCATGGTCACCTTCGGGTGCTCGACGTGGGTGCCGGTTTTCACCTTCTGGAAGGAGCGCAGCAGTTCGAGGCGTCCGGTGTCGCCGACGATGCAGACGTCGAGCAGTCCGTCGGTGGGGTCGGCGTCGGGGCAGATGTCCATGCCGGCGCCGAAGTAGCGACTGTTGGCAACGACGACCGCGGCCGCACGGACATCGTGCACCCGGCCGTCGAGGACGAGGCGGTGGTCGGTGGGCCGCATTCGGGGGAGTTCGAGGAGGGTTGCAATCGTGTAGCGGGCGGTCCCCCTTGGGAACGCCATCCGGTTGGCCCGGGTGTTGACGTTCGACGGGAATCCGGCGATCACGCTGGTGAGGGCGATTCGCCCCCCGGCGTCGATCACGTCGAGCGCCACCGGGTCGGCCAGTGCCCGGTCGACGCGCTGCTCGAGCGTTCCGTCCAGCAGGCCGAGGGCCCGGGCGAAGTCGTTGCCGGTCCCGGCGGGGATGACGCCCAGCACGGTCGGCGTGCCGGCAACGGCTCCAACCACTAGGTGCGTGATGCCGTCGCCACCCAAGACCAGGAGTCGATCAACACCGTCGCAGACCGCGCCTCGGGCGGCGTCCGCAGCGGCGGAAGGGGAGTCGGTGGACAGGATCTCGAGTTCGACCAGGTGGTGATGCAACCTGTCGACCACATGGTCGACGTCGAGGGCAGCTCGGCCCGCACGCGCCTCGGGGTTGGCGAGAAGTGCCATGCGCAACACACCGCTATTCTCGCCCATCGGTAGCATCGGTAGCGACCTGCACCGCCTACGACCTCGGAGACCAGACCATGCAGCTGAGCGGCGCCATAGGCGCAACGGTGGCATTGGCACTGTTGCTGGCTTCCTGCGGTGGCGGGGGTTCGACCACACAGCCGCCTGCCGAGGACGGCGTCCTCCGGATTGTTTCCTACGACCGGCAGGACTACGACGCCGACGCCTACGAGGCCGATGCCGGGACCGTCCGGTTCGAACTCAGCCAGATCGGCGTACAGGAGCACACCCTCCTGGTCGAGGGCCTCGAGGACGAGATGCGCCTGGTCGCCGTGGACGGCGGAACCGATGCGGGCAGCCTTGAACTCGAACCTGGCCGCTACACCCTCTACTGCGACATCGCAGGCCACCGGTCGTCCGGCATGGAGGCCCGCCTAACGGTCAACTGACCCGCCGCTTCCCCGAAGAGCAGGAGAACCCAGGGCTCAGAATCAGGCGACGATCTCGAAGAGCAGGTACAGCACCAGGGTAATCACGAAGCCGATCTTGATCGTGCTCTGGTGCTTGTCCAGCACGACCCTGTTGATGGCGTTGTCGTAGCCACCCAACTTCCCGAGTGCCGATGCCTCGATGACGACCCAGATCACCAGGAAGACGATCCAGAGGGTCCAACGGCCGCCTGCCGACGGGCCGAAGCCGACGCCTCCCATGATCTCGTCGCCGAAGGACGAGGCGAAGTGGCTGGGCCACATCATGAAGAACACCAGCGGGATCGAGAACAACGTGTTGACCCGGCTGGCCCGGGCGGCCCGCTTGGCGGCGGCCGGGGCTTCGGGGTCGGCCTCGCCGCCCTCGCTGACCGAGACGGATGAGCCGATGGCGATCTGCTGGGCTGGCCAGATGACCATCCAGACGTTGGCGGCCATCGTCGTGCCGAGCAGGGAACCGAATGCGATGCCGACACCGGACGAGGTGCTGAAGTAGTCGGCGAAGTCGGAGCCGAGCGCCCTCTGGTGGGCGAGGATCCAGACGCCCGAGATCCACGTGGCCAGGGCGGCCCAGCGGAACCACCACAGCGTTCGCCAAGTGATCTTGCGCAGCGCCTCGCCCTTGGCGCCGTCGCTCATCTCACCGAAGGCGGCGCCCTGGATGAAGTTGAAGAAGTAGAGGAGGCCGATCCAGGTGATGCCGGCCAGGTAGTGGGCGTAGCGGCCGATGGCCTGGCCTCCGCCGGAGAAGCCCATCCAGTCGTTGAAGAGTTCCACGTTGTTGCTCCAGATCGCGTTCGGGAAGGGTCGTCGTACCTCCGGATCATGGCACGCCCCGTCCGTAGGGGAAAGTACCGGCGCGACGATTTCCCGGGTTCCGATGCCCGCCGTCGGGATTCGAGGTGCCAGCATCGGTGGATGGACCTGACGTCGATCGACCTCTCGGACCCAAAGTTCTGGGACCTTCCCCTGGCGGAGCGCGCGTCGGTGTTCGATCGGCTGCGCTCGGAAGACCCGTACCGCTACTTCGAACTGCCTCCCGAGATCACGGAGCAGTTCCCGCAACGGGGATTCCACGCCCTCGTGCGACACGCCGACGTGGCGGACGCCAGCCGACGACCCGAGGACTTCTGCAGCGGCCAGGGCGGCACGACAGCGGTTGACCTTCCCAACGAAGAGATGACCCGCTACTTCGGTTCGATGATCTCGATGGACGATCCACGTCACAGGCGTCTGCGGTCAATTGTCTCAGCCGGGTTCACTCCGAAGCGGGTGCGTTCCCTCGAGGAGGCCGTCGATCGAATTGCTGGAGAGATCGTCGATGACCTCCTCCAGCGTGGGCCGTGCGACTTCGTTACCGAGGTTGCATCCCGCCTGCCGCTCCAGATCATCTGCGAGATGATGGGGGTNCCCGAGGATCGCTGGGCGATGGTNTTCGAGCAGTCGAACATCATCCTCGGCGCTCAGGACCAGGAGTACCGAGATGAAAGTCTCGACCTTGGTGCTCAGTTGTTCCTGGCTGCCCTGCAGCTCACTGAGATGATGAACGCTCTCATCGTCGAACGGATGGAGACGCCTACCGATGACCTCACTTCCGCCCTCGTCCATGCCGAGTTCGACGGCGAACGCCTCAGCCATGATGAGATCGCTTCCTTCTTCATCCTCCTCGTGGTTGCCGGCAACGAGACGACGCGAAACGCCATCTCGTGGGGACTTCANCTACTGACGGAGCACGAGGACCAGCGGGCCCTTTGGTGGGACGACTTCACAGCGGTGGCTCCGTCCGCCGTCGAGGAGGTCGTTCGTTGGGGGTCGCCGGTGATTTCGATGCGACGGACGGCGACGCGCGACGGTGTCCGACTGGGGGAGCGGGAGTTCGCCGAGGGTGACAAAGTCATCCTCTACTACTGGGCTGCCAACCGCGACCCCGAGGTGTTTGCCGACCCCGACGTCTTCAAGGTGCTTCGTACGCCCAACGACCACTTTGGCTATGGTGCACCCGGACCCCACTTTTGTCTTGGCGCCCACTTGGCGCGTCGTGAGATCGGCGTCATGTGGCGAGAGCTGCACAAGCGAGTGCCGGGTATCCACGCCACCGGACCGCCGGACCGTTTGACCAGCGGGTTCATCAACGGCGTGAAGCACCTGCCCTGCGCCTGGTAGCGCAGGAACTCAGTCGACTTCGACGTCGGCGAAGCGGTCCCGTAGGGCCTTCTTCGAGAACTTGCCGACGGAGGTCTTGGGGACCTCGTCGATGAACTCGACCCGGTCGGGGTACCACCACCTGACGACCCGACCGTCCAGCCAGGCGAGGACGTCGTCGGCGCTGAGTGAGGCACCCTCGGCGACCACCACGCAGGCCATCGGGCGCTCACCCCACTTGGCGGAGGTCACGCCGATGACGGCGGCTTCGACCACGTCGGGGTGGGCCATGATCTCATTCTCGAGCTCCACCGAACTGATCCATTCACCGCCCGACTTGACGAGGTCCTTGGTGCGGTCTACGAGACGCACGTAGCCCTCGGCGTCGGCCACCGCCACGTCGCCGGTCTTGAGCCAGCCGTCGTCGGTGAACGACTCTGCGGCCCGCTTGTCGTTGTAGTAGGTCCTGGCAACCCACGGGCCGCGGACCTGGAGCTCGCCGCGGGTCTCGCCGTCCCACGGGAGTTCCTCGTCCGTCTCCTGGTCGGCAATGCGGAAGTCGACACCTGGGGCGATGAGGCCCACGGTGGTCCTCAGGTCGGCCTTGGCGTCGTCGTCGAGGTGGTCGAGCGTCGACTTGATGTTGCAGACGGCGGCGAGGGGGCTGGTCTCGGTCATTCCCCAGGCCTGCAGGAGCGGCAGGCCGGTCTGCTCCCGGTAGCCCTCGGAGAGGGCCCGAGGAACCGCCGAACCGCCGCACGGGATGGCCCGCAGAGACGACACGTCGCGGCCGGCCAACTCGGGCAACACGCCCATCCAGATGGTGGGCACCCCGGCGGCCAGCGTGACGCGCTCAGATTCGATGAGGTCGGCGAGTGCCGGTGGGCTGAGGTCCGGGCCGGGCATCACGAGGGTGGCGCCGGTTGCCACGCCGGCATGGGCGAGGCCCCAGGCGTTGGCGTGAAACATGGGCACCACGGGAAGGATCACATCGCGCTCGTTGACACCGAGCGTGTCGGACATCATCGCCCCAAAGGTGTGGAGCACCATCGAGCGGTGCGAGTAGACGACGCCCTTCGGGTTTCCGGTGGTTCCCGAGGTGTACATCATCGAGCCGGCCCGGTTCTCGTCGACGTCGATCCAGCCGACGGGTGAGGCGGCAGCCAGCAGTTCCTCGTAGTCGTGGACCTCGGGACGGATGGCGTCGGCATCGGGAGCGGGTGCGCCGTCGTCCATGAGGACCACNTGGCGGACCGTGTCGAACTGGTCCATGAGNGGCCAGATCAGTCCGGCTACCGAGTGGTCGAGGAAGATGACCTCGTCCTCGGCGTGGTTGGCGATGTAGGTGAGNTGTTCGGGGAAGAGCCGAAGGTTCAGCGTGTGCGACACCCGTCCGCTGCAGGGTGGGGCGAAGTAGAGCTCGAGGTGGCGTGCGGTGTTCCAGGCGAACGTGGCGACCCTCCCGTCNTCGGTGATGCCGAGGTCGTCGAGCNCACCACCGAGCCGTCGGGTGCGNTCGCCCCACTCACCGTAGGAGAGCCGCTCCCTCCCTGCAGGCGTGGCGGTCACGATCTCCTTNGCGGCATGGATCTTCGTGGCACGGTCGAACAGGTGGACCAGCGACAGCGGGGTGTCCATCATCAGGCCGTCCATGGGGGTGCTCGCATTCTCTTGGAGGAGGTTCTCGGGGGAGGTAGTGGGTTCGGGGACCAGGCCGAGGAGTAGGTCTGTGCTGCCGTTGCCGGGTACCGGACCGTAGCAAACGGCACGGCTGCGGGATCAGCCGAGGACGGCGACGCAACCAATGGCGATCAGTGAGAGGTTGCGCACCACATCGGCCCACGAGAGCGGCCGAGTCGACCAGGCCCCGAAGCAGCCGCAGCCCTCGGTGTGGCCGGCCCGGAGCCGCCCGACCAGCAGCGTGGTGAAGGCGGCCAGCAGGGCGACGGCGCTGGCTCCCCCCGTGACCGGGTCGAGGAGCAGCAGCAGTGCGGTGGCCAACTCCACGATGGGGACGGCCACGCCGAGGACGGCCGGGCGGGGCAGTCCGAGGTCACCGAGGGCACGGCGCGTGTCGACCGGCGAGCGCAACTTGGCGACGCCCGCCACGAGGAACACCAGGGCGAGGCCGACGGCGGCGACCTGGGAGGCCAGCGCCACGATCAGTAGCCGAGTGCCACGTCGACGGGGGCGAGGAGGGCCCGGCCCTCGCAGAAGCGACGCACGTTCTCCTCGACGAACGACTCGAGCAGGTCCAGGCCCATCTCGGGCGTGTTGGCGATGTGTGGTGTGACCAGGCAGTTCGGCAGGGCCCAGAGCGGATGGCCGTCGGGCAGTGGCTCCGGGTCGGTTACGTCGAGGGCGGCGCCGCCGAGGCGCCCATCGGACAGGGCGGCGACCAGGTCGTCGGTGACGATGTGTCCACCGCGGGCCACATTTACGATCCAGGCATTGTCGGGGAGCAGGTCGATGGCGGCGGCGTCGATGATCCCCCGGGTCTCGGCAGTGAGAGCGAGGGCGACGACCAGCAGGTCGGTCGACGGGAGCACGTCGGGCAGGCGGTCGACGGTGAGGGTGCGGTCGGCGCCGGCCAACGGATGGTCGCTGCGACGGATCACCGTCGTGTCGCAGCCGAAAGGGGAGAGCAGGGCAAGCAGGCACTCGGCGATTCCCCCACCGCCCAGGATGGTGACCCGGCTGCCGGCGAGCAGGCGGCCGACGGGGGCCGACCAGGTGTCCGCACGCGAGTAGCCGTGGAGGTGCTTGAAGCCGGCCAGTGCCATGGCCAGCGCCGTCTCGGCCACCGCCGGTGCGTAGACGCCCTTGCCGCACGTCCAGGCCCAGCGCTCGTCGAGGTGCTGGGCGAACGGCTCGATGCCGGCGTAGGGGAGCTGGATCCACTCGAGCCGGTCGGCGTCCACGACGATCGCCGGGAAGTCGTCGGTGTTGCCGGGGTCGGCCCAGACGAGGCCTTCGGCGTCCCCGACGCCTACCCGGTCCGCCCCGGCAGCGTCGACGGCGGCGCACAGTCGTTCGTACATGGCGGGCCGGGTGTCGGGAGCGACGGCGACGGGGCGGGAGGTGTGCTCGGTCATCAGGAACTCAGGTCTGGAGGGGTAGGCACTCGTCGGCCACGGCGTTGAGGGTTCCCTGCCAGTCGTCGGGCTCATCGAGCGGGAACAACACGAACTTGGTTGCCCCGACATCGACGAACGAGCGCAGTCGGTCGGCCAGTCCGGCCACCCCGGTGGCGATGACCTCGGCCGGATCCAGGCCGGGTTGGCGATCGCGGAGCCTGGCGACGAAGCGCTCGGGGAGCGAGCGGTGGACGAAGGGGACCAGCGCTCCGAAGTGGCCGGGGTCGATCTCGCGACCGCAGTCCGCCGCCGTCTCCTGAATGGTGGCGATCCCCGCGGCGACGACTGCCGGGGTCGTGAACGAGGGGAGCCAGCCGTCGCCCAGGCGGCCGCAGCGTCTCAATTCCGACGGGGCGAAGCCGCCCAGCCAGACTTCGATGGGCTGCTGGACGGGCTTGGGCTGCACCCGCACTCCGGAGAGCGTGAAGCGCGGCCCCTCGTGGTCGACGGCGTCCTCGCCGGCGTCCCAGAGGCGACGCATCAGGGGCAGGGCCTCGTCGAACCAGGCTGCCCGGTCGCCACGGGCAACCCCGAACGCCTGGTGCTCGGCGGCGTCGGCGATTCCGAGGCCGAAGGCGGGGAGGGCCCTCCCGTCGGAGACGAGGTCGAGGCTGGCGATGGCCTTGGCGCAGAGCACCGGATTGCGGCCGGGAAGCACCATGACCGCCGGCCCGAACTTGAGGCGTTCGGTGCGGCCTGCCGCATAGGACATGGCGACCATCGGGTCGAGGGTGAGGCCGTTGGCCCGCTCGCTCACCCAGAGGGAGTCGAAGCCGAGGGATTCGAGGTCGTCGACGAGGCGACCGAACAGTCCGGTGTCGCCGGGGTGCGCCGATCCGCCGAAACCGAAGCCGATGCGGACCTTCATGTCAGTGCGGCCGGTGCTGGGGCGAGAAAGCAGGTGGGCAGCACTCAGCCCAGTGCCGCCGTGCCCGCGTAGGGAGCCGGATCGCCGACAGCGGGAATCTCGGGACGCGACCAGGCGGTCAACGCCACGAGGGCATCGATGACCTCGGTCCAGGCGCCCGGGTTCCAGCCCTCGGCTGCTCCGAGCAGGTGGCCGTCCTGACGGATCGCCACGAGTGCCGGCAGGGTCCCGAGGTCGAGCGAGCGGACCAGTTCCCGGTCGGGGTCGGCCAGCCCGAGGATCTCGTCGGCCAGCGGGCCGAGGAAGCGGGCGGCTCCGTCATCGTCGGTGCCGGTGACGAGGTAGGCCACGCGGACGTCGGCCTCACGGAACTCGTTGAGGATGCGGCGGGCCGTGTCGAGCAGCCAGGAACTCTCATGTGTGTACGGGTCCAGCACGACTGCCGCCAGCGGGAACAACGTGAGTAGTTGCGAGAGCGGCAGGGGGTCGCCACCGATCGGGTGCAGTTCGATGTCGAGGGATGGGTCCTGTGCCACGGCCGCAAACGCTAGCGCGGCACCGACCGGGGGGCACCGGCGTGCCTGCCCCGTTGCGCTCCGATTACCGTCCTTGCGTGCATCCGATGGAACACCTCCGGCTCGTGGCTCGATCAGGTGCGTACCCGGGAGAAGGGGTGCGGTCTGTGGCCATCGAGGCCGGTGCCGCGCTGGCTCCGGTGGCGAGCCGACCCGGCGGGCTGTTGACCGCCTGTCGACGCCTGCTGGCCCGTCGGCCGGGGGACGGGCCGCTGTTGTGGTTGGCGGCGACGGCCCTGGCGGCGTCTGACCAACCGTCGGCACTGGGTGGGGCCGTGGACCGGTTGCGGAGCGACCCGACAGGCGAGCGGGCAGCCATCGCCCTGCCCGACGGGGCGGTGGTCGTCACCGGTCCGGGTGCCGCTCTCGGGGTGGGCCACGGGGAACGAGGGGTGCAGGTCGTCGACGGTGAGCCAGCGGCCGTGGTGGCCGCCGACATCGTGGTGTGCAGGGCCTGCCTCTGGGGACCGGAGGAGTGGTTGGCCCCGGAGGGGACTGCGGCGTTCATCGACGCCGCCGTCTCTGCAGGCGCCGAGGTGTGGGTGCTGGCCGGGTTGGGGACGGTGCCTCCCCGGCGGATGTGGGACCTGGCGACCGACGGTCTCGATCCGGGGTCCCACGGCCTCGAACTGCTCGACACGTCGTCGGCGTCGTTCGTGGTCGGGCCGACGGGTCGGACCAGCCCCGAGCGGGCATCGGCCCGGGCGGAGGGACCGGTCGTCCCCGAGTTGTTCGCCGGCAGAAGATGAGCCCTCCGTGAGTTCGCCATCGTCGCCCGACCTCCTCGAGTGGGGGCGTCCTCGACTGCGCGACCTTCCGTGGCGACAGACCCGGGACCCGTGGCCAGTACTCGTCGCCGAGGTGATGCTCCAGCAGACCCGGGTCGACCGTGTGGTGCCCCGCTGGGGGAGGTTCCTCGACCGCTTTCCCGATCCGGCTGCCTGCGCGGAAGCGCCGGTGGGCGACGTACTCCGCGAGTGGTCGGGCCTCGGCTACAACCGGCGGGCGGTCAACCTCCACCGCTGCGCCACGCAGGTGGTGGCGATGCACGGGGGCGACCTGCCCGCTGACCTCGATGCGCTGCTGGCGCTGCCCGGCATCGGCTCCTACACGGCCAGGGCAGTGCTGGCCTTCGCCTTCGAGGAGGACGTCGCCGTCGTCGACACGAACGTGGCCCGGGTGTTGGCACGCCGTGCCGGTCGTCGCCTCACTATGGGCGGGGCACAGGCGCTGGCCGACGCTTCGGTCCCGGACGAGGAGGGCTGGGCGTGGAACCAGGTGATGCTCGACCTGGGGGCGCTCGTTTGCCGGGCGCGGCGCCCCCGGTGCGGGGAGTGTCCGGTCTCCGGGGGATGTGCCTGGCAGGGGAGCGGCCCCGATCCGGCCACCGGCTCGGCCGGCGTGAGTGGCACGCAGTCACGCTTCGAGGGCTCTGACCGACAGGGCCGGGGACGCCTCGTGGCGGCGCTGGGACGGGGGCCGGTGGCGGCCCGGCACCTCGCACCGGTCATGGGATGGCCCGACGACCCCGGGCGCTCCGAGCAGGTCGCTGCGGGGGTCGTGGCGGACGGCCTGGCCATCCGCTCCGGTTCGACCTACCGGCTCCCCTGAGGAGCCTCGAACCGGGGTTCAGCCNGGTCCGGTGATTGCGGCGACGAGAGCGTCGATNGCGCCGTCGGCCAGGGNCGTCATCTCCTCGTCGGTGCGGTCCTGGATCGGGTGCGCCACGAACACACTGGCCACGTCGAGGCCCAGCCCGGCGGCCTGGAGGGCAGCTGCGTCGGTGAAGGTGTCGGAGGCCACGAAGACCCCCGGNACACCCCTTCGCTCGAGATCGTCGATGTCGTGCACACTGCACGTCGTACAGGATCCTCAATCGGCGAGGGCCTCGATGACGGCGTCGCACTGCGTGGAGATCTCATGGCGCAGGTCGACGGGCGCCGGCTTGGTGAAGGTGGGCTTGGCGTAGCGGACGACCGTCGCCCCCATGGCGCAGAGGCGTTCCTCGACCCGGTTCAGGAAGACGTCGCCCCGGGGCTTCGAGATGTCGAGCAGGCCGACCGTCAGGCCGGAAAGCGACTCGGGCCGGTCGGTGCGCTCCCTCGTGGCGGGCCGCTGCTCGGCGGTCGGGTCGAGGACGGTGGTGGTCATGGCGTGATCTCCCTCGTGACGGGGTCGGAGCCGCCGGGGCCGTTCTTCCAGCCGCCGATGACGGCCGAGAACAGGCCGGCGGACCCACCGGCATGGACGACGAGCAGGCCGCCTGGGCGGAACTTGGGCAGGCGGTGGCCGGCCAGTTCGGGAGGGAGGCCCTCCTCGATGCCGTCGGCGCCGGCGACGATCCGGTCGGTGTCGAGCATCAGGCACTCGGTGAGTTCGGCGAGGAAGCGCGAGCGGTCCCAACCGGCGTCGCGGTAGCGGGCCATGTGCTCGGGTGAGATGACCAGCATGGCGTCCATGCCCAACACGACGCGTGGCGAGACGGCGCTGCGCAGGCTGGCAGCCAGCGACCGCGTGAGNGACTCGGGGGAGCGGCTGAGCTGGTCCATGACCAGGCTGGGTCCCTCGCCACAGAACGCCGTGACCGTGCTCTGTGACCCCTCGAAGCCCCGCTCCTCGGCGAGCGAGTTCCAGGGAGAGCCCGCCTCGTCCTCGGCGAAGCAGAAGCCCTGCTTGCCGACGTGGCCGAGCGTGGCCCGGTCGATGCCGCCGGGGGCACCGCCGCCGATGTTGCGCATCACCAGTTGGACCGCCCGGCCGATGGTCGAGTTGGCCCGGTTGCCGTGGCCGAGGACGTTGATCCCTGAGTTCATGCCGATGGCGACGGCGATGGGCCCGTTGACCACGAGGATCGGCCCGACCGACATCGTGGTGGCGAGCACGCCGTGCATGTTGAACTCGTCGGTGCAGATCGCCTCGATCGCTGTCAGGACGACCGGCAGGTACTCGGGGCGGCAGCCGGCCATCACGGCGTTGACGGCCACCTTCTCGACCGTGCACCCGACGAGGTTCGGTGGAACGAGTGCCACGATCTCGTCAGGGGGTCGGGTGGTGCCCTCGAGCATTCTGGCCACGCGTGCCTCGGTGGGTGGGACGACCGGGAGGCCGTCGGTCCACCCGCGGTCGAACAGTGCCTCGTGGTCATCCTCGAGCTCGGCCAGTTCGACGCGGCGGGAGGCGAGGCCGGTGGTGTGGAACCGTGCTCGGAGTTCGTCGACCCGACCGGGTTCGACCGTGAGGGAGCCTCAGCCGGGCTTGAAGACGGGGAGGCCGTCGCCGAGGCCGGTGATGCCGGTGAGCTCCTCCCAGCTGTCGCGGTCCCAGCCGATGGTGCGGGCGACCTCGACGCCGTCGACCCGGCGAACGAGTGTCGGAACGGCATCGAGGTCGATCTGCCAGCTGGCGACGAGGTCGGTGTCGTCGATGACCCAGTCGGCTGCAGTGGGGAACGTCGGGTCGTCCTGGGTGTAGACGACCAGCCCTGCCACGTCGGCGAGGTGTTCGAGGACGGGGGCGACGAGTTGGCAGGCGGGGCAGGCCTCCTTGACGACGGCCACGAGTCCGTCGGGAATCGTGGGAGTTCCGGAGAGGGTGGGGAGAACTGGCGCCATCGCCATCAGTCTTGCACGCGGTAATTGGCGCGGGGCACCCGGCGTGAGATGGGTCACAATCATGCTCGCTGGCTTCGGCCTGTCACTACCCTCGCGCAGCGATGGACGACTCGCTCGATGGCACACTCGACGTCACCTTCTACGGGGTCAGGGGTTCGACCCCCTGTCCCTCAGATGCGAACGCCCGTTATGGCGGCAACACCTCGTGCGTGGTGGTCGACGTGCCGGGCGGCGATCCGATCCTCCTGGACCTGGGCACCGGCCTGCGCTTCTACGGCGTCGACGAGCCGTGCGCCCAGGCTCCCTTCCGGGGTACAGCCCTCGTGAGCCACCTTCACTGGGACCACATCCAGGGGTTGCCCTTCTTCGCACCGATCAACTGTCCGGATGCACGGCTCGACGTCTACGGGCCGCGCAACGGCCGCACGCTGGAGGCCTGTTTCGAGGAGTTCATGGCGCCGCCGTACTTCCCGATCGGATTCCGCGACCTGGCCGGCGATGTCGGCTTCCACGACGTGGGTGCCGGGAGCTTCGAGGTGGGCCCGGCGACGGTCACCGTCGCTGCCGTCCCGCACGTCGGCGCCACCAACGGCTACCGGATTGGCTGGAACGGCCTCAACATCGCCTATGTGAGCGACCATCAGGAGCCCGCTGGCGCTCCGAGACTGGTCGACGAGGCGGTCCTGGCCCTGGTCGACGGTGTCGACCTGCTGATCCACGACGCCCAGTTCACGCCCGACGAGTTCGCCCAACGCCCGGACTGGGGGCACTGCACGGTCGACTATGCCGTCGAGGTCGCCCACCAGGCCGGCGTGGGCGAGTTGGTGCTGTTCCACCACGACCCGGCCCACTGCGACGCCACGGTCGACGGCCTTCTTGCGGGAGCGCAGGCGACGGCAGTGGGACGCAACGTCGGAGCGGTGTCGGCTGCCGCCGAGGGCCGGACGATCTCGCTCGGATCCTCCCGTCCCGCCGCCTGACCTTCGGATCCGGCCAGCCGGACGGCTCCGGCTACCCTCCGTAAAACAACGAGCGCAGCGCACGGGGAATGAGCATGGCTGACCAGATCGACGGCGACCTCTACCGGAAGGTCCTCGGCAGATATCCGACTGGGGTGACCCTCGTGACGGGTTGTCCCGACGGAGAACCCGCGGCGATCGTCATCGGCTCGTTCGTGTCCGTGTCGATGGATCCGCCGCTGGTCGGCTTCCTGGTGGGGGAGGACTCCTCCACCTGGCCCCGTATCGAGTCCACCGGCTCGTTCTGTGTGAACGTGCTCTCCGATCAACAAAGTGGCCTCTCCAACGCCTTCTTCCGCAGGGATGGCGACCCGTGGGCGGAAACCGGTTGGGAGCCGGCCCCGTCCGGATCACCCCTCATCCCGGCGTGTCTGGCTTCGATCGACTGTTCGATCCACGAGGTGGTCGATGCCGGAGACCACGTGTTCGTCATGGGGCTCATCGAGCACCTCAGCCATGTCGGCGAAGGCTCGCCACTGGTGTTCCTGGGTGGCCGGTACGGATCTTTCACGGAGTTCGGCTGATGCCGGTCTACGCCCTCGGCGACATCGAGCCACGCATCGACCCGACCGCGTACATCCACCCCGAGGCGGTGGTCATCGGCAACGTCGAGATCGGTCCCGAGTCGAGCGTGTGGCCCAACGCCGTCATCCGGGGAGACGACAACCTGATCTCGATCGGCGCACGCACCTCGGTGCAGGACAACGCCGTGCTGCACTGCACCGCCGGCTTCCCCACGATCATCGGGGACGACGTCACCCTGGGGCACCTCTGCCACCTCGAGGGCTGCACCGTCGAGGACCAGGGGCTCGTGGGAGTGGGAGCGGTGGTGCTCCACGGAGCCGTGGTCGGCCGGGGGGCGATCGTCGGGGCGAACGCCGTGCTCCGCAACGGCCAGGTCGTCCCACCCCTCTCGATGGCACTCGGCGTGCCGGCCGCGATCCGTGAGGGGGTCGTCGCCGAGGGGACCAACCTGGTCAACGCCGAGGCCTACGTGGAGCGGGGTCGCCAATTCCGTGAGGGACAGCGCCGGATCGACTGACGATCCTCCGGTCCAGAAGAACGTGTCCAACCACACCTACCGATCCGGCNAGTTGACGCTCGCCGCCCACCTGGAGCGGCCATCCGGGATTGGTCGCGACCTGCCGGGCGTCGTGATCTGCCATGGTTTCCCCGCCGGTGAGGGTGGTGGGGCGAATTCGCCCGCCACGTTCCCTGAACTGGCGGCTCGAATCACACGCGAGATGGGCTGGGTGGTGATCGTGCCTTCACCCCGGGGGATGCCCGGGTCCGAGGGTTCCTTCAGCCTCGACGGCTGGCTCAAGGACGTCGTCGCCGCCGCCGACCACCTGTTCGAGGAGCAGAAGGTCGGTGTCGTCCTGACCGCCGGCTTCGGCACCGGCGGGGCGCTGGCGGTNTGNGCAGCGGCGGCCGACGAGCGAGTCGCNGGAGCGGCNACNCTGGCGGGNCCTGCAGACTTCTCCGACTGGGCGGCCAACCCGCGTCGCCTGTTGCTCCACGCCCGGCAGGCTGGGGTGATCGACGAAGGCTCCCACTCGGCGGACTTCGACCAGTGGGTGTCGGGGCTCCACGGGATCTCGGCCGAGCACTCTGCCGATGCGTTGGCCCCCCGGCCGCTTCTCGTCGTGCACGGCACTGACGACGACATCGTGCCGCCCCTCGATGCTCGTGCAGTCGCCGCCGCCCACGGGGCTGGCGACCTGCGCATGGTCAACCGTGCCGGCCACCACCTCCGCCACGATCCCCGGGCGATCGCCATCCTGCTGGGCTGGCTGGACCGCCAGCGCCGCCTGGTGACTGCCGGCTGACCGAAGGTTTTCCCACTGGTCCGGCCCGGGAATTGTTACTATGGCCGTAGGAGAAATTCTCCGGACGGCTACCCACCGCTCGGCAACCACCCTGGAGGCATCCCGGACCATGTCCGCCACCGACTCCGCTACTGACCTCGGACTCGACCTCGACCGCTACAAGCTCGGCTGGAGCGACGAGGAGGACTACGTCTTCAAGCCCAAGAAGGGCCTNGACGAACGAATCATCGANGAGATCTCCTGGATGAAGGGCGAGCCGGACTGGATGCGCGAATTCCGGCTGAGGTCNTACGACCGCTTCGAGAGGCGTCCGATGCCCACCTGGGGCGGCGACATGTCGGGGATCGACTTCGACAACATCTTCTACTACATCAAGCCCACCGAATCGCTCGTCGACNACTGGGACGAGGTCCCCGAGTCGATCAAGAACACCTACGAGAANCTCGGCATCCCCGAGGCCGAGCGCAAGTANCTGGCCGGCGTCACCGCCCAGTACGAGTCGGAGGTCGTCTACCACCGCAACCGCGAGGACCTCGAGNAGCAGGGGATCATCTTCTGCGACATGGACACCGCCCTGCGCGAGTACCCCGAGATCGTCAAGGCCTACTTCGGTCGGATCATCCCGCCCAACGACAACAAGTTCTCNGCCCTCAACTCGGCGGTNTGGAGCGGTGGGTCGTTCATCTACGTGCCGCCCGGNGTCAAGGTCGAGATGCCGCTGCAGGCCTACTTCCGGATCAACGCNGAGAACATGGGCCAGTTCGAACGCACCCTGATCATCGCCGACGAGGGCTCTGANGTTCATTACATCGAGGGNTGTTCGGCGCCNGTCTACAGCACCGACTCGCTGCACTCGGCGGTGGTCGAGATCGTGGTCAAGCCGTCGGCCCGGGTCACCTACACCACCATCCAGAACTGGTCNAGCAACGTCTACAACCTGGTCACCAAGCGGGCACGGGTNGAGGCCGAGGGNCACATGGANTGGATCGACGGCAACATCGGTTCACGNCTCACCATGAANTANCCGGCCGTGGTGCTCGTNGGACCGAAGGCCTCCGGCGAGGTCCTGTCNGTGGCCTATGCCGGCCCGGGCCAGCACCAGGACGCCGGCGCCAAGATGACCCACGCNGCTCCGGAGACGACNTCCAAGATCGTCTCCAAGTCGATCTCGAAGGANGGCGGCCGNACCAGCTACCGGGGGCTCGTCCGGATCGAGGACGGTGCCTACGGNTGCAAGAGCCACGTGCAGTGCGACGCCCTGATCCTCGANGACGAGAGNATCTCCGACACCTACCCCTANATGGAGGTTGGTGCGGCCGACGCCGTGGTCGGTCACGAGGCCACCGTCTCGAAGGTCGCCGACGANCAACTNTTCTACCTGATGAGCCGNGGNCTCNCCGAGGAACAGGCCATGTCGATGGTCGTCAACGGGTTNATCGAGCCGATCACCCGCACCCTGCCGATGGAGTACGCCGTCGAGTGGAGCCGCCTCATCGAGTTGCAGATGGAGGGGTCGGTCGGCTGAAGCCCCNGACCGGCTNNGAACTTNCTATGCCGATGCGCCAGGANTGCAAGTACTTCGANAGNCGCTCGTACCCGAACGGGGACACCGTCCGGAAGTGCGACCTCGACCTCGCCCCCGAGGCGCCCTGGCGCTGCCCCGAGGACTGCCCGTCGTACACCCGGCGGATGGTCGACGTGAACTGGAGCCACGGCACCCTGGTCACCCCGGCCACGCCGGACGAGCCGGCCAGCCTCGGCGAGGACGACAGCATCGCCGCCCTGCTCGACGCCGCCGAGGACATCGTGAACGAGGCGGGCCCGCGTGTGATGGCCGACCTTGAACGCGAGTCGTCCAAGCGCCGTTTCCTGAAGGGCCGGGGCAAGGGCGGCAAGCCGGGTAAGCCCGGGAAGAAGAAGCGCCGCCGAAAGGGCTGAGAGCCGTCTCAGTCGGAGGCGACCAAGACCTCGACCACGGCGCCGAACGGCAGGTGTGTCGCCGAGCCGTCGGCCTCCCGGACGAGGAGCACGTCGCGGCCGAGGCGTTCGAGGACGCCCTCGACAGGAATCAGGGTGCCGACCAGCGTGATCGTCACCCGTGGCTGGTCGGCGACGAGGCGGTCGAGGACATCACGCAGGTTCGGCCCGTCGCGGGGGACGGTGCGGTCGCCGACCAGGTCGGGGACCCCACGGTCGGGTCGGATGGCAGCCAGCGAACGGCGGGCTACCAGCGCCAGGCGTCGGTCGTCGAGTCGCAGGCCGACGAGGTCGGAGCCGACCGTCTCGATGCGCCCGTGGCGGCGCCCGCCACCGACGAGCAGCAGTTCGACCGGGTCCTGGCGCTCGGCCAGGTCGGCGAGTAGCCCCGACAGGCTGGCCGACTCCTCGGCCCGGCGCCGTAGCCACGCCTGGTGTCCGAGGCGCCGGACGGCCTCGTCGACCCCGGCCTCGGCGGCCAGTCGGTCGAGCGGATCAACAGACATGTCCGGAGGGTAGTGGTGCTCCGGCTCCGGGTCACGAGGCTGGACCATGAAGGAAACAGAGCCGATTTCCGGCGGGTACGCTTCTGGTGCTGATGGCAGAGACGACCGTGACCCTGGACGTGCCGGGCAATGACTTGATGTCGGGACTGGTCGGTGAGCGCGACCAGTTGCTCCGCAGGGTCGAGCAGGCCTTCCCCGACACCGTCATCCACGTGCGGGGCAACCAGATTGCGGTCGACGGCCCCTGCGCAGACCTGGTGGGCAGGGTGTTCAGCGAACTGGTCATGCTGCTCGAACGGGGACTGTCCGTCGACGACCGCACCCTCGACCGGGCCATCGACATGGTGTGTTCCGACGAGAGCCCTTCCGAGGTTCTCGGAACCGAGATCATGCGGACGGCCCGCGGCAAGCCGGTGCGCCCGCGGTCGGCCGGCCAGAAGCGCTATGTCGAGGCGGTGCGCGACAGCGTCGTCACGTTCGCCATCGGTCCCGCCGGTACCGGCAAGAGTTGGTTGGCCGTGGCGATGGCCGTCCGGGCCCTGCAGGGCAGCCTGGTGGACCGCATCGTCCTCACTCGACCGCTGGTCGAGGCGGGCGAGCGGGTGGGCTTCCTGCCGGGTGACCTCATGGCCAAGGTCGACCCCTACCTGCGTCCCCTCTACGACGCCCTCTTCGAGATGCTCGAGGCCGAAACCGCCCAGAAACTGCTCGACCGGGGCCAGGTCGAGGTGGCGCCGCTGGCGTTCATGCGGGGCCGCACGCTCAACAACTCGTTCGTGATCCTCGACGAGGCCCAGAACACGTCGCCCGAGCAGATGAAGATGTTCCTCACGCGCATCGGCTTCGGGACCAGCGTCGTCGTGACCGGCGATGCCAGCCAGGTCGACGTGCCCGACGGACGCAGCGGACTCGACGGCATCGAGAAGGTCCTGCAGGGGATCGAGGGGCTCTCGTTCGTGCGGCTCGGCGCACGCGATGTGGTCCGCCACCGGATCGTCCAGGACATCGTCGAGGCCTACGACCGCAACACGCCGAGGCGCAGGGGCTCCTGACCCGGATGGGCGACGAACCTCCTGAACCCGTTCCCACGGTCGTGGTCGTCGACGAACGGGCTGCCCCTGGTGCGGGTCCCGAGGTCGACACCGATCGATGGGGACGCCTCGCCACAGACGTGCTCGTCGCCGAGCACCTCGACGAGGCGCGCATAGAACTCACGGTCCACTTCGTGGACGAACAGTCGATCGCAGACCTTCGGCACGACCACCTCGACGGTGACGGCAGTCCGACCGACGTCCTGGCCTTNCCGGTAGACGATCCCGCCCAGGTGCCCGGGGACCAACCGGTGCTGNTGGGCGACGTGGTGATCTGCCCGTCGGTGGCCGGTCGACAGGCCGTAGACGGGCAACGGGACTATGTCGATGAGGTGGCATTGCTCCTCGTCCACGGGATCCTCCACCTCCTGGGNCATGACCACGCAGAGTCCGACGAGAAGGCGGTGATGCAGCAGCGCGAAGGCGAACTGCTCGACCGCCACCACCGGTTATGACAGGCGGCGAGATTCTTGCCCTGGTCGCCCTGGTCGCNCTGGTCGGTGCCGGGGCGGTACTGGCGGCAGCCGAAACGAGCCTCACCCACATGCGGCGCGCCCGGGCAGCGGTGCTGGCCCGTGGCGACAGCGAGATCGGTAACGGGCACGAGGAGGGCGACGCCGATGACCGGACCGNCCTCCTGCTCCAGGTGCTCGAGGAGCGTTCCCGCTACCTCGGGCCGATCCTCCTGATGCTCCTGATCTGCCAACTGGGAGCCGCCGGCTTGACCACCGTGATCGTCAAGGACCGCTTCGGTGGGGGCTGGGTGGCACCTTCGTTGCTGTTCCTGCTGCTGGTGTTCTTCGTCGTCGTGGAGTCCATCCCCAAGACCTGGGCATTGGCCAACACGGATTCGGTGGCCCTGCGCATGGCACCGGTGGCGCGTGGCCTGTCGAGGGTGGCGCCCCTCCGTTGGGTGACGGTGGCCATGATCTCCATCGCCGAGCGGATCGCCCCGCGGCGGTCCCAGGACAGTGAGCCGTCCGTGTCGGAGGAGGAACTGCTCGCCGTGGCCGATCGCGCATTGGAGTCTCAGGCCATTGACGAGGAGGAGCACGACCTGGTCGAGTCGGTGATCGCCTTCGGCGACACGCTCGTCCGGGAGGTGATGGTNCCGAGGCCCGACATGGTCACCGTGCGCTCGGACGCCACGATCGCCGAGGCGATCGAGGTTGCCGTCCGTAGTGGCCGCAGCCGTGTGCCAATCGAAGGATTGGGTACCGACGACCTGGTCGGCGTCGTGCACGCCAAGGACCTCATGCGGGCCCAGTTCGACGGCNGNGGGGCCGATCCTGTGACCGACCTGGCACGGCCGACCCACGACGTGCCCGAGACCAAGCAGGCCGACGACCTCCTACGCCAGATGCAGGCCGAGCGCTTCCACCTGGCGGTGGTCGTCGACGAGTACGGCGGCACGGCAGGCCTCGTGACGATGGAGGACCTGCTCGAGGAGGTGTTCGGTGAGATCGTCGACGAGTTCGACAGCGAAGAGCCGCTGGCCANGCCGCTGGCCGGAGGCGCCATGCTGGTCCACGGTCGGATGCCGGTCGACGAACTCGATGAACTGCTCGGCGACGTCCTGCCGGACGGGGACTGGGACACCGTCGGCGGCCTGCTCTTCGGGGCCCTCGGACACGTCCCATCGGTGGGGGAGGGAGTCGAGTTGGCGGGCCGTCGCTTCGACGTCGAGCAGGTGGTCGGGCGGCGTATCACCCGGGTGCGCATCGGTGCGCTCCCTGTCGAGCAGGGCTAGTAGTCAACCAGTGCATTCCGGATTCGTCACGATCGTGGGCCGCCCCAACGTCGGCAAGTCGACGCTGCTCAACCGCATGCTCGGCACCAAGGTCTCGATCGTCTCCAACAAGCCCCAGACCACCCGCACGGAGGTTCGGGGGGTCCTGACCCGGCCCGACGTGCAGGCGGTGTTCTGCGACACGCCGGGCATCCACAAGCCGCGGACCACGCTCGGCGAGCGGCTCAACCACACCGCCCGCTCGGCGCTGGCGGACATGGACGTGGTGCTGTTCGTGGTGGACGGGCGGGGCGGCATCGGCAACGGCGACCGGTTCGTNGCCGAAGGGCTCCCTCCGGAGCGGACGGTGCTCGTGCTGAACAAGGTCGACGGGCAGTCACACGATCGCATCATCGAGCAGTTGGCGCTGGCGACAGCGTTCGACTTCGACGAGTATTTCCCGATCTCGGCCCGAAAGGGAACCGGCGTTGACGAACTGGTCGAGCACGTCCTGTCCCGCCTTCCCGAAGGGCCTCAGTACTACCCCGACGACATGGTCACCGACGTTCCGGAGGCCTTCTGGGTGGCCGAACTGGTGCGCGAGCAGCTGCTGGCNGTGGTGCGCCAGGAACTCCCGCATTCGATNGCCACCCGGGTCACCGAGTGGGAGTGGCCCCATATCCGTTGCGAGATCCTCGTGGAGCGCGAGTCCCAGAAGGGCATGGTCATCGGCAAGGGTGGCGCCGTGCTCAAGGAGGCCGGGACACGGGTGCGCGAGCAACTGCCCGAGGGCGCCTACCTGGAGTTGGTGGTGCGGGTCGACAAGGACTGGCAGCGCCGACCCAAGGCCCTCGACCGCCTGGGGTACTGAGGCGCCCGGTTTCCCTGCTTCAACCCTCGGACAGGTTCCGAAGGAAGCGTTCGACCTCGTCGGGATCGACGGTCCGGGGCATCGGTGGCAGGGCTGCCAGCAGCTGCTGTCGGTAGGAGTGGCTCCTGGCGAGTCGGCGGTCGAACACGGCGACCACGCCGATGTCGGTTGCCGTCCGGATGAGGCGCCCAGCGGCCTGGGCGAGGTCAGTGGCCGCCATGGGGATGTCGATCTCGCCGAAGGCACCGTCGCCGATCCGCTCCCGGCGGGCGCTCAGGAGCGGATCGTCGGGACGGGGGAAGGGGATGCGGTCGATGGTCACCAGAGACAGTGCCGGACCGGGAACATCGATGCCCTGCCAGAGTCCGCGTGTGCCGAACAGGCATGAAGTCTCGTCGGCGGTGAAGGCTTTGATCAGTGCCGGCTTGGGGAGGTCGTTCTGGTGGAGGACGGTGAACGGCAGGCGCTCGGCGAGGTGGGCGTGTGCGGCGTCGAGTGCCGACCANCTGGTGAACAGCGCCAGGGTANGGCCGCCGGCGGCGAGGATCAGGCGCTCGAGTTCCTCGTGGACAGCGTCGCGGTAGCCGGGGTCNCGTGGGTCGGGAAGGTGGGCNGCGCAGTACAGCAGCGTCTGGCGCTCGAAGTCGAAGGGGCTGCCGACGTCCTCGACCCGGTGCTCGTCGTCGGGGAGTCCCAGGCGCCCCATCAGGTTGGGTGGCAGGGTGGCGCTGGTGAGCACGACCGGCCGCTTCGGCCAGAGGCGCTCCGCCAGCACGTCGGCGATGGCGACGGGTGACATGCACAGCACGGGCCGATTGTGAGACCCTTCCACCCATGTGACGTCGCCATCGTCGGGACTCCGGATCGCACGGATCGATCCGAGGAGGCTGTCCGTGGACAAGAGGCAACGCTGGGCCCGGGCCTTGGCCTTTGCCGAAGCGTCGTCGGGGAGGGCGCGCAGTGCCGACTGGAGGGCCTCGAGCCGGGAGTCGACCAGTTCGAGCAGTGGCCCGACTTCGGGATCGTCGGCAGGGGTGAGCCGTTTCCCGAGGTGTGCGACGAGGGCATCGTCGAAGCGGCCGGCGAGTTCGTCGACGTTGTCGAGTTCCGGCGACCGCGTGAGGATTCCGGAGGCGACCCGGCGCAGGGCCCGGAAGCGGCCTCCGTTGATCTCGGCACCGTTGGCGGCCGCCAGGATGTCCTCGGCAGTGTGGGCTTCGTCGAGGATCGCCAGGTCGTGGTGGGGGAGGATCGCTCCGTCGGTGGCCACGTCGATGCCGTAGAGGTGCAGGTTCGTGACGACCACCTGCGCCTGTGCCGCCCGGTCGCGTGCGAGTTCGGCGAAGCAGCCATCGCCCTGTGGGCAGCGGTTGCGACCGGGGCACTCGTGGGAGCCGATGCTCACGGCCGACCAGGTGGATCCGCTCGGTTCGAATGGCAGTTCGGCCCGGTCACCGGTGTCGGTCCCGGTGGCCCAGTCGGCGATTGCGGCCAACTGCTCGTCGTCGGCGTGTTCGGCGAGGCCGTCGAGGGTCTGCTGCACGTTCGCCTCGGCCACCTCGGCCAGGCGTTGGAGGCAGACGTAGTTCGAGCGCCCCTTCAGGACGGCGAACGAGACCGGCTCGTCCAGGTACGCATCGAGGTGCTCGGCGAGGAAGGGGAGGTCGTTGTTCGCCAACTGGTCCTGGAGCGCCTTGGTGGCCGTGGCGACGACAGTGCGCGCTCCGGCGAGGAGCGCCGGGACGAGGTAGGCCAGCGTCTTGCCGGTGCCCGTGCCGGCCTGGACGGCCAGGTGACCGCCGGCGTCGAGGACTTCAGCCACCGCTCGGGCCATGGCCTCCTGGCCCGGTCGCCGCTCGCCCCCGTCCGGCAGGTGGCCGGTGACCTCCTCGAGGGCGATGGCGGCACGCTCGGAGGGGTTCGCGGCCGCGCCTTCGTCCATGTGCTGACGGTACCGGCGGGGACCGGCGCGCCACCGGGCGTTGGGCGTCAGCCGGTAGTTTTCGTNGTGTGCTTCCCGNCGACCTCGATCCCTCCCGGATCCCCCGCCACATTGCNTGCGTCATGGACGGCAACGGGCGCTGGGCGAAGCAACAGGGCCTTTCCCGCACCGANGGCCACAAGGCTGGCGAGCGCGCCCTGTTCGACGTGCTCGAGGGCGCCGACGAGATCGGNATCGACTGGTTCACCGTCTACGCCTTCTCGACCGAGAACTGGCGGCGCCCCAAGGAGGAGGTGAAGTTCCTCATCAACTTCAACGAACAGATCCTGCTNGAGCGNCGCGACGAGTTGAACGAGCGCAACGTCNGGATCCGCTTCTCNGGGCGCCGCGACTGGCGGGTCCCGAAGCGGCTGATCCGGCGCATGGACGAGTCGCTCGANCTCACGCAGGACAACACGGGACTCACATTCACGATCGCCTTCAACTACGGCGGTCGGGCCGAACTGGTCGATGCCGTGCGTCGCATCGTCGANTCGGGCACCCCGGCNGAAAAGGTCACCGAGAAGGTCATCGCCCGGAACCTCTACGANCCGGAGATGCCCGACCCGGACCTGATGATCCGCACNTCGGGCGAGTACCGCATCTCCAACTTCCTGCTGTGGGANNTGGCGTACAGCGAGTTGGTGTTCAGCGAGGTGCTCTGGCCCGACTTCCGGCGNGAACACCTCTACGCCGCCATCAAGGAGTACCAGGACCGGGACCGGCGCTTCGGCGGCGTGGGNGGNGAGTAGTGGCGACCGGTCTGGGAAGCGGCGGCTGATGGCCCTCTACCGGGACCAGGCCGTGGTGCTGCACACCTGGAAGCTGGGCGAGGCGGACCGGATCCTGGCNCTGCTGACCGCCGNCCACGGGCAGGTCCGGGCGGTCGCCAAGGGAGTCCGCAAGACCCGTTCGAAGTTCGGAGGNCGCCTCGAACCCACCTGCCACNTCGACGTGCAGTTNCACAAGGGGCGCNGNGACCTGCAGATCGTCACGCAGGCCGAGAGCCTCGANACGTTTNCATCGCTGCGGTCCGATCCCGACCGCTTCGCCGAGGCGTCGGCGCTACTCGAGGTGGNCGAGCGACTGGCGCCGGAAGGAGAGGGCGACCGNCGTCGCTACGACATGCTCGTCGGGGCGCTGCGCACGCTCGACCAGCGCCCTTCGCCGCTGCTGGTGCCGGCGTTCTTNCTCAAGGTGNTGGCCCACGAGGGCCTGGCGCCGGCGCTNGATGCCTGTGTGCGGTGCCAGGCCACCGAGCACCTGGTGGCCATCGACGTGGNGGAGGGNGGGGTGCTGTGCGACGACTGCCGTCGGGGCCGTCCCGTGTCCGAGTCNGCGCTTGCGGTGATGCGGGCCGTCCTCGGCGGCCACCTGGCGACCGCCCTCGAAGTGGANGACGCCCGGGTCTGCGGCGAGGTCGACGCCGTCGCCACCGANGCCATCGAATACCACCTNGAACGNCGAGTCCGCTCGAGACGCGTCATGGAGAAGGCGTAGGCCTCAGCCTTCGATCGGGTTGATCTGTTCGGGCATCACCGGGGGGCCGGGCGGATCGGGGAGGCCAGGTACGGCGAGGACCACCCCGGCGTCGCCGCGGTCGACGACGAGGGTTCGGCCGATGCGATCGCCGATGCGGCGATGGCCCTTGGTGGTGATCATCACGCCCAACTCGAGGAACGGGATGACCGGGATCGGGATGATCCACGGCACNGTGCGACCGGCGGCGCCCAGNAGGCCGGGTAGTCCGCCGTCGCTGCGGCGAACGATCCGCAGGCCGACGATCGCCTTTCCGAGGCTGAAGCCCCTGGTCCCGGCGAGGAACACGTGGTTCACGATGAATAGGACCGACGCCGCGAGAAGGGCGGATTGGTTCCAGATGATGTTGTTGTCGTCCGTGAACGTGGCGATGCCGTCCCGGTACACGATCAGCACGACGACCGAGATGAGCACGGCGTCGAGCAGCGAGGCGATCATCCGCCGTGCCACGACAGCCGTCGGGTCGCCGGACGTTCCGCCCCGACCGATCTGTCCCATGCCCCGGATGCTCTCCATGCATTGAGTGTCGCAGCAATACTGCCAGAACCGTCGCCTCTGTCGGCCCGGGCGGTCGCTACCCTGCAACGCCATGGTCCCCAATGACGAGACGCTGTTCGACAAGGTCGTCAACCTGTCCAAGCGGCGGGGTTTCGTGTTCCAGTCGGCCGAGATCTACGGCGGCTTCCGTTCGACCTACGACTACGGGCCGATCGGCGTCCTGCTGCTCCGCAACGTCAAGGACCAGTGGTGGCGCTCGATGGTGCAGATGCGCCACGACGTCGTCGGACTGGATGCCTCGATCCTGTCGCCTCCCGCCGTGTGGGAGGCGTCCGGCCACCTCGCCAACTTCACCGACCCGCTGGTCGACTGCCGGAAGTGTGGCGAACGCCACCGAGAGGACAAGCTCGACGACCCGTCCACGTGCCCTTCCTGCGGGGCCACCGGCACCCTCACCGAGGCCCGCCAGTTCAACCTCATGTTCAAGACCCACGCCGGCCCCGTCTCCGAGACGGCCGCCGAGGTCTACCTGCGGCCCGAGACGGCCCAGGGCATGTTCACCAACTTCGCCAACGTTCTCAACACAAGTCGCAAGCGGCCACCCTTCGGCATCGCCCAGATCGGCAAGTCGTTCCGCAACGAGATCACCCCCGGAAACTTCGTGTTCCGGACCCGGGAGTTCGAACAGATGGAACTCGAGTTCTTCGTGCCGCCCGACGATTCCGACGAATGGTTCGGGTACTGGTGCGAGGTGCGCCGCGACTGGTACCTCGACCTCGGCATGCCCGCCGACAAGTTGCGGCTGCGCGTCCACGAGGGCGACGAGTTGAGCCACTACTCCAAGGACACCTCCGATGTCGAGTTCCTGTTCCCATGGGGCTGGGACGAACTCGAGGGCATCGCCAACCGCACCGACTTCGACCTTCTGCGCCACGCCGAGGCATCCGGCGCCCGCCTCGAGTACCTCGACCCGGCGACCAATGAGAAGTACGTCCCGCACGTGATCGAACCGGCCGCCGGTGCCACCCGCACCGCCATGGCATTCCTCATGGCCGCCTACGACGAGGAGGAGGTGCGCGGTGAGCAGCGCACCGTCCTGCGACTCGACCCGCGCCTCGCCCCGTACACGATGGCCGTGCTGCCGCTGTCCAAGAAGCCGGAACTGGTGGATCCGTCGCGTGAGGTCCTCGGCCTGCTCCAACCGCACTGGATGTGCGACTACGACGAGACCCAGGCCATCGGCCGTCGCTACCGGCGCCAGGACGAGATCGGCACACCGTTCTGCATCACCGTCGACTTCGACACCCTCGACGACCGGGCCGTCACCGTGCGTGATCGCGACTCGATGGACCAGGACCGGGTCCCGATCGACGAACTGGTCGACCACCTGCGGGGCCGGCTGCCGGCCTGAGCCCTGCGCCGGGTCGGCCGTCAGGGGGTACTGCTAGTTTCGGCGGCCATGGGGATCCTCGACGACGACATCCGTCGAGTACGCGAACAGAGCGACATCGTCGGCATCGTCACCCAGTACACGCAACTCAAGAAGAGCGGCCGCCAGTGGATGGGCCTGTGCCCGTTCCACGGCGAGAAGACGCCGTCGTTCTCGGTCAGCCAGGAGAAGGCGGTCTTCTACTGCTTCGGCTGTCAGGTGCAGGGCGACGTCATCGACTTTGTCCGCGAGATGGAGCACCTGGACTTCGCCGGGTCGGTCGAATACCTGGCCAACAAGGCCAACATCACGCTCCGCTACACCGACGCCAACGAGTCCAAGAAGCGTGGTCGGCGGCATTCGCTCGTCGAGGCCGTTGGGGAGGCGGCCGACTTCTACCACCGGCGCCTCCTCGAGGGTGACGACGGCGGGCCGGCCCGGAGCTACCTGCGGGCACGCGGCTATGACGGCGACATCGTGCGCACTTTCTCGATCGGCTGGGCACCCGAGGAGTGGGACTCCCTGGCTCGCCATCTCCACCTGTCGACCGAGGACCTCCAGGGGGCCGGGCTGGGAGGCCTCAACAAGCGAGGGAAGCAGTACGACTTCTTCCGGGCCCGCATCATGTTCCCGATCTTCGACGAGCGGGGAGACGCCGTCGGGTTCGGCGGCCGCAAGTTGCCCGACGCCGAGGGCCCCAAGTACAAGAACACCTCCGACCAGTCCGAGGTCTACGACAAGGGACGCCTGCTCTACGGCCTCAACTGGGCCAAGACCGAAGCGGGCCGCATGGACGAGATCGTCGTGTGCGAGGGCTACACCGATGTGATCGGCTTCCACCAGGCGGGAATCGAGCGCTCCGTCGCCACCTGCGGCACCGCCATGACCGCCGACCACGCCCGCAAGTTGGCCCGCTTCGCCCCCCGGATCGTCCTGGCCTACGACGCTGACGGTGCCGGCCAGGCCGCGGCCGAGAGGGTCTACGCCTGGGAGGAGGAGTTCGGGCTGCGCTTCGCCGTCGCCGCACTGCCCGAGGGTGCCGACCCGGGTGACATGGCCCGATCCGACCCCGACGGCCTGGGGCGTGCGATCGCCGAGGCCCGTCCGTTCCTCGAGTTCCGAGTCGACCGGGCACTGGGGCGGGGCGACCTCGACACGATGGAGGGTCGGGCGCTGGCCGCCGCCGAGGCCATGGCACTCGTGACCGAACACCCCAACCCGCTCGTGCGCGACCAGTACGTCGTGAGCATCGCCGACCGCTGCCGGGTCTCCGTCGAGGAGGTGCGCCGGTTGGCCAGGTCGGTCCCGAGGTCGGGTGGGGGTGGTCGGGAGGCGTCCCAGGCCGCCGTGTCGACACGGCTCACACCCGAGCACCAGGCGATCCGCCTGCTGATCCATCGACCCGACGAACTCGCAGCGCACCTCGATCCGGTGCTGTTCGGTGACCTGACGACCAGGACCGCCTACCAGGCCCTGGCCGGGCATGAGGACCTGCACGCCGCCCGCGAGGCCGCCGGGGGAGGGTCCGCCGACCTGCTCGGCCGGCTGGCGGTCCAGGACGCGACTGACGACGACCCGGTCGGGGTGGTCCACAGGCTGGTCTCGCTCGCCGCCGAACGGGCGGCCGTCGAACTCGAGGCAGAGGCCCGGGAAAGCGGTGACCTGGCGTCCTACCATCTCCCGATCTCGTACCTGCGTACCACCATTATCGGGCTCCGGGAACTCCCCGTCTTCGATGAGAACGAAACCGGCTTCGAGCCCGTCGAGGCGTTGCTACGGTGGTTGGTTGAGTACTCGGAGGGGAGGGCCGATGGGTGACATTGCCCCGAAGGCTCGTTGGGCCGGGGTGTCGGAGTTTGAGTTCGTCCGTCTCCTTCGACGCGGGCGGTCGCGTGGGCGGCTCACCCTTGACGAGGTCATCGACGTCCTCCAGGACGCTGAGCTCACGCCCGAACTGATCGGTGAGATCCGCGCTGCGCTCGACGAAGGGGGCATCGAACTCGACGAGACCGTCTTCGCCGTCGACCTCACCGGAAGTGACGGTGTCGACGAGCAGGAGGCCCGCCGGCTCATCCGCCCGAGACACCGGTCGGTGCGGCGCCGCGACCCGGCGAGGCATCCCTCGGAGCGTGGCGACAGCGGGGACTCCACCCGCACGTACCTCCAGGAGATCGGCGAGGTCCCACTCCTCACCGCGGCCGAGGAGGTTGAGTTGGCGAGCGCCATCAGCGACGGCAACGAGGCCGAGGTCGAGCTGGCCGACCTGGCGGTCACGGGGGAGCGCGTGCAGTTGGAGCGCGTGGCACTCGTGCGCCTCAGGCGCCGACAGCGAGCCGGCGAGATGGCGCGCGACCGCCTCACCCGGGCCAACCTCAGGCTGGTCGTCTCGATCGCCAAGCGCCATGTCGGGCGGGGGCTGCCGCTGCTCGACCTCGTCCAGGAGGGCAACCTGGGACTCATGCGGGCCGTTGAGAAGTTCGACCCGACGAAGGGCTTCAAGTTCTCGACGTACGCCACTTGGTGGATCCGCCAGGCGGTCAGCCGGGCGGTCTCCGACCAGGCGCGCACGATCCGAATCCCCGTCCACATGGTCGACGCCATGAACCGTTGCGTACGCACCGAACGCGAACTCGAGCAGCGACTCGAGCGGAAGCCCACGATGGCCGAGATCGCCGAACGTGCCGCCATCGACGTCGACAAGGTCGGCGACCTGCTGGAACTGTCACGCAACCAGGACCCGCTGTCCCTCGACTCAACGTTCGGAGGCCAACAGGACGTGACCCTCGCGGACATGGTCGCTGACCTCGATGCAGAGGACGCCGTCCTGGCCGCCACGCGTCGCCTCCTGAAGGACGACATCCTCGAGGTGCTCGACCAACTCGATGTGCGGGAGCGTGACGTCGTCCGCATGCGGTTCGGCCTCGACGACGGCAAGACGGCGACGCTCGAGGAGGTCGGTCGGCGGTTCGGCGTCACCCGTGAGCGGGTGCGCCAGATCGAGTCCCGGACGATGGCGAAACTGCGCCATCCGATGAAATCGAGGAAGCTGCGCGACTACTGGGAGGAGGGCTGACCCCAGGACGATCGCCGGGGCCCGCTGGTATCCTGCGCCCCGCCTTCCGGGGTAGCTCAGCTGGCAGAGCGTCGGACTGTTAATCCGCAGGTCGTGGGTTCGAGCCCCACCCCCGGAGCCATCAAAACCGCAGGTCAGGGCCGGTCTTTTGGGGTCGGCCCTCTGCGCTTCACGGGAGCCATTGTGCGTTTGTTGCACACAAGTGGTTATCGGGAGAGGTTGTCCAATGCGTCCTCGTATGTACGTTCAGATCCTGCGCGCCACGACCCTGAGACCGCCCAACTTGCCTCCCGAGAAGAGGCGCACCATCGTGTCGTAGAAGGCGCACATGGTCTCGAACACCTCTTCGCCGTGAACCCGCAGATGTCGGTCCCTGT
>PACE01000031.1 GCA_002699725.1 Acidimicrobiaceae bacterium
CTTCGGACAGCACAGCACCCAGGATCGCCACACCCTCGACCAGTTCGTCGTCGGTCACGGTCAGTGGCGGTGCCAGCCGCAGGGCGGTCGGCGTGATGCCGTTGACCACCAGGCCGGCGTCGAGGCACGCCCGAGCCACATCGGCGCCGGTACGACCGTCGAGGACGTCGGGGTCCAGTTCGGCCGCCAGGAGCAGACCGAGGCCCCGAACGGCGGTGACGCCGGGCAGGGCCGCGAGGAGGCTGGTGAGGGCCGCTCCCCTCACCGCTGCGCAGGCCGGTGCGTCGATCTCCTCCATCACCCGGAGTACCTCCCTGGCTGCCGATGCGGCGAGGGGCTGCCCTCCGAATGTGGATCCATGGTCGCCGGGCGAGAACGCCGCCGCCACCTCGGCACTTGCCCAGACGGCGCCGATCGGAACTCCATTGCCAAGCGCCTTGGCGACGGTGACGATGTCGGCCCGGATGCCGGCGTGGTGGAAGCCGAACCACCGGCCGGTACGCCCGAGCCCGGTCTGGACCTCGTCGAGGATCAGCAGGATGCCCCGCTCGTCGCAGAGTCGCCTGATGCCGACGAGGAAGTCGACGTCGGCCGGGTTGACCCCTCCCTCGCCCTGGAGCGACTCGAGCAGGATCGCCCCGACCGTGGGGTCGAGGGCGGCCTCGAAGGCATCGAGGTCGTTCCATGCGGCGTGGCGGAACCCCTCGGGCAGTGGTTGGAAGGGCTCGTGCTTCTCGGGCTGGCCGGTGGCCGCCAGCGTGGCGAGGGTCCGCCCGTGGAATGACCGGAAGGCCGACACCACGACGTGGCGTCCCCGACCATGGTGCTTCCGGGCCAACTTCATGGCGGCCTCATTGGCCTCGGCGCCGGAGTTCTGGAAGAGGACCCTTCCCGGTGTGGCCTCACCGGTCCCCGACCGGATGAGGGCATCCAGGCGTGCGGCCACCTCGAGGTGCGGCTCGGTGTCGAACAGGTTGGAGACGTGGAGCAGCGTCTCGGCCTGTGTGGCAAGGGCCGCTGCCACCCGGGGGTGGCTGTGGCCGAGGCTCGTGACCGCCAGGCCGCAGAGGAAGTCGAGGTAGCGCTTCCCCGAGTCGTCGAAGAGCTCTGTGCCGCTCCCCCGGACGAACGTGACGGGAGGGTTGCCGTAGTTGCCCATGAGGAGCCGGTCGTCGCTCATGACGGGTCCGCCTGCCGGTCGGCGTCGGGTCCACCGCCCACCGGGAACACCATGGTCCCGATGCCGGCGTCCGTGAACAGTTCGAGGAGGAGCACATGGGGGATCCGTCCGTCGACCATGTGTGCCGAACCGACCCCGGCATGGACGGCGTCGAGGCAGGCCTGCGCCTTCGGGATCATGCCTCCGCTGATGGTGCCGTCCGACATGAGCGCACCGAGCCGTTCGACGTCGAGCCTCGAGATCAGGGTCCCGGGGTCGTCGGCGTCGGCCCGTAGGCCTTCGACGTCGGTCAGGTAGAGGATCCGCTCGGCGCCGAGCGCCCCGGCCAGGGCGGCCGCCACCGTGTCGGAGTTGATGTTGTAGGCCTGTCCCGTCACGTCGGTGCCGATCGTCGAGACGACGGGGATGAGGTCCTCGACGAGGAGCCGCTCGATGATGGCCGGATTGACCGCCTCGACGTCGCCGACGAAGCCCAGCTCGGCGTCCCGGGCGGTCGCACGGATGAGGCCGCCGTCCTCGCCCGAAATGCCGACGGCGAGCGGGCCGTAGACGTTGAGGCCCGACACCACGTCCCGACCGACCTTGCCGACGAGGACCATCCGGGCCACGTCGAGGGTGGCGGCGTCTGTGACCCGCAGGCCGTCCCGGAACTCGGACTTCAGGCCCAACCGGTCCAGCATCTCGCCGATCTGCGGACCGCCGCCGTGCACGACGACCGGCCGGATGCCGACCGAGTGCATGAGCACGATGTCCTCGGCGAACCGGGCGGCCAGGTCCCCGTCGACCATGGCGTTGCCGCCGAGCTTGACGACGATGACCGAGCCCTTGAACCGCTGGATGTACGGCAGGGTCTCGACGAGTACTGCAGCCCTCCGCTCAGGGGAGAACTGCTCGGTGCCGGGGTTCATCGCATGTCTCCTCAGGAGGTCCGCATGTTCTCGTCGATGTAGGCGTGGCTGAGGTCGGTGGTGACCACCCGTGCCGTGCCGATGCCCTGGCCGAGGTCGACGTCGAGGTCGAGGGTCCGGCCGGCCATGTGCGCCTTCAGGGCGGCCTCGTCGACGGGTCGGGCCTCACCGCCGGCGTAGACCATCTGGCCGCCGTACGAGATCGTGATCGTGTCGGGGTCGAAGGCGATGCCGGCGGCGCCCATCTCGGCGGCGATCCGGCCCCAGTAGGGGTCCTCGCCATACCAGGAGCACTTGACCAGCTGACAGTTGGCGGTATCCCGGGCGCCCTTGGCGGCCTCGGCATCGTCGGCGGCGCCGGTGACGGACAGGAACACCGTCTTGGTGGAACCCTCTGCGTCGTCGGCCATCTGGACGGCCAGCGACAGGCAGGCCTCGGCGAGCGCCGCGCCCAGGGCTCCCGGGTCGGCCGGGCCGGCAGAGCCACTGGCGAGCAGCAGCACCGTGTCGTTGGTGGACTCGGCACCGTCGACGGTCAGGCAGTTGAAGCTGGTGCCGACGGCCGCCCGCAGGAGCTCCGTAGCGGTGGTGGCGTCGACCTCGGCGTCGGTGGTGAGTACGGCCAGCATCGTGGCCATGTTGGGCTCGAGCATCGCCGCTCCCTTGGCGATGCCGCCGACGGTGAAACCGGCGCCGAAGACGGTCGTGGTCCGGGGCACGGTGTCGGTCGTCATGATCGCCTCGGCGGCGGACGCTCCACCGTCGTCGGAAAGCGCCGCCGTTGCCTCGGGAATGCCGCCCAGGATGACGTCCATCGGGAGCGGGTAGCCGATCCAGCCGGTCGAGCAGACGAGGACCTCTTCGGCGGCGCAGCCCAGATCGGCCGCCGTCGCGGCGGCCATCCGGCGGGCGTCGGCCATGCCCTGCGCACCAGTGGCGGCGTTGGCGTTGCCGCTGTTGAGGACGACGGCTGCGGCCCGTCCACCGGTCGTCGCCAGGTGCTCCCGGCAGACCAGCACGGGAGCGGCGGTCATCCTGTTGGAGGTGAACACCCCGGCTGCGGTGACCGCTGCGCCGTCCGCCGTGGCGACCATCGCCAGGTCGGGGGCGCCCGACGGCTTGATGCCGCAGGTGACGCCGCTGGCCACGAAGCCCGGAGTGTCGGTGACGCTCACGGGTAGAGCCCGATCAAGGAGAGGCCGGCCGCCTCGTCGAGGCCCAGTGCCAGGTTGGCACACTGCACAGCCTGGCCGGAGGCCCCCTTGACGAGGTTGTCGATGGCGCACAGCACCACCAGCAGTCCGGTCCGAGGGTCCACCCGTGCGGTCAGGTGCGCCGTGTTGGAGCCGAGGGTGACCTTGGTCGAGGGCGACCGCTCGTCGACCACGATGAAGGGCTCCTCGGCGTAGAAGTCGGCCAGCAGGCCGAGGGCGGACGAGGTGTCGAGCGCTCCGGTGGGCCGTGCGTAGCAGGTGGCCAGGATGCCCCGGTTCATGGGCGCAAGGTGCGGAGTGAACAGGATCGAGACGTGGTCGACGACCGAGCCGTCGGCCCGCGTGCCGACCGCCTGTTCCATCTCCGGCGTGTGCCGGTGACCGACCAGCCCGTAGGCGGAGTAGTCCTCGTCGACGGCGCAGAAGGTGGTGTGGGGCTTCGGGGGCCGACCGGCGCCCGAAACGCCGCTGGCAGCATCGACCACGAGGGCAGAGGGCTCGACGTGTCCTCCCCACACGAACGGGGCCAGTGCCAGCGAGGTCGCCGTCGGATAGCACCCCGGGACGGCGATGAGCGGCGCCCCGACGATCGACGGCCGGTAGAGCTCGGGCAGCCCGTAGGCGAAGTCGACGAGCAGCCCGGGTGCCGTGTGCGGCTCGTCGTACCATTCGGGGTACAGCGCCGCGTCCCGCAGCCGGAAGTCGGCCGCCAGGTCGATCACGTGGCCGACCCGTGAGGCCAGGTCGGGGACGAGTGCCTGCGAGGCGCCGTGGGGCAGACCGAGGAACACGACGTCGCAGCCGTCGGCAGTGGTGTCGTCGACTTCGGCGAACGTCAGGTCGCCGTAGTGGGCGGCGAGGCTCGGGTAGAGGTCGGCCACGGCAGTCCCCGCCTGGGAATCGCCAGTGGCGACCACCACGTCGAGGTCCGGATGGGCGGCACAGAGCCGCAGCAGTTCCGCCCCGGTGAACCCCGAGGCGCCGATGATCCCGACTGCAGCCATCCCGAGAGCATACGGACTCTCGCATGATCATGCAACATCTCATGCACATCGATGGGAGAAGGGCTCAGACCGAAACCACGACCTTTCCGACCACTTTTCGGTCGGCGATGTCCTGGATGGCCCTCGCCCCCTGATCGAATCCATATACGGGGTGTAGGAGCGGGTCGACGGCGCCCGTCTCCGCCAAAGTGAACAACTCCCCCATCTGGCGGCCCAGGGAGGCCGGATCACGGGCCAGCGAAGCCCCCCAGTGCACACCGACGACTGAATAGTTCTTCAGGAGCACGTGGTTCGTGGCGATCTCCGGGATCCCGGCCACGAAGCCGATCACCAGCAGCCGGCCATTCCATGCCATGCAGCGCCGAACCTGCTGGAACACGTCGCCTCCCACGGGGTCGTAGGCCACGTCGACCCCGCTGCCGCCGGTCAACTCGCGGACCCGCTCGACCAGGTCGTCGACCTCACGGTGGTCGATCACCTCGTCGGCTCCCAGCGCCTCACACGCCGCCACCTTCTCCGGGCCACCGGCCACGGCGATCACCCGCGCCCCGGCTGCCAGGCCCAGCTGGATCGCCGCCGATCCCGTCCCGCCCGAGGCGCCGGTGACCAGCAGCGTCTCGCCCGGCTGCAACTGCGCACGATCGTGCAGGGCGTACCAGGTGGTGCAGTAGTTGGTCGGCAGGGCCACCGCCTTCTCCGGGGCCACCCCGTCGGGCACGGCGAACGCCGAGGCGGCACCCACCGCTGCCTGGTCGGCCAATGCACCGCCGAGGCTCACAACCCGCTGGCCGACCTCGAGGCCTTCGACGCCGTCGCCAACGGCGGAAACGCGTCCGACGACTTCAGCAGCCGGACTGAAGGGCAGTGGAGGCTTGACCTGGTACTCGCCACGACACTGCAGGACGTTGGGGAAGGCCAGCCCGACCGCCTCGAGGTCGAGGACGACCCGCCCGGGACCGGCCTCCGGCGCCTCGACCTCGTCGAGGACGAGACGGTCGATGGGGTCACCCAGTTCGTGGACCTGCCAACTGCGCATGCGGGCGAACGTACTCGTTACCCACCGGGGGCAGGCGGTCGGGCGTCAGCCCCGCAGGGTGGCAGGCAGCGAGCCCTGCACCGCATCGATGCAACGCTGGCGCAACTCGGCCACCTCGGCATCGGTGAGCGTCCGGTCGGTGGCCTGGAGGCGCAGGGCGAAGGCGAGGCTGCGCCGCCCCTCCCGAACGGCATCGCCCCGGTACACGTCGAACAACGACAGGTCGACGAGCAGGTCGCCGGCCGCATCCCTCAGGCATCGGCCCACGGCATCTGCCGGGGTGCCCTCGTCGACCTCGAAGGCCAGGTCGATGTCAGACGACGGATAGCGACTGAAGCCCCTGTAGGGCTTGTCGCCGTGCGATAGGGCCAACAGCGTGTCGAGGTCGACATCCAGCCAGGCCACCCGCTCGGGGACCTCATAGGACTCGAGCACGCCGGGATCGACCTCACCGACGTGGCCGACAGGAGTACCGGACACCTCGATACGTGCGGTGCGGGAGGGGTGCAGGCCGGGGACGGACTCGGCGACGAGGGCGTAGTCGCGCGCCGCCAGGGCATCGGCCAGGGCCGACCACACCGCCACGGCCTCGCCGGCCTCGCGGCCCGCCAGCGCCACGGCCAGGTATTCACGCTCGTCGGGAAGGCGCTGCGCCTCGGCGGGCTGTCGGTACACGTGGCCGACCTCGAACAGGCCGAGGCCTGTGAGGCGGTGCGAGGCGTTGTACGCCAGCGTCTTGAGGATCCCTGGCCGTAGCGATGCCCGCATCACCGACTCCTCGGAGACGAGGGGGTTCGTGACCGTGATGCCGTCCGCCGGCAAACCGGCCGCCTCAAGGTCTCCGGGGGCGAGGAACGGAACCGGCATGACCTCGTCGAGTCCCAGCCCGGCCATGGTGGAACGGACCGTTCGCCGGTCGAGCTGGTGCGGCGTGAGGTGGCCGGTGATGGTCGACCGGGGCACCGTGCGCTCGATCCGTCCATAGCCGTGGACCCGGGCCACCTCCTCGATCACGTCGATCTCGGTGCTGCTGTCGGCCCGGAAGCTCGGGATGTCGACATCGAGGTCGTCGCCGACCGGTTCGGCGCCGAACTCGATGGACTGCAGCACGTCGGCGATGCGGTCCCGCCCCAGGTCGGTACCGAGGATGGCATTGACCCGGTCGGTCCGGACCCGGACGACCTCGCGGACGGGCAGGTCTCCCCGCGCGTCGACCAGGTCGGGGGCCAGCGTGGCACCAGAGGGCGCCAGCAACTCGGCGAAGCGCCGCATGGCCAGTTCGACGACCTCCGGGTCGCAGCCCCGTTCGAAGCGGGCGGAGGCCTCGCTGCGAAGGCCCAGACGCCGTGCACTCGCCGCAATCGTCTTCGGGTCCCACCAGGCCATCTCGAGGGCCACGGTCGTGGTTCCGGCACCGATCTCGGTGTTGGCCCCGCCCATGATCCCGGCNATGCCGACGGCCACNTCGTCACCGTCGGCGATCACGCCGTCGGCGGCCGTGAGGNTGCGCTCGACCCCNTCNAGCGTCTGGATGGCCTCTCCCTCACCGGCACGCCGGATCCGGAAGGCACCACCGGCGACCCGGGCCAGGTCGTAGGTGTGGTTGGGCTGGCCCAATTCGAGCATCACNTAGTTCGAGGCATCGACCACGCTGTTGATGGACCNCTGACCGAGGGCATTCAGACGGTTGACCAGCCACCGCGGCGAGGTGCCGACCGATACGCCGTCGAGGACCCGCAGGCCGAAGCGCCCACACAGTTCAGGGTCGAGGATCTCGACCAAGACGCGGCCGGCGGCACCATCACCCGATTCGGCGACGTCCGGCTCNGGCAGGGCGAACGGCACGCCCTGGCGGGCAGCAAGGTCGCGGGCCACCCCGGCGACGGACATGGCGTCAGGCCGGTTGGGGTTGACCTCGAGGTCATAGAGCACATCGGACCGCAGGTCGAGCGCCTCGGTCAGTGCCGCACCGGGAGCCGCTTCGGTGTCGAGGAGCATGATGCCGTCGTCATCGTCNCCNAGGCCGACCTCGGTCGACGCACAGAGCATGCCGTTGGACCATTCTCCCCGCATCTTGCGGCGGNCGATCTCCATGCCACCGGGCATGACCGTGCCCAGGGTGGCCAGGGGCACCAGGTCGCCCACAGACATGTTGAAGGCACCGCAACAGATCTGNAGCGCCTCGCCGTCGCCGGCGTCGACGTCGACCAGTTGGATCCGGTCGGCGTCGGGATGGGGTCGGAGGTCCAGCACCCGGGCCACGACGATGCCGTCGAGGCCCTCGCCCAGGATCGACATCTGCTCGACCGTCAGGCCGAGGTCGCTCAACTGGTCACCGATCCGGTCGGGGTCGCCCTCGACGGGTGCGAAGTCGCGCAGCCACGACAGCAGGACCTTCATGCCGCGGNACCCATCAGAACTGCCCCAGGAAGCGGTGGTCGTTGCGGAACAGTTCGCGCAGGTCATCNATCCCGTGTCGCATCAGCGCCAGGCGGTCGAGACCGAAGCCGAAGGCGAAGCCCGACCACTCCTCGGGGTCGAGCCCACAGGAGCGCAGCACCTCGGGGTGCACCATGCCGCAGCCCGCGAGTTCCAGCCAACTGCCATCGGGGCGACGGATGTCGAACTCGGCGGACGGCTCGGTGAACGGGAAGTACGAGGGTCGCAGGCGGGAGGTGAACTCAGAACCGAAGTATGCGGTGGTGAAGGCATCGAGCGTGCCGGCCAGGTCTCCGAAGGTGATGTCCCGGTCCACGACCAGGCCCTCGATCTGGTGGAACACCGGCATGTGCGTGGCGTCGGCGGTGTCGCTGCGGAACACGCGGCCCGGCATGATCGANTAGATCGGCGGTTCCTGTTCCTCCATCACACGGATCTGGACCGGCGATGTGTGGGTGCGCAGCATGGTGCTCTGTGGCTCGCCGTACTCGACGTAGAGCGTGTCGTACATGTCGCGCGCCGGGTGGCCAAGCGGGAAGTTGAGGGCACCGAAGTTGTGCCACTCGTCCTCGATCTCGGGCCCCTCGGCCACCGTGTAGCCCATGCCGACGAACAGGTCCTCGAGGCGCTCCCAGGTCTGGGTGACGACATGGCGGTGTCCGAGGCGACGACCCCGGTCGAACTCGGTCAGGTCCAGGCGCTCGGCTTCGAGGACCTCNGCCCGGGCCCCCACCGCCAGTTCGGCCCNCCGCTCGGAGATGAGTCGCTCGACCTCGGTCCGGACCTCGTTGACCCGACGGCCCACCACCTTTCGGTCGTCGGGATCCATGTCGGCCAACCGGCTCCGCACCGTCGCCAGCACCGACTTCCGGCCCAGCAACTCGGTGCCGACGACCGCAAGGGCGTCAAGGTCCACAGCGTCGGCGACGGTGGCTTCGGCGGTGGTGAGGTGAGCGTCGAGATCCAGGTCCATCAGTGGCAATCGGCCGCTTCTACGGTTCCAGCGAGGCTAGAGCAGACGGCCACCCCGGGCGATGACCATTGCCGAACAGCCGGAACGCCGGTCACCGGGCGGCGAGGGCGTAGAGGAGCACGGCACCGGCGACGGCCACGTTCAGCGAATCGCCGGACCCGGTCGTCGCGACCGTGACGAGGCCTTCGCAACGGGCGATTGCGTCCTCGGCCAGTCCGTGGGGCTCGTTGCCGAGCAGGAGTGCGATGGGTCGGCCGTCCGGCACCTCGGTGGGTGGGATACCGCCCTCGGCCACGCTCCCCCAGCAATGCCGGCCCGATGCCTCCAGCAGGATGAGCGCCTCGTCGACGGCACCGTCGCCCTCGAGGACGGCNAACGGGAGCCGGAACAGGGAGCCGGCCGTGGCNCGGACACACTTCGGATTGTAGGGATCGACGCCGCCGGCGAAGATCACGCCTGAGGCGCCAAAAGCCTCGGCGGACCGGACGAGGGTGCCGGCGTTTCCCGGATCGGCCACCTCGGCCAGCACGACGACCACGCCGTCGGCGGGCAGGTCCGGCACGGAAACGTCGTGCCGGGCGACGACGGCGATCGCCGGCTGGGCCGACATCGTGGTCGTCAGGCCGTCGAACAGGGCCTCGTCGACGAGGCGGCACGGGACGCCCGAGGTCTCCGACGCCGCAGCGACGGCCGAGGAGGCTGCCTCCGCAGGAACGAAGACCTGCTCGACCTCCCGCCCGGCCGACAGGGCGTCGACGACGAGCGTCGGACCCTCGACGAGGTATACGCCCTCCTGGCGCCGTAGCGCCCGGTCACGGGCCAGCCGGCGAACGCGGGTCAGCGCCGGATTCCGGCCACCGACGATGTCAGCCACCGGTCGTGTCCGGTGACGGCCGACGACTGGCTCAGGCGGCGTCGGCCGAGCCGACCGCCGACTCGACCAGCGCGGCGAACGCCTGCGGATCGGTCACCGCCAGGTCGGCGAGGACCTTCCGGTCCACCTCGATGCCGGCCTCGCGGAGGCCCGACACGAAGCGGCTGTAGGTCGTTCCCTGCTGTCGGCAGGCGGCGTTGATGCGCTGGATCCAGAGCCGACGGAACTGGCCCTTCCGGGCACGGCGATCGCGGAACGCGTAGTTCCCCGAGTGCATGACCTGTTCGTTGGCAGCNCGGAAGGAACGGCTCTTGTTGCCGTAGTAGCCCTTCGCCTCCTCGAGGATGGCTCGGTGCTTCTTTCTGGCGTGGACGGCTCGCTTGACCCTGGCCATGATGGGACTCCTTGTTGAAAGTGTCGAGAGTGGATGTGTTCGCGGGACGGACCGGCACTCCCTACCGGACCAGTCCGAAGCTGGCAGGTCGCCGGGTGTTCAGATGCCGAGCTGTCGGCGGACGGTCTTGGCGTTCGTCGGATGGACGTCGCTCTCCTTGTTGAGGCGTCTCTTGCGCTTCGGCGACTTCTTCTCGAGGATGTGATTGAGGTTGCTGTTGCGTCGCTTGAGGCGACCGGNACCGGTCACCTTGAAGCGCTTTGCAGCGCCACGGTGGGTCTTCATCTTCGGCATCTGATGCTCCTTTTTCAGTTCTCGTGGTTCGTGGTGGGTGGGGCGCTCAGGAGGCCTCTGCGGCGTCCTTGGTGGTTGCCTCGACGGTTGCCTCGACGGCGTTCCCGGCTTCGGCTTCCGCAGCTGCGGCCTCGGCCTCGGCCTCGGCGGCTGCNTCGGCGGCTGCCNTTGCCTCAGCCTCGGCNTGCTCCCGGACGACGGCCTCCTCGCGCTGGCGGCGGGTGGCCTGGCCGGGNCCGAGCAGCATCGTCATGTTGCGGCCCTCCTGCTTGGGGTAGGTCTCNATCCGNCCNATGTGCTCAACCGCCTCTGCCACCCGGTCGAGGATGCGACGCCCCAGTTCGGGGTGCTGCATCTCCCGGCCCCGGAACATGATCGTCACCTTGACCTTGCTCCCGTCACCGAGGAACTCCTCGACCTTCCTGGTCTTGGTGGCAAAGTCGCCGGGACCNATCTTGGGCCGGTACTTCATCTCCTTGACCAGGATGTGCGTGGACTTCTTGCGGGATTCCTTGGCACGCTGGGACTGCTCGTACTTGTACTTCCCGTAGTCCATGATCCGACAGACCGGTGGATCGGCCTTGTCAGCCACCTCCACGAGGTCGAAGCCGAGGTCACGTGCCATGGCAATCGCCTCCGGGAGGGGGCGAATACCAATCTGGTCACCCTCGGGTCCGACAAGCCGCACCTCGCGTGAGCGGATGCGGTCGTTGATCCGAGGCTCCTTGTTGGCTGGCGGTTCTATTGCTCGGCGCTCCTATGCGTCACGCAGGTTCCTTTCCTGGGGTGATACGGGGGCACCCTCCTCCGAGCCGGCAGCCGGGTCGACGGCCGAAAACGAAGGAAGGCNGGTGCCGGAAAGCCGACACCCGCCCGTTNCACCGGGACCGACGGGTGCCGCGGGCACAGGACAACGCCTGTGTCACCGTGGATGCCTGACGGCCACCGACTGCATCGGCGGCGAAGAACCCGGCTCACCANCGGTGGCTGGGTGGGGAGAACCCCGCTTTCCGCTCTGTTGTGACCTCCTAGAGTACCAATGTCGCCTCCGATGGGAAACCAGAGGCGTGGACCGGTCACATTCGACCCTCCCCATCCCCCCACCCGATGATCGGACGCAGCCCATGAGCACCCTGTGGACCCCCGGCGGAGAGCACTCCGTCAGCCCCGAGGAATCACCTCCGGAAGACCATGCCGACGCGGACCTGTCCCCCGAGGAGAGGGATCGTGCCGAGGCCCTCGCACAGGAGATGGCAGCGGTCCAGGAACAGCTCGCCGACACACCGGCGGAAGTCATCGTGTCGACACACCTGATGGGCCTCTTCGAGCTGGGGGCCATCCACCTCTCGCAGGAGCCTCCGAACCTCTCCCAGGCGGCACTCGCCATCGACGCCATGGGGGCCGTGGTCGACCGGCTGCAAGGCCGCCTNGGCGAGAACGAGGAGACGCTGCGTGGCGCCCTCAACCAGATTCGACTCGCCTACGTCGGCATCCAGCAGGCAGCCGAGACACCCGACGACACCGGGGACTTGGCCGACTCCGACACCTGAGCCCTGCTCGGGGCTCGTCGGGACCGAGATTCGTCGTCAGTGGACGATCTTGGACAGTGGCAACTCGAGGATGTCCGTGGCTCCGGCGTCCCGTAGCGCCGGGATCAGCACGTTGATCTCGGTCTTGGCCACGACCGTCTCGACGGCGTAGCCGGAACCTCCGAACAACTCGTTGACCGTGGGCGACTTCATGGACGGGATCAGCCCAATGACCCGATCGAGGCCACCGACAGGAACGTTCATCTTCACGAGGACCTTGCCCCGGGCCTCGAGGGCGCCCTGTAGCAGCGTGAGGAGTTGTTCCATGGCGTGGCGCTTGGCNGGGTCGGCATGAGCCGCCGGGTTGGCGATGAGTTCCGTGTAACTGGTGAGGATCGTGTCGATCACCTTGAGGCCTGCCGCCCGCAACGCCCGGCCGGTCTCGGTGATGTCGACCACGACATCCACGATGTCGGGCACCTTGGCCTCGGTAGCACCGTACGAAAGCCGGATGTCGGCCTCGACGCCCTGCTCGACGAAGTAGCGACGGGTCATCTCCGGATACTCGCTCGAGACCCGAACGCCGTCCGGGAGGTCGGACACCGACTCGAACGGGGAGTCGCCGGGGACGGCCACGACGATCTGGACGGGACGCGCCGTCGCCTTCGAATAGTGGAGTTCGCCGAGGGACACGACATCGCTGCCCGTCTCCTCGATCCAGTCCCGACCGGTGATGCCAAGGTCGAACAGTCCGTCGGACACATAGGTCGGGATCTCCTGCGGACGCAGGATCCGGACATCGTCGACGCGCGGGTCGGCGATGGACGCCCGGTAGTCGACCAACGAGTTGCGGCCGACGGACAGGTCGGCGGCCTCGAACAGGTCGAAGGTCGCCTTCTCGAGGGAACCCTTGGGAAGCACCAGTTTCAGCACAGGACGAACCTATCGGGGGCCGTGGTCCCTGCCCCGGGGATTTTCACCACCTCGGCGCCTGTGCGTCCTCAGGACCCGTCGAGCACCAGGTCCAGGCGCAGGTCGTCGCCGAACGCGACCACCGAGGCGAAGCGCCCCCGACACAGTTCGGCCATCGTGGGGGCACCCGGGCCGGCCAGCAGCGGCCTCCCGTCGTCACCGCCCAACAGCGCCGGAGCCAAGTACACGACGTAGCGGTCCACCAGCCCGGCCCGATGAAACCTGCCGGCGACGTCGGCGCCACCCTCGACCAGGAGTTGGAGCACGCCTTCGGCCCCCAGGCGGTCCAACAGGTCCTCGAGTGAACCCTCGTGGGACTCAGCCGGCTGGACGCCGGCGCTCTCGGCTACGTGGCCCAGCACGATGCGCCGCGGATCGCCGACCAGTCCGCCACCCGGCGGTGCCCAGTCGCGGACGGTCAGGGCTGGATCGTCGAGTCGGATCGTGCCCGCCCCCACGCACACGGCGTCGCTCTCGGCCCGGATCCGGTGCGCATCGACACGCGCCTCCGGCCCGGTGATCCAGGCGCTCGAACCGTCGGGCGCTGCGATGCGACCGTCGAGCGTCGCCGCCAACTTGAGGACCACATAGGGGCGGCCGGTCCTGCGCTGGTGCAGGTAGGGGGCCAACTGTTCGGCGACCTCGGCCGCTGCGACCCCCTCGACGACCTCGACGCCACCCTCCCGCAACAGCGCCAGGCCCCTGCCACCGACGTCGGGGTCCGGGTCGGCCACCCCCACCACGACACGGGCGACTCCGGCCCCGAGGATCGCCTCGGTGCAGGGTCCCGTTCGGCCCTGGTGGCCGCACGGCTCGAGCGTCGCGTAGAGGGTGGAACCCTGCGCCGACGCTCCCGCCGATGCCAGGGCGTGGACCTCGGCGTGGGGGCCGCCCGGTGGACTGGTTGCACCCGTCCCGACGACGACTCCGTCGGCGACGACCACCGCTCCGACCCAGGGGTTCGGAGACGTGGCGTGGCGTACCCCAGCCGCAGCGGCGATCGCCTGGGCCATGAAGTCGTGGTCGGCGGGGGTGTCCATGGAATCAGTGGCCCGGGTGGGGATCTGCATTGTCGACGAGGAGGCGCACCGCGTGGGGCACAACGTCGATGACGGCCTCGAGGCACTCCACACAGCCGCTGCTCGACCCCGGGGTGTTGAGCACGAGGGCGGTGCCGACGGTGCCGGCCACGCCCCGGGAGAGCCGTCCCAGCGGGTTGACGAGGCGCATGGCCTCGGCCAGGCCCGGCGCCTCGCGGTCGAGCACCACGCGGGTCCCCTCCGGCGTCCGGTCCCTCGGCCCGAATCCCGTCCCCCCGGTCGTCACGATCAGGCCGTGGAAGTCCCCGGCCAGCCGGGCGATGGCCGAGGCGACCGACTCGACGCCGTCGGCGCACACGGCCCGTTCGGCGATCATCCAGCCCTCGTCGGCCAGGCGGGCCTCGAGGGCGGCCCCGGAGCGGTCCTCGCGGGTGCCGTGGACGACCCCGTCGGACACGGTGAGGACCTTGGCCGCCATGGCCGACCCGTCGGGTGCGTTCATCCCGCGAGGGTACCGGAGCGACTTCGAACGCCCGGCTCCCGACGAGTAGCGTCGGTCGGGTGAGCGTCGACGAACTGTCCGGCTACGGCATCGCCGAGTTCGCCCACGGCGGCACCTCCCGAACCGTGCTGCGCACAGGTGAGGGGCCGGCCGTCATCGTCATGGCCGAGATACCGGGCATCACTCCGCGGGTCGCAGACTTCGGGCGGGCCATTGCCGAGATCGGCTGCACGGCGGTCCTCCCGTCGCTATTCGGCACGCCCGGACGCAAGCCGACCGCCGGGTACCTCCTGTCGAGCCTGGCCCGGAGCTGCGTGTCCCGGGAGTTCACGTCGCTCCTGCGCCGACGGACCTCGCCGGTCACCGACTGGCTCCGCGCCCTCGCCGCCTACGAGCACGGCCGGTGCGGGGGGCCGGGCGTCGGCGCCGTCGGCATGTGCTTCACCGGGGGCTTCGCCCTCGGGATGATGCTCGACGAACGCCTCATCGCCCCGGTACTCAGCCAGCCCTCGTTGCCGCTTCCCCTCGGGAAGCGGCGGCGCAGCGACCTGGGCATCTCCGACCGGGACCTCGAGGTGGCCAAGCAACGGGTCGACGGAGGCGTCTGCGTCCTCGGGCTGCGGTTCGCCCGCGACTCGATGTCCCCCGGCAAGCGCTTCGAGCGGCTCCGGGAGGAGTTCGGCGACGGGTTCATCGGCATCGAGATCGACAACGCGCCAGGCAACGCCCACCGCATCGGCCCCCGCGCCCATTCGGTCCTGACCGAGGAACTCGTGGACGAGCCCGGCCACCCGACCCGCGACGCCCTCGACGCCGTCCTGGGACACCTGGCCTCCCGGCTCCTGCCGGACTGACGCTCCTCAGCCCACCCGGTACCGGAAGACGGCCATTCCCTCGCTGTCGAGGTCCTGGGGCAGCAGCAGCCCCCCGGAACCGAGTGGGCGCCAGGGAGCACCGGGAGCCTCCGTACGCAGTTCGGCAAGGGCCCGGATGCGTTCGTCGACCTCGGTGGTCTCAGCAGCCGTAACCGTGCAAACGCTGTAGATCAGCTGCCCACCCGGCCGCACCAGTGGGAGCGCCGCCTCGAGGAGCCGCACCTGAAGGTCCGCCAGGCGTTCGACGTCATCGGGCTCGATGCGCCAACGGGCATCCGCACGGCGTCGCAGGACCCCCAGGCCCGAGCACGGTGCATCCACCAGCACCCGGTCGAAGGACGCCAGGCGGAACGGGGGACGGTGGCCGTCGGCCTGGACGAGTTGCAGATCGACGCCCACCCGCTCGGCGTTCGATCGCACGAGCCCCAGGCGCGACATCCGCAGGTCGGCTGCAACCACCCACGCTCCCGACCCTGCCATGGAGGTGGCCTTGCCCCCGGGGGCGGCACACAGGTCGAGGAGGCTTCCGCCTGCGGCGAGGCCCTCAACCGCGAGGCCGGCCACGAGCTGGGAAACCCGGTCCTGGTGGTAGCCATCGGCCCGGACCACAGCGGGCGCAGCCGTGTTCATCGTCGCCAGCGCACCGAGCGCCTCCTCCTCTCCGAGGTCGGCGACGAGGCGGTCGACGATCCAGTCCGGGTAGCTCAACTCGATCCCGGGCGAGGGCCACTCCGGATCGTGTTCGGCCAGTCGGCGCAGGACGGCGTTGCAGAGTCCCCGCGCCCGCTTCGGGGCGGTGTCGACGGTGGCGGAGACCGCTGCGTGCGGCGGAACCCCACCCCACCGAAGTTGGTAGGCCCCCAGGCGTAGGACGCGGCGGACGACCGGCTCGACGTCGTCGTGCAGGAACCGGTCGATCAGGTGGTCGCAAGCCCGACGCATCCGCGTCGTGCCGTAGACCAGGTCCGTGCAGAAGGCCCGGTCCAGCCGGTCCAGTGCCGAGCGGTCCAGGGCGGCTCCGAGCGCCAGGTTGGCGTAGGCCCCGTCCTCGTCGATGCGCCGCAGCACCTCCAGGGCGAGGCTGCGCGTGCCGGGTGAGGCGTTCACCCCATGCGCTCGCCGGGCTCCGGTCGGGCGCCCGCCAGCCAGGCGTCGGCCGGCATGCGGCGGCGGTTCCCGGGCTGGACCTCGAGGAGGCGGAGCCCGCCATCGGCCGTCACCACGACATCGCCTTCGAGCGTCCCCGCCACGTCGGAGGAGCCGTGGTCGACCACCGCTGCCTCCCATACCTTGAACCGGACGCCCCGGAATGTGGTCCACGCACCGCCGATCCGGACCACCCTCGCCAACTGGGCGGCGGGACGATCCCACTGCAGTTCGAGGTCNGCCGGTTCGATCCGATGGGCATAGGTGGATTCGCCCTCCTGNGGTTCNCCGCGACCAAGNCCGGCCCGCANGGTCTCGACGAGCAGGGTGCTGCCTGAAACCACGAGGCGGCTGCGCAGCNAGTCNGCGGTGTCATCGCCGACCTCNAGCGCCTCGCGGGNGTACACACCGCCGGTGTCGAGGTCCTCTTCGACGGCCATGACGCACACACCGGACTCCTCGTCGCCGGCGAGGATCGCCCGCTCGACCGGCGCCGCCCCACGCCACCTCGGCAGCAGCGAGAAGTGGAGGTTCACCATCGGCAGGACGGCGAGGAGTTCCGGCGGGATGAGCCGGCCGAATGCCACGACCACTCCGAGGTCGGCACCGCAGTCGGCGGCATCACCGAGTTCGTGCGAGACGGNCAGGCCGAGCCGCCCGGCGGCGGCCTTCACCGGCGTCGGGGTCCGGTCATTGCCACGACCCCGCCTGTGGTCCCTCCCGGTCACGACCAGGGCGATGTCGAAGCCGGCGGCGTGCAGCGCCTCGAGGGGCGGTACGGCGGCCGCAGGCGTGCCCAGGTACACCAGCCGACGGGGATGCACCGGAGGCGGTGCGATCAGGACAATCGCAGGCCCCCACCGGACGGCCCCGGCATTTCGGCGGCGAGGGTGCGCTCGCGGAGGAACCGCTTCGCCTCCCGCAGCTGGTCCTCGTCGAGGTGGTCGACGATGAGGACGCCGTCGAGGTGGTCGAGTTCGTGCTGGAACAGCCGCGCCTCGAGCTCGTCAGCCTCGATCGAGACCTCGTTGCCCTCGAGGTCGATNCCGACCAGGTGGATCTGCTTGGGACGCACGATCTCGAAGGAGAGTTCAGGCACCGAGAGGCAGCCCTCGTCGAAGGCCCACTCTCCGTCGGACTCCGCGATCTCGGGATTCAGGATCACCCCNNCGGCCTCCCCGTGGTCGTAGACGAAGAACCTCTGCTGCACACCCACCTGTGGGGCGGCCAGGCCGATGCCCGCCGCCTCGTACATCGNCTCGAACATCTCGTCGCTCAGGCGGACGAGCGCTCCATCGACGTCAGTCACGTCGTNGGCCCGCGNCCGCAGAACGGGNTCGCCGATCATTCGGATCTCACGGGCTGCCACGCCAGCAAGGCTACCGTCGGGGTCGTGGAGGATTCGAACGGCGACGCTCTCGCCCAACCGGACGGCGACGCCACCGACCACTACTGGTCCGGTTCGCCGGACCTCGAGTCACGACCCCGCCAACTCGACCTNCTCCTNCCCGACCTCGACCTGCACCTGACCGCCGACCGGGGCGTGTTCTCCGCCGACCGGATCGACCGCGGCACCCGGTACCTCCTCCAGGANGGNCCGCCGTCCCACGTCGGGGCGGCCGAACTNTTGGACCTCGGGTGCGGCTACGGACCCATCGCCCTGGCACTCGCGGTGCGCAACCCCGACGCCCGAGTCTGGGCCGTCGACGTCAACCCGCGGGCACGGGAACTGTGCCAGGCCAACGCCACCGCNGCCGGCCTCGACAACGTNCTCGTCGCCGCACCGGACGACGTGCCCGACGACACCCGCTTCGACGCCTGCTGGTCGAACCCACCCATCCGNATCGGNAAGNCCGCCCTCCACGACCTGCTCGAACGCTGGCTGGACCGCCTGGCCCCGGGCGGCTCCGCCCACCTCGTCGTCCAGCGCCACCTCGGCGCCGACTCTCTGGCCCGATGGCTCGACGACCAGGGTTGGGCAACCATCCGCCGGGCCTCCCGGAAGGGCTACCGACTGCTCGACGTGGCGNCACGGCACGGCGACGAGGAGGCCCNCCGATGAGGAACCTCGACGGCACCGGACTCAAGCGGCTCCACCGGGACTGGCGCCGCCGCGCCGACGCCGACGTGGCCCTGCTCCTCGACAGCGTGCAGACCCCGTACAACGTGGGCACCATCCTGCGCACTGCCGCNGCCTACCGCGTGGCGCACCTCTGGCTGGTCGGTGCCACGGCCCCCCCGACCCACGCCAAGACGCAGAAGACCGCCCTCGGCACCTCGCGCTACCTCGAGTGGACGACCTGCGAATCCGCCGAGGACGCCGTCCGGGCGATCAGCGACGCCGGCTACGGGCTGGTCGGCGTCGAACTGGCCGACGACGCCGTCCCACTCCACGAGGCGACGTTCCCCGATCGCACCTGCCTGGCNCTCGGNCACGAGGACCGTGGCCTCTCCGACGCCGTGCTCGAGGCCTGCGACACGGTGGTGTTCATCCCNCAACTCGGCAAGGTCGGGAGCCTCAACGTGGCGACCGCCTGCGGCATCGCCCTCTACGAGGTGCACCGCCGCCTCTGGTGAGGCCGCCCCCGGATGGNGGTCCGGGGCTCANATCCTCGCCGGATCGACCTCGATCCGGAGCCTGCCGGCAGGACGCTGCACCGACGCCAGNACGTCGGCGAGCGTCGCCGAATCCGATGCACGGACAAGCCACGACCCGTCCCGGGGGCCGAGCACGTCGATCCCGTCGAGGCCCCCCAGCTGTTCGATGAACTCGGCGGCGACNGCACCCGACACCTNTGCCACGGCGGAGAAGGGCGGGAGGCGCAGGAGCCGGCGTCGGGCCTCCTCGGGTTCGNTCAGGCGACCCGGATCGGCATGGAGCGCCGCCTGGAGCACCTCGTGGCCGGGCTGTCGGGTCTGCACCACCAGTCGGCCACCNTCCGATCGCGGCCCGACGAGGCGGGCCGCCCGCACCAGGAGCGCCATCGCCTGCTCGGCAGCCCGCATCCGGGGAGCCAGCAGTTCCTGGTCGAACTCGAGGAAGACCACGCGTGCGGCCCGGTCGACCCGGTGGAGGACCGCCTCGGTGCCGACGTACACGTCGGCCCCTGCAATCTCGCCTGCATCGGACTCGGCGGTCACCTCGACGACCGGTCGCCCGGCCAGCGCNTCGAGCTCCTCCCGGACCCTCGTGACGCCGGCGCGAAGGTTGCGGAACCGCATGCTGCCGCACTCGGCGCAGACGACCGGGCGGCGGCCACCATCGANCGGGCACTCGAGAACCTCGTCGTCCGTCAGGGACAACGGAACCCGGTGCTCCTCGCACCGTGCCAACTCGCCACACCCGACGCAGGCGAGGAGCCTCGACCGACCCCGACGGTTCAGGACGCACACGACGGGGAGGCGTGCTGCTGCCTCCCGATCCTCCCAGTCCCGTCGCAGGATCGGTGTCAGTGCCTCGCCCAACAGGCCCCCGCGCACCGGATCCTCGTCCCTCCGGTCGACCACGTCGAGGAACGGCCAGCCAGCNCTCTCCTCTGCCCTCGGTGGGATCGCCTCGCTTCCCCACGCCAGNGCCTCCAGGCTCGGACACGGAGAGGTGAGCACGCAGGGGACACCCGCNCGGCGGGCGCGTTCGATGGCNATGTCACGTGCGTTCCAGGTCGGAACCCNTTCCTCGCGCAGGGACTCGTCGTGTTCGTCGAGGACGACGACGACGGCCAGGTCGCGCACCGGAGCCAGCGCAGCCGCCCTGGCTCCCAGNACGAGGCCACCCGCCGCCGCACCGGCCCAGTCCCGGGGAAGGACCGACACGGGCAGTCCGGTCCGGCGGAGTCGAGCNGCCAGGCGTCCGACCGTGGCGAGGGTCGGTGCAACGACGAGCGTGTCGCCCCTACGGGCGGCGGCAAGGACGAGCGGGAGGACGTCGGAGTTCGGCGCAAGGCGCACGACCGACCTCGNCACGTCGAGCGCCGCCTCGGCCCAGAAGGCCGGACCGACCGGGACCGGTGCTCCACGGGGCGCTGCCGGCAGCGCCTGCACCCGGTTGGCCGGCGAGGCCGTGGTCAGCAGCGCAGCGGTGCGCCCCGCCCACCGGTGTGCAGCCCAGCGGGCGAGCTCGATCACGTCGCCGTCGGGTCCCAGGCCTCCGAGGTGCGCGAGGGGTCGGAGCGACACGCCGGGTGGCGGCTCGACGTCGTCCTCGACCACCCAGCCTCCGACCCGACGGCCAGCAAGGACCACGCGGACCTGGCTGCCCACCCGGACCAGTTCGGCCCGCCCGTCCTCCTCCCACGCCGCAGGGACCAGGTAGTCGAACGTCCGGTCGATGGCCGCAACATCGGGCAGGACGCGTACGACGCGTCCGGCGGGCGGTTCGGCGGCGGCCTGGTCGACCGCCTCGGAGGCGTCCCCGTCGAGGGGAAGCCGGCCCTGGCCTTCGGCGGGACCGGTCACCCGGATGGCCGGCTCAGGCCAGGCCGAGGAACGACCGGACCTCGTCGGCCCGGTTCACCTGCTCCCACGGGAANCCGTCGCGTCCGAAGTGCCCGTAGGCGGCGGTCGGCAGGTAGATCGGCCGCTTCAGGTCGAGGTCGCGGATGATCGCTGCGGGGCGCAGGTCGAACAACTCGCTGATGCAGTCCGAGATCCTCATCGGATCGACGGTCTCGGTNCCGAACGTCTCGACCAGCACCGACACCGGGTGGGCCATGCCGATGGCGTAGGCCACCTGGACCTCGCAGCGTCGTGCGGCGCCGGCGGCGACGAGGTTCTTGGCGACCCANCGGGTGGCGTAGGCGGCCGAACGGTCCACCTTGCTGGGGTCCTTCCCCGAGAAGGCACCCCCGCCGTGGCGGGCCATGCCGCCGTAGGTGTCGACGATGATCTTGCGGCCGGTNAGCCCGGCGTCGCCGACCGGGCCGCCGATCACGAACCGGCCGGTCGGGTTGACGTGGACCTCGTAGTCGTCGTCGGCGAACTGCTCGGGAATGACCGGGGTGATGACCTGTTCGATCAGGTCGGGTCGGATCATCCGGTCGCGGTCGATCCCGTCGTTGTGCTGCGTCGAGACGAGAACGGTCCGGAGTCGCACCGGGCGGTCGTCCTCGTACTCGAAGGTGACCTGGGTCTTGGCGTCAGGGCGCAAATACGGGATGGTCCCGGCCCTGCGAACAGCGGCATGCCGCTCGGCCATCCGGTGGGCCAGGTGGATCGGCAACGGCATCAGGACGTCGGTCTCGTCGGAGGCGTAGCCGAACATCATCCCCTGGTCGCCGGCGCCCTGTCGGTCGAGGTCGTCCTCCTCGCCGGAGGCGCCGGAACGGGTCTCCTCCGAGGCGTCGACACCCCGGGCGATGTCGCCCGACTGGGCGTCGATGGCGACCATGACGCCGCAGGTGGAGCCGTCGAAGCCGTAGTCCTCGTTGTCGTAGCCGATGCCCTTGATCGTGTCGCGAACGGTGGAGGGGATGTCGACCCACCCGTCACAGGTGACCTCGCCGGCCACGACGACCAGCCCGGTGGTCACGAGGGTCTCGCAGGCCACCCGGCTCTCGGGGTCCTCGCCCAGCATGGCGTCGAGGATGGCGTCGGAGATCTGGTCGGCCATCTTGTCGGGATGGCCTTCGGTGACCGACTCCGAGGTGAAGGTCCAGTTCCCGATCATGAGCCCACTCCCCCGCCTGCCATTCGCCGACGTCGGATGTCGACGGCGGCGTCGAGCACCGCACGGGCGACCTGTCGCTTGCCGGCCAGTGGAACCTCAGCCTCGCCCCCGTCGGCGTCGAGAAGCACCACAGCGTTCGTGTCGTGGTCGAACCCGGTGTCCGGGGCGGTGACGTCGTTGGCGACGATGAGGTCGGCTCCCTTGGCGGCCAACTTGGCCGCCGCATTCTGTCGCAGGTCGGTGGTCTCGGCGGCGAATCCGACGATGACCTGTCCGGACGTCCGGGTGCGGCCCAGTTCGGCGAGGATGTCAGCGGTGGGCTCGAGACGGATCTCGGGAAGGCCGTCGGCCTTCTTGATCTTCTCGTCGGACACCTCGACCGGCCGGAAGTCGGCGACGGCTGCGGCCATGAAGACGTAGTCGGCGCCGGGTGCCAGGTGGCCGACGGCGGCGGCCATCTCAGCAGCCGTCTCGACGGCGATCACCTCGATCGTCGAAGCGTCGGGTGCATGCCCGGGCGCCGTCGACACGCAGAGCACCTTGGCGCCACGGGCTGCCGCTTCGGCGGCGAGGGCGTGGCCCTGCTTGCCCGAAGAGCGGTTGCCGATGTAGCGGACGGGACAGATCGGCTCACGGGTACCACCGGCGGTCACCAGGACGGTCCGACCCTCGAGGTCGCGTCCGCCACCGGAAAGCGCCCGCTCGACGGCCTCGACGATCACCATGGGTTCGGCGAGTCGCCCGGCTCCGACGTCGCCACCGGCGAGGCGCCCCTCGTCCGGGCCGACGATCTCGACGCCACGGGCTGCCAACACCTGGACGTTCTCCTGCACCGCCGGCTGCTCCCACATCTCGGTGTGCATGGCGGGGCAGACGATCACCGGCGCCCGAGTGGCGAGGAGTGTGGCGGTCAGGAGGTCGCCCGAGCGGCCCGAGCGGTAGTCGGCCAGGAGGCGGGCCGTCGCCGGGCAGACGACGATCGCATCGGCGCCCTGGCCGAGGCGTGTGTGGGGAATCGGGTGCTCCTCGTTCCAGAGGGAGGTCTGGACGCGCTCGGACGCCAGGGCGTCGAACGTGGCCGATCCGACGAAGCGCAGGGCACCCTTCGTCAGGATCGGAGCGACGTGGGCGCCGGCGTCGACAAGGTGGCGACAGACTTCGACGGCCTTGTAGGCGGCGATGCCACCTGTGACACCGAGGACGATTCGCCGCCCCGTGAGGTCCCCCATGTCGGGCAAGGGATCAGGCGCCCTCTTCGGGGGGGCCGTCGACCTCTTCGGCGAGATTCATCGCCTCGATCGCCGCCAGCTCCTCCTCGGTGGGCTCGTCGGGGGGCTCGATGGCGATGATCTTGTCGGCGGCGATCTCCTCGAAGGCGATCGACAGGGGCTTGCGGGCGGTGGAGGTCACCTGCGGAGGGATCGAGGAGCCGAGGCCCTCGCCCAACTGGCCGAAGTAGGCGTTGATCTGTCGTGCCCGGGTGGAGGTGAGGGTGACCAGCCGGAACTTGGAGTCGGCACGGTCGAGCAGCCCCTCGATCTCGGGGTTGACCAGAGTGCTGTGGGTTTCGTGACGCTGCACAGGAGACCTCTTCAGAAGGGACCGCCATCGGGAACCGATGCCGTTCGGACGGGACTCCACGGTACCAGTGCGGCGCCCCGATTCGGCGGGCCCGGACAGTTGCCCCACTCCACGATCGAGGGTCAGGGGCGACTTTCGGCGAGCATTCCGGCAATTGCCGCGACCGCCCGGTCGAGGTCGTCGTTGACAACCGTGTCGTAGCCGAGGGAGACCGCCTCGGCCCGCTCGCGAGCGGCCTCGGCGATCCGGGCCTCGGCCCGTTCGGGAGTCTCGCCACGGCCCAGCAGCCGACGGCGCAACTCTTCGTCGTCCGGCGCCTCGACGAACACGAGGAGGGTGTCGGGCCGACGCTCGAGGACCTGACGGCCCCCGGCGACGTCGATCTCGAGGAGCAGGTCGCCACGGTCGTCGGGCATCGGAGTCCCGTAGAGTTCGCCGAGGAACTCGTTCCACTCGAGGAAGCCTCCGGCCTCGCGCTTGGCGATGAAAGTGCCACGGTCGACGAACACGTAGGCATCGGGGGCGTCATCGACGCGACGAGGACGGGTCGTCCAGGAACGGCTGAGGTTCAGGTCGGGATCGCCGGCAACCAACGCCTCGGCGATCGCCCCCTTGCCCGCTCCGCCAGGTCCCGAGAGGACGAGCAGCATCCGTCTGGCCCCTTCAACCGGGCCGACGTCGTCATCCGGAGGGGATGTGGGATCCGGCACCTCGACCAGCGCGTCCGGGTGCTCCGGGGCTCCGACGTCAGCCGAAGCGGGCGAGCAACGCTGCCCGCTGCCGGCTGCCGAGCCCCCGGAGGTGGCGGTTCTTGCTGATGCCGATCTCCTCCATGGCACGTCGGGCCTTGACCTTGCCGACCCGAGGGAGCGATTCGAGGACACTCACCACCTTCGTCCTGGCAATGATCGGGTCCTCGTCGGCCCGGTCGAAGAGGCCGGACAGGTCCAGCGACTCGGACTTGAGCTCCTCCTTGACGTCGGCGCGTGCCCGCCGCGCCTCGGCTGCCTTGACCAGCGCCTGCCTCCGCTGTTCATCCGAGAGTGGGGGAAGCCCTGGCATGGAGAGGGACCCTAGCGAACCCGTCGGGGGCACATGCACACCGAGGTTGGGGCAGGTTGCGCTCAGCCCAGCATGTGGCCGACCAACTCGACAGCAGCCAGGATCGGCTCCTCGGCAGCGGTGACCGCCCGCCCCACCACGAGCAGGTCGGCGCCGCCCTCGATGGCCTCGATGGGGGTGGTGACCCGGGCCTGGTCGTGGGCGTCTGCACCGGGGAGCCGCGTCCCGGGCACCACCCGGACCAGGCGGTCCGCCCAGGGGGCGGTCGCCTCGAGGTCGGTGGCGGCGCAGACGATCCCTGCGCAACCGGACTCGACGGCCAGGGTGGTCCGCCGCTCCAGTTCGGACCGGTCGGCGGTGGCATCGCTGGTCAACACCGTGACCCCGAGGATCCCCGGAGGTTGCAGGCCCACACCCTCCGCACCCGCAGCGGCGCCGGCTACGGCGGCCCGCAGCATGTCGCCCCCGCCCTGCGTGTGGACGGTGAGCCAGCGGGCACCGAGGGAACCGACGACCCTTGCAGCCTTCTCGACGGTCGTCGGGATGTCATGCAACTTGAGGTCGCAGAAGACGTCGAAGCCGGCACCGGCGAAGCCGCTGACCGTGTCGGTGCCGGTGGCGCAGAAGAGTTCGAGGCCGACCTTCACGGTGCCGAAGAACGGCTCGAGGTCGAACGCCAGCCGGCGGGCCGCGACGATGTCGTCCACGTCGAGCGCCAGCGCCAACCGGCTCCTGACCTCCGCCGGCACCTCACCCTCGTCGAGGTCCTCGTCCATCCCGTCGTCCAGTTCGTCGTTCGGTTCGGACATCTGCGTCACCCATTCTCCTCGTTGTCGTGTGCGGCACCGACCAGTTCGGACACGGAGCGCACCCCGTGCCGGTCGCACCACCTTCCCAGGTCATGGAGCACCTTCGCAGGGGCTGCAGGATCCGCGAAGGTCGCCGTGCCCACCTGCACCGCCGATGCACCGGCCAGCAGGAACTGGACGGCATCCTCGGCGGCTGCGATCCCGCCGACGCCGATGATCGGCAGCGTCGGATAAGCCTCGTGGGTGTCGAAGACCGCGCGAACAGCCACCGGCCGGATCGCCGGCCCCGACAACCCTCCCCGTCCGGCACCCAGGAGCGGGCGGCGGGACTCGACGTCGATCACCATGCCGAGCAGCGTGTTCGCCACGGTGACCGCCTCGGCACCTGCGGCGGCAGCTGCGCCGGCGACGTCCGGCAGGGCGGGGGTGTTGGGGCTGAGTTTGGCCCACCGGGGGCGGCCGGCCGCTGCCCCCGCCTCGACCACCTCGGTGGTCGCCGTGACCGAGTGGGCGAACAGGTTTCGCCGGTCCTCGAGGTTGGGGCACGAGGCGTTGATCTCGACGGCGACGACCTCAGGGGGTGCGTCGGCGAGGAGCTCCGCAGCCCGGGCGAACTCCTCCACCGTGCGCCCCCAGATGCTCGCCACCACCCGTGCGCCGGTCGCCAGAAGCGCCGGCAGGTCGTGCTCGAGCCAAGCCGCGACGCCGGGCCCCTGGAGGCCGACGGAGTTGACCATCCCGGCCGGCGTCGCATGGACCCGTGGCGCCGGATTACCCGGCCACGGCTCGGCATGGAGCGACTTCACGACCACCGCTCCCAGTCCGGAGGGGTCGAGGTGACGGGCGAGTTCGTCGCCGTGCCCGGAGGTGCCGGAGGCGGTGCACACGGGATTCGGGAGCCGGACGGATCCGATCACGGTGGTCAGGTCGACCGAGGGGGTCCGGCGGCTCACGGGACGGACACCTCCGGGTCCCGGGTGATCCCCCGATGGTATGCCTGCAGGGTCCGGACCTCGAGCGGGAAGTGCCGCCAGTCGGCGAGGCCGCGGGCGGCGGCGAGTGCGGCCGCTGCGGTCGTGAGCAGCGGGATGCCCCCGGCCGACGCCGCCGCACGGATGTGCTCACCATCGGCGCGGGGGCCGCGCCCCCGTGGGCTGTTGACCACCATCTGTATGGCGCCCGACCGGATCAGTTCGACGGCATCCGTTCCGTCCTCGCCGAGCTTGGCCACGACCCCGGCCACGGGAAGCCCGTTGTCGCGCAGGTGCGCTGCGGTTCCGCTGGTGGCCACGATGGAGAGGCCGAGGTCGGTGAAGCCACGAGCGGCCTCGAGACCGGCCCGCTTGTCACGATCGGCGAGGGAGAAGAACACCGTGCCGGACTCGGGGAGGTCGCTGCCTGCGGAGATCTGCGACTTGTAGAAGGCCAGGCCGGGAGTCAGGTCGATGCCCATGACCTCGCCCGTGGAGCGCATCTCGGGGCCGAGCACCGGGTCGGCCTCCGGGAAGCGGTTGAAGGGCATCACCGCCTCCTTGATTGCCACGTGGTCGCCAACCACCCGGTCGACGAGCAGTCCCTCGGTGCGCAGGTCGACGAGGGTGGCGCCCAGCATTACCCGGCTGGCGACCTTGGCCAGGGGCACGCCGGTGGCCTTGGCGACGAAGGGGACGGTGCGCGACGCCCGGGGGTTGGCCTCGATCACGTAGACCTCGTCGCCCTTGACGGCGTACTGCACGTTGATGAGGCCCCGGACGTCGAGTGCCTCGGCGATCCGACGGGTGTGCTCCTCGATCGTTGCGACCACCTCATCGGGCAGGTAGGGCGGCGGGATCACGCAGGCGCTGTCACCGCTGTGGACGCCAGCCTCCTCGACATGCTCCATGACGGCGCCGATCACGATGTCGCCGACAGCGTCGCGGATGGCGTCGACGTCGACCTCGGTGGCGTCCTCGAGGAACCGATCGACGAGCACCGGTCGTTCGGCGGACAGCCCGCCCTCGATCCCGAGACTGCCGAAACCGCTCAGTTGGGACATGGCCCGTTCGAGCTGGGAGTCGTCGTAGACGATCTCCATGGCCCGTCCACCCAGCACATACGAAGGTCGCACCAGGACCGGATAGCCGACGACGGCGACGACGGCCCGGGCCTGTTCGAGGTCGGCGGCGGTGCCACCCGGCGGTTGGGGGATCTCCAGCTTCGCGCAGAGCGAGTTCCACAGCTCCCGGTCCTCGGCCAGGTCGATCGACCGAGGGCTGGTCCCTGCGACCAACTCCTCCGGGAGCAGGCCGGCCAGTTTCAGCGGCGTCTGACCGCCCAGGGAGACCACGACGGCCATGGGCTGCTCTGCGGCGATGACGTTCAGCACGTCCTCGAGCGTCAGCGGCTCGAAGTAGAGCCGGTCACTGGTGTCGTAGTCGGTGGACACCGTCTCCGGGTTGCAGTTGACCATGATCGTCTCGTAGCCGGCGTCGCGCAGGGCGAAGCTGGCGTGGACGCAGCAGTAGTCGAACTCGATGCCCTGGCCGATCCGGTTGGGTCCCGAGCCCAGGATCATCACCTTGGGTCGGTCGGAGGACCGGACCTCGTCCTCCTCCTCCCACGCCGAGTAGTGGTACGGCGTCTCGGCCGCGAACTCGGCGCCACAGGTGTCGACGGTCTTGTAGGTCGGGAACACGCCGGCCGCCTCGCGACGCTCGCGCACCTGCGACGGGTCGACGCCCCACAGGTGGGCGAGTTGGGCGTCGGAGAACCCCAGCCGCTTCGCCCGGCGCCACCCCAACCGGCCGAGTCCGTCCGGGGTCGTGGCCTCAATGGCCCGGCGCTCCTCGGTGATGGCCAACATCTGGTCGAGGAACCAGGGGTCGATCCGGGTGGCCTCGTGGACCTGGTCGACGGTGTGGCCCCGGCGCAGCAGTGCCTCGACCTGGAAGATCCGTTCGGGCGTGGCGATCACGGCCGCCGCTGTCAGGGCGTCGTCGTCCATCTCGTCGAGTGCCGCCTCGGCCAGGTCGGCATTGAGTCCGAGCCGTCCGTTCTCGAGCGACCGCAGCCCCTTCTGGAGGGACTCGGGGAAGGTTCGGCCGATGGCCATGACCTCGCCGACCGACTGCATCGAAGTCCCGAGCACGCCGGACGTTCCGGTGAACTTCTCGAACGCCCAACGGGGGATCTTGGTGACGACGTAGTCGATGGTCGGCTCGAAGGCCGCCGGGGTCTTCTCAGTAATGTCGTTTGGGATCTCGTCGAGGGTGTAGCCGACCGCGAGGCGGGCTGCGATCTTGGCGATCGGGAAGCCGGTGGCCTTCGAGGCCAGTGCCGACGAACGGCTCACCCGAGGGTTCATCTCGATGATGACCTGTTGCCCGGAGTCCGGATCGACGGCGAACTGCACGTTGGAGCCACCCGTCTCCACGCCGACCCTGCGCAGGCAGGCGAAGGCCGCGTCGCGCATCTGCTGGTACTCGAGGTCGGTCAACGTCTGGATGGGCGCCACCGTGATCGAGTCGCCGGTGTGGACGCCCATGGGGTCGAAGTTCTCGATCGAGCAGACGACGACGCAGTTGTCGGCCCTGTCGCGCATGACCTCGAGCTCGAACTCCTTCCAGCCAGCGATCGAGCGTTCGATGAGGATCTCGTGGATCCGGCTGGCGTCGAGGCCCTGGGCCGCGACCCGTTCGAACTCCTCGGCTGTCGCAGCGATGCCGGTGCCGCGCCCACCGAGGATGTAGGCCGGACGGATCACGGCCGGAAGGCCGATGCTCTCGACCACCCGACGTGCCTCGTCCATGTCGTGGGCGATACCGGAGGCTGGGACGTCGAGGCCGATCTCGAGCATCGCCGTCTTGAAGCGCTCGCGGTCCTCGGCCGTGGCGATGGCCTCGGCATCGGCACCGATCAACTCGACCCCGTACTCGTCGAGGACGCCGGCCTCAACCAACTCCATCGCCAGGTTCAACGCCGTCTGGCCGCCGAGCGTCGGCAGCAGGGCATCGGGGCGCTCCTTGTCGATGATCCGGGTGAGGACGTCGAGGCGGAGCGGTTCGATGTAGGTGGCGTCGGCGAAGTCCGGATCCGTCATGATCGTCGCCGGGTTCGAGTTGGCGAGGATGACCCGATAGCCCTCCTGGCGCAGCACGCGGCAGGCCTGGGTCCCGGAGTAGTCGAACTCGCAGGCCTGGCCGATCACGATCGGTCCGGAGCCGATGAGCAGGATGCTCCCGATGTCGTCCCGGCGGGGCATCAGGCGCGCACCTTTCCCGTGAAGGCGGCCATGAGGTCCTCGAACTCAGCGAAAAGGTAGCGGCTGTCGTGGGGGCCGGGCCCGGCCTCCGGGTGGTACTGCACGCTGAACGCCGGGAAGTCCCGGCAGCGGAGCCCCTCGACCGTTCCGTCGTTGAGGTTCACGTGTGTCAGGTCCGCCGCCGGGATCGATCCCTCGGCGACGCAGTAGTTGTGGTTCTGACTCGTGATCTCGACGGTGCCGGTGGCGAGGTTGCGGACAGGGTGGTTGCCTCCGTGGTGGCCGAACGGGAGCTTGAAGGTCTCCGCACCCAGTGCGCCGGCCAGGAGTTGATGGCCGAGGCAGATGCCGAAGACCGGCACCCTGCCCAGCAGGTCGGTGATCTGGTCGCGGATGGCGGTGAGTGGCTCCGGGTCACCGGGTCCGTTCGACAGGAACACGCCGTCCGGACCGAGGGCCAGCACCTCGTCGGCCGACGTCGAGGCCGGCACCACCGTGACCTCGCCAAGTCCGGAGAGGTGCCGGAGGATGGTGGCCTTGATGCCGAAGTCGTAGGCCACGATGCGCCGCTCCCCACCGGTGGACGGGATCGAGTGGGCCTCGTCGCACGTGACCGTGGCGACGAGGTCGATCCCGTCGGTGCCGGCGGCTCCTGCGGCGGCGGCACGCAGCGTCGCCTCGTCGGCGGTCCCGAAGGCGCCCGGCATGGCCCCGAGGTCCCGCAGGTGGCGGGTAAGGCGCCTTGTGTCGATGCCGCCGATTCCGGGGATCCCGTGCTCGCGCAGCAGTCCGTCGAGGTCGCCGGTAGCCCGCCAGCTACTGCGCCGACGGGCCAGGTCGCGCACGATCACGCCCCGGCAGAAGGGGCGGCGGCTCTCGTAGTCATCGGGGTTGACGCCGTAGTTGCCGATGTGCGGACAGGTGAAGGCGATGACCTGTCCGGCATAGGACGGATCGGTGATGACCTCCTGGTAGCCGGAGAGCACCGTGTTGAACACGACTTCGCCCGTCTGGACGCCGTCGGGTGGGGACGCCCCGATCGCCTCACCCTCGAAGACCGTGCCGTCGGCGAGGACCAGGAGGGCCTCGGCGATCTCGTGGCCGTCGTCCATCACCGACGGGCCTCGCCGTCGACGACCACGGGCTGCCCCTCCAGCACCGTGTGTCGGACCCGTCCGCGGAGCGTGCGTCCCTCGAACGGGGAATTCGAGCTCCGGGAGGCCATCGCCCGGCCGGAGACCACCCAGGTGGCATCGGGGTCGACGACGCACAGGTTGGCAGGGTTCCCCGGTTGGATGTCGGCGCCGTGCCGATCCGACAGGCCGGCGATCGCCGCCGGCCTCCAGGACAGGAGCGCCAGCACATCGGGCAGGTCGAGTCCGAGCTCGTCGAGGGCGAGGGAGAACGCCGTCTCGAGCCCCAGCATCCCCGGAGGGGCCAGGTCGAACGACAGTTCCTTGGCGTGGTCCGTGTGGGGGGCGTGGTCGGTGGCGATGGCGTCGATCGTCCCGTCGGCGAGGCCCCGGCGGACGGCGGCGACGTCGTCGTCGGTGCGGAGCGGCGGATGCACCTTGAACACCGGGTCGTAGGAGGCGCAGGCAGCGTCGGTGAGCGTGAAGTGGTGTGGGGTGGCCTCGGCGGTGACGGGCAGGCCGGCAGCCTTGGCGTCCCGGACCATCGCCACGCTGCCGACGGTCGAGAGGTGCTGGAAGTGCATGTGGGCACCGGTGAGTCGCACGAGGGCGATGTCGCGCATCACCATGAGTTCCTCGGCCTCGGCCGGCTGGCCGGGAATCCCGAGGCGCGACGACCACTCCCCCTCGTGCATGTAGCCGCCCGCCGCCAGGGCGGTCACCTCGCAATGCTGGGCCAGCACGACGGGCCGACCGAGGCGGTGCGAGAGGCCGGTGCTGTACTCCATGACCCGGCGCATCAGTCGGGGATCCTGCAGGCCGGTGCCGTCGTCGGTGAAGATCCCGACGCCCTGGTCGACGAGCTCNCCCATGGGGGCCATGTCCTCGCCGCGGCGACCGACGGTCATGGCGCCGGTCGGGACGATCTCGCAGGCCGCTCCCCGTCCGAGGGTGCGAACCAGTTCCACCACCGCCGCACAGTCCATGGCCGGCTCAGTGTTCGGCATCGCCACCAGGGCCGTGTAGCCGCCCAGGGCGCCGCCGCGGGCGCCGGTCTCGATGGTCTCGGCATCCTCCTGTCCCGGTTCGCGCAGGTGCGTGTGGAGGTCGACGAAGCCCGGCGACACGACACAGCCGGAGGCATCGAGGTCGNTGTCGCCCGAGAGGCCGGTACCGACGTCGNCGATCCGACCGTCGTCTCCGATCTCGACGTCGACGACGCGCTCGCCGGACCGATCGATCACGCGGCCACCACGGAGCACGATGGTCATGGTCCGACCTCCGGTTCGGCCTTGTCGGCGAGTTCCCGACCGGAGCCGAGAAGCAGGAACAGCACCGCCATGCGCACCGAGACCCCGTTGACGACCTGGTCCAGGATCACCGACCGGGGATCGGCGGCGACCTCGGCGCTGATCTCGACACCCCGGTTGGTGGGGCCGGGGTGGCAGATGAGCGCGTCGGCGGGTAGCCGGGCCGCCCGGGCGGCGTCCAACCCGTAGTCAGCCACGTACTCGCGCACCGAGGGGATCAGGCCCTCGGTGATCCGCTCCTGTTGCATGCGGAGCAGGTAGCAGGCGTCAAGCGACGGCAGGACCTCGTCGAGATCATGGCTGATCCGGACCGGCCAGCCGACGAGCGCCGACGGCAGCAGGGTCGTCGGCGCCACGAGCGTGATCTCGGCGCCGAGTGCGTAGAAGGCCAGCACGTTGGACCGGGCCACCCGCGAGTGCCGGATGTCGCCGACGATTCCGACGTGCATCCCGTCGAGGGCTCCGCGGTGCTGCCGGATCGTGTAGGCGTCGAGCAGTGCCTGGGTGGGGTGTTCGTGCGAGCCGTCGCCGGCGTTGATGACCGAGGCGTCGGTCCAGTCGGCGATCCGGTGCGGGGTNCCGGCCATCGGGTGTCGAACGACGAGGGCATCGACACCGTACGAAGCGATGACGTCGACGGTGTCGCGCAGGCTCTCGCCCTTGCTGAGCGACGACGATCCGGCGGCGAAGTTGAGCGTGTCGGCGGANAGCCGCTTGGCCGCCGTGTCGAACGAGACCCGGGTCCGGGTGGAGTCCTCGAAGAACAGGGTGGCCACGGTCCGTCCGCGCAGCGCCGGGACCCTGGCGATCGGTCTGCGGCCGATCTCGGCGAAGGTGTCGGTCAGGTCGAGGAGTTCCTCGATCTCGGCCCGGTCCATGCCGTCAATGCCGAGCAGGTGTGCGGTCACGACGACCTCCGGGCCGCCGGTGGCAGGGAGGTCACTTCTGCATGACCCCCAGGTCGACACCCTCGAGGTGCACGTCGACGACCTCGTCGCGGCGCGTCGGCAGGTTCTTGCCCACGAAGTCCGGGCGGATCGGCAACTCCCGGTGGCCGCGGTCGACCATGACGGCCAACTGGATCGACCGGGGCCGTCCGAAGTCGCAGACCGCGTCGAGCGCCGCCCGGATGGTGCGACCCGTGAACAGGACGTCGTCGACGAGGACCACGATGCTGTTGTCGAGGTCGACCGGGATGTCGGTGGCGGCCTCGGGGACGACTGGGCGCAGACCGATGTCGTCGCGGTACATGGCAACGTCGAGGCTTCCGACGGGCGGGCGGATCCCCTCGATCTCGTCGAGGGCGTCTGCCAGACGCTCGGCGAGCGGAACGCCGCCTGTCTGAAGCCCAATCACGACCACCAGGTCCAACCCGTGGTTGCGCTCGATCACCTCGTGGGCCATACGACGAACGGCCCGGGCCATGTCGTCGGCATCCATGATCCGTGCGTGGGCAGCGAAAACGCCCCCGAATGGGGGCGTCTGACGTCGTTCTCGATCGGCCACGGGCCTCTACTCCTGGTTCCGTTCGGGCCTCTCGGGACCCGTTTCACGGTCCCGGCGATGTTAGCAGCACGCACCCGCCGCGCGTTCGGTNCCACGCTTCTCGTACACGACGGTGCCGTCCGGTCGCTCGAGTAGACGCCGATAGCCAGCCCTTTCNGCCACGGCGGACGATGCCGGGTTGTCCGTGCCGACCTCGGCGATGAGAACGGAGAAGCCGAGCGTGTCCAGCAACCAGTCGGTAAACAGGATGACAGCGGCCGATGCGACGCCGCGGTCCCGGGCCTCGGCGATCGTCCACCATCCGATGGCGGCGGCCGAGTGGGCGGTGTCCACCGCAGACAGGCCGACCTCGCCGAGCACCCGGTCGTCGGCATCGACGACCACCAGGTCCAGGGCCAGTCCGAGACGGCGGCGCTCCCTCCCGCCGGCGATCCAATGTCTGGCACGTTCGGCCGTCGGGTCGTCGGGAACGGGCAGTCGCCGGGCGATCTCGGCGTCCACCCAGGCGGTGGCGAGGGCAGGGGCGTCCCCGGCGGCCCAGGGGCGGAGCACGAGTCCGGAGTCGTCGCCGAGGGGCGGATCCGGGACGGGGAGTCCATCCGGCGGGAGCCGCCAGGAACTCACTCCTCGTCGGGGGCGGGCCGGTGCTCCTCGGCGATGAGCGAGACCACCCCGTTGACGAAGCGGCCGGAGCGCGCGGTCGAATAGTTGCTGGCCAGTTCGACCACCTCGGTCAGCACGGCCTCGGTGGGCACGTCCGGTCGGTGGACCAGTTCGAAGACGGCCATGCGCAACAGCGCCCGGTCGACCGCCGGCATCCGGTCCGTGCGCCAGCCCTCCGAGTAGGAGTCGATCAGGGCATCCAGTTCGACGGCGTNGTCGGCCACGCCCCGGACGATGTCGTCGGTGTAGTCGGGAGGGGGCACCGGCTGTGCGGCCAGGACCTCGGTTAGGTCCTCGCCCCGGCGATCGGCCGCGTAGAGGATTCCGAGCGCCGTCTCGCGTGCCTCGCGACGGGACCCGATGCCGCTGCCCGGTTCCCCGTCCCGCCGTCCTCCGGCCATGGTCCGAAACCTCTCCCCTGGTCCCCGGTCAGCCCCGACTGAGGTACTCGCCCGAGCGGGTGTCGACCTTGATCGTCTCGCCCTTCTCNATGAAGAGCGGNACCTGGACGACGAGGCCCGTCTCGAGCGNGGCCGACTTGCGTGCGCCGGAAACCCGGTCGCCCGCCAGGCCCGGTTCGGTCTCGGTGACGACCAGCTCGACGGCTGCGGGCAGTTCGACGCCGACGACCTCCGTGCCGAACATCTGCATCATGGGAGCGCTTCCGTCGACGAGGAAGTCGACCGCCGAGCCGAGCGCCTCCGGCGGGATGGACATCTGCTCATAGGTCTCGTTGTCCATGAACACGAAGTCCGGACCGTCGCGGTACAGGTACTGCATCGACCGCTTGTCGATCATCGCCCGTTCGACCTTCTCGCCGGCCCGGAAGGTCCGGTCGACGGTGCTGCCGGAGCGCACGTTGCGCAGGGTCGTCCGCACGAAGGCGTGACCCTTTCCGGGCTTCACGTGTTGGAACTCGACGACCGTGAAGAGCCCCTCGCCGATTTGGAGGGCCATGCCGTTCTTGAGGTCGTTCGTGGTGATGGTCGCCATCTGGTCCTCCGTGGACGATCAGTCGGCCCTGGGTGCGAGGGTGAGCGCACGGTGGCCGTCGTCGATCACGAGCACGGTGTCCTCCCAACGGACGCCACCCAGCCCGGCGAGGTAGGCGCCCGGTTCGACGGTGACGACGTGACCGGAGCGCAGGGTACCAGTGGCCGAACCCGAGAGGGCCGGGGCCTCGTGGATGTCGAGGCCCACTCCGTGCCCCGTGCCGTGGACGAACGCCTCGGCCAGTCCGGCTTCGGTGAGCACGGCCCGACAGGCTGCGTCGACGTCGGCGAGGGGCACGCTGTCGGCCACGAGTGCGAGGCCCGCCGCCTGCGCCCGGCGGACGACGTCGCGCACCTCGTCCTCCCGTCCGCCGGACCGACCACCGACGCGGTAGGAACGGGTCATG
>PACE01000032.1 GCA_002699725.1 Acidimicrobiaceae bacterium
CTCATGCAACACGCGAAAAACCCCCGCCGAAGCGAGGGCAGATCGCACGGTGGGAAACCGTGTCCAGCGACAACTCCTCAGCCGTTCGCCGGTACGGGAAGGCTACCTGACAACTACTGCGAGCCAGACAGGAACGCCACAGAACCCCCTTGGCGGGGGGGGTTCACGTGGCGCCGACAACAAGATTCGAACCAGCGGCCTCACCTTGGCAAGGTATACCGACCTACGCAGACGCCCCGAAACCACCCCTGACCTGAAATTCTGGTTGATCACTGGTTCGCGTCATTTCGCGCTGTTTTGTGATGTCTCACGACCCGTACGCGGCCTGAGAACGTCGGGGCATGTCGCCCCCGTAGCTGCCGGTAACGGCCGACCAACCGGGCCGGTATCGGCGTTGTCGGAGTCAGTCAGTCCGACACCCCGCGATCGACGTCTCCACCCAGGTAACTGGCCTCAAGGAGATCCGGCCGGGCCAGCAGGTCGGCGGCGACGCCTTCCATGACCAGTTCACCGTGGTTCAAAACGTATCCGCGGTCGGAAATGTCGAGGGCCAGATTGACATGCTGCTCGACGATGAGCACCCCGGCCCCAGTGCGGTCGGCGAAGTCNCGCACGATGGGCAGAAGATTTTCGACGACGATCGGAGCCAGACCGAGGCTCATCTCATCGACNAGCAGCANCCTCGGNTGNGACATCAGGGCNCGNGCCATNGCCAGCATCTGCTGTTCGCCACCCGAAAGCAGACCGGATCGGCGACCCATGAGTGGAAGGAGTGCGGGAAATAGTTCAAGGGCGCGTTCCAATCCTTCTTCCTGCTCCCGATGGCTGGATCTCAACCCCAACTTGAGGTTTTCCTGCACGGTGAGGTTGAAGAACAGGGAACGATCCTCGGCCACATGGGCCAGACCCAGGCGGGCCAACCGGTGGGGGTTGCGGGAGTCAACTGGCTCGCCAAGAACCGTGATCGACCCTCGGAGAAGCGGAACTAGCCCTGAGATGCTCAACAAAGTGGTGGTCTTGCCGGCCCCGTTGGGGCCGAGAAGAGCCACCACCTCGCCCTCATCGAGGTGCAGGTCCAGACCGCGCACGACCGGAACTCCCGCATAGCCCGTGTCCATGCCCTCGACAGCCAGCAAGCGCTGGTCGCTGCTCACCTTTCGTCCTCGCTACCGGTCAGGCCATGCAGTTCCTCGGCGTAGTGAGCCTGGGCCTCGCCCGTCTCTTTACCGAGGTAGGCGGCCCTCACGTCAGGGTTGGTCCGAATCTCGGTAGGGGTACCTGCGGCAATGACCCGGCCGAAATCCATCACGTAGATGTAGTCACAGACACTGAGCACCAGACCCATGTCGTGGTCAACGAGGAACACGGTGATGTCGTGGTCGAGCAATCCTCGTAGGTGGCCGCCCAAGGCACTGCTCTCCGCCGTATCGAGGCCCGCAGCCGGCTCATCGAACAGGACCAGCTTCGGTTGGGGGGCCAGGGCACGGGCCACTCCGACCAACTTTCGCTGGCCGTGGGATAGATCCGTTGGCAGGACGTCGGCCTGGCCGGACAATCCGACGACCTCCAGGGCCCAATCGACTCGGGCATCGACCTCCGGGGTCTGCTGTCGGAGATGCAAGATGTCCAACACGAGCGTGTACCAGCGGGCGGGATGGGCGGCGACAAGCAAGTTGTCTCGGACGCTGAGATCCTCGAAAAGTTCCAGGGACTGGAAGGTGCGAACCAGACCCAACTGGGAGCGCTTGTGGGGCTTGAGTACGGAAAGGTCGTGGCCGTCGAAGTTCGCTGTCCCAGAAGAGGTTGGAACGTAGCCCGTGATGGCATCGATGAACGTGGTCTTGCCGGCCCCGTTCGGGCCGATCAGGCCGACGAACGATCCGGCTTCGACGATGAGATCCACGCCATCGTTGGCGTTGAGGCCACCGAAGGTGACGGTCAGGCCTTCGGTCTTGAGAAGGGGGGTCATGTCATCTCTCTGCCGACCATGTCCGGTTGGGTCACGTGTCCACGAAGGTCAGTCGTTTGACAGTCCGTCACGGTAACTGCCACGGCCACCGACGAATATCCACATGGACTCTTCAAGGCGGGCACCAGGAACGCCTCGGAGATCCCGGCAGTCCGGCCGGAGCGTTGGTCGACTACCGCTGGCTTGCGTTCACCGACGTCGACGTCCGCTTGCACAGGCCGAACGTAGTTCGTACCCGGCCATGATCGGATGTCCGCGACGTGCCTCTGGCATGGTCGTCAATCAGGAGCCTTGACTATCCTGCCCAAGCGGAACAAACGAAGGAGACACAACCGTGGGCAACGAAGTCGAAACTGTCCCCTGGCATCTGAGCGGCAACTGGGAACCGATGCAGGTCGAAGCGACGACCACCGACCTCGAGACCGAGGGCCAGATCCCCGAGGAACTCAATGGCCTCTACCTGCGTGTGGGGCCCAACCCATCCCGCGGGTGGTCCGAACACTGGTTCTTCGGCGACGGCATGGTCCACGGCCTGGCCCTACAAGGTGGCCGGGCCCTGTCGTACCGCAACCGCTTCGTACGAACCCGGCCTTTCGAGAACAGGGCGGGCGACAAGCCGATGGAGGCCATGGACGATCTGACCATGGGCCTCGCCAACACCCACGTGATCCGTCATGCCGACCGGATTCTGGCCCTTGAAGAAGGACACTTCCCCTATGAGTTGACCCCCGGGTTGGACACCGTCGGTCCATGGGACTTTGACGGAAAACTGACCACATCGGTAACCGCTCACCCCAAGATCTGCCCGGCAACCGGCGAGTTGCTGTTCTTCAGCTATTTCTCATTCGAGCCCCCCTACCTCACCTACCACCGGGCCGACGCTGAAGGCCGACTGGTCCAGACAGAGCCCATCGACATCCCCAAAATGGTGATGATGCACGACTTCAACATCACCCAGAATCACGTCGTGTTCATGGACCTTCCCCTGGCCTTCAACCTGGAGTCCATAGCCGAGGGAGGACTGCCGTTCCGGTTTGAGCCCGAGTCGGGGGCACGGCTCGGGGTCATGCCCCGAAACGGAACGAACTCGGACGTGACCTGGCACGAGATCGACCCGTGCTATGTCTTCCACCCGGTGAACGCCTACGAGGACGGCGACAACCTGGTCCTCCATGTGTCCAGACTGGATTCGGCCTTTGCCGAGTCGGGAGACGACTACTCGGCGTCTGGTTGTCTCTGGAGATGGACCATTGACACGGTGACTGGCACGGTGCATGAGGAGCAACTAGACGACCGTCGGGGAGACTTCGGCCGAATTGACGACCGTCTGGTGGGGCATCCGGCCCGCTACGGATACCTGATGGCACTGCCAGACACGAGTGGTGACTACGTGGAGTATGGCGAAACGCTCTACAAGTACGACCTGACCACTGGACAACGTTGGGACCATGAGTTGGGCGCGGGGGTCAAAGGTGGCGAACCGGTGTTTGCCCCTGCCGGCCCAGACGCAGAAGAGGACGAGGGCTGGGTCCTTTGCATCGTCCACGACGAGAACTCGGACAAGTCGAAGTTCCTCATCATCGACGCCCGAGACTTCGAAGGTCCCCCTGTGGCTACCGTCAACCTCCCGCAGAGGGTCCCCTACGGCGCCCACGGGAGTTGGATGCCCGACCCGGCCTGACAAGAACAACTGAGGGTCGAACAAGGGCGTCGGAAGGAGGCCACTGTCTTGATGACGGTCAGGCGGAGCTCCGCCACGACAGCACTGGTCGCTCTTCTCGTCGCGTCCCTGGTTTCTTGCAGCGAGGAACGGGTGCAGGAGGGCATTGAGCCAGCCTCGACTGCTTCCACCACAGCGCCTGTCATAACTGAGCCGCCCGCCACTACGGCGCCCTCCAGCATTGTGACCACGGTGGCGCCAACCACCACCACCGCCGCGACGACCACCACNCCCGCGACAACGACGACGACCACCACTGCCGCGACAACGACGACCGCCGCCGCGACGACCACCACTNCCGCGACGACCACCGTCCCGGTTGGTGATCCGAACACTGTGGTTGGGCGTTTGGGAGGTGCCGAATGGTTCATGGGCCAACTGCCGGTTCAGGCACGTGGTGCCGACCCGGACCTNGATCCGGTTCGTGTCGGGCTGTTGAACCAGGAAGACTCGCCGGCCGGCTCGTTCCCCGAAGCCCGGGCTGCCGTGGAGGCNGCGGTCCGCTGGGTCAACGAAGAGTTGGGCGGNGTNAATGGACGTCCGGTCGAACTCGAGGTCTGTGTCACCGACTTCACTGTGGAAAGGTCTCAGGCCTGCGCCCAGCAGATGGTGATGGCCGACGTGGTCGCCGTGACAACCGGCATCGACATCGGCAGCACCGGGGCNATCCCGATCTTTGAACAGAACGGGATCCCTGTGGTTGGGGGTATCCCGACCAACATGGCCGAGATGGAATCACCGTCGGCGTTCTACTTCAGCGGAGCGATGGCAGGTGCGTACGCGGGGTTCATCGGTCACGCAATCGAGCACTTTGGCGCTTCTCGGATCGTCCTCGCCCACGGGGAGTTCGAGTCGTTCACCGTGTCCACCCGGGACTACGGCGCCGCTCTGGCGGAGGCTCTTGGACTGGAGGTGAAGTTGATCCCGTTCCCCTTGTTCACGTTCGACTTCCTTCCCGTGTTGACCAAGGCAGCCGAGTTCGAACCGGACGCGATTGTCGTTGCAGCAGCCGACCTCTCTTGCGCCCCCATCATGCAGACCATGGTCGACCTGGGGATCGAGGCCCAGCTCTACCTNGTCGGAAGTTGCGCGGCGGAAGAAATCCTTGAAGTGGCCGGAAGTGCCGCCGAAACCGTCCTTTTCAACTCCGAGAGCCCATTGGAGGCCACCGTCGACGGTTCCGTTTACGAAGAGGTGGTCGCGCAGTACGCCTCCGAACCAGCAGGAGGTGTCGGCACGGTGTCGATGCGGGGATTCCTCAATCTCTATGCGCTTCTGATCGAGTTGGGCCCCGATGCTGGAAGCCGGGAAGCCTTGCTGGATCTGATCCGGAGCGCAGTCGATAGGCCAAGTTTTTGGGGACACCCCTACACCTGTGACAGGCAGCAGATTCCCGGACTTCCTGCCCTGTGCGCCCCACAGCAGGCCATCTTCTCGATCGTCGAGGGTGAGGTTGTACCCGCCGACGATGGCTGGATCGACACTCCGGCCCTGTTCGCCCAACTCGGCTGATCGGGACCACTATCGGCAGCCATCTGACCTACCTCCTGCTTGGCTGCGGTACCGGAGCCGTAGTCGGATCATTGGCCGTCGGGCTGGTCCTCACCCATCGGGCCAGCGGGGTCCTCAACCTCGCCCATGCCGCCATGGGCATGTATGTCGCAGTGGCGTTCTACGAATTGAGGGCCACCGGAGAACTGATCCTGCCCATCCTCGGCCTACCTGCTCGTCTCCCGATCGTTCGGGCTCCGACGGTGGCCACCGCACTCGCCGTCTGCATGGTTCTGGCGGCCGTCCTCGGTGGTGTCATCTACCTGGCGATCATCCGGCCCCTTCGTCACGCTCCTCCGCTGAGTGCCCTCGTCGCCTCACTGGGCCTCCTCGTCTACCTCATGGAGATCGCTCGCCTGCGCATTGGCTCCCAGGGGGCAACCGGCCTGGCCATCGACGGCATCCTTCCCGACGGCTTGGTGGAAATCGGCGGGGCCCTGGTCGGCACCGACAGACTCTGGCTGGCTGGCATCACCCTCGGTTCGGCGTTGCTGTTGGCCGGCCTCTACCGGTTCACCCGGTTCGGCCGTGAAACCCGGGCGTTGGCAGACAACGAACGCGGTGCGGTGCTGCTTGGGATCTCCCCCATTTGGGTCGGAGCCGTCAACTGGGTCCTGGCCTCAATGGTCGCCGGCCTGTTGATGGTGCTGGCCGCTCCGGCAACACGCCTCGACGTCGGCGCTTCGAGCTTGCTCGTCGTTCCGGCTCTCGCTGCCGCGCTGGTAGCCCACCTTCGGTCGTTCGTAGGTGCGGCCCTGGCCGGACTGGGCATCGGAATGGTCCAGTCCGAGTTGATGAACGTTCAGGTGGAGTGGGCGTGGTTGCCCGACGTTGGGATTCAGCAGGGTGTCCCCCTCCTGGTCATTCTGGCTGTCCTTGCCTTCTGGGGTGATGTCCTCCCACAGCGTGGAGTGGTGCTCTCGCCTCGCCTCCCACGTTCTGCCGGTGTGGACGTCGGGGCATGGCGTCCCATGGCCCTGTTGGCGGCCGCCGGAATCGCCGTAATGGTGCTGGACAGCGAGTGGCGCCTGGCGGTGGCCATCTCGGCGTGTGTAGCCGTCATCGCATTATCAGTGGTGGTGGTGACCGGGCTCGTCGGCCAGGTGTCGTTCGCCCCCTATGCCTTTGCCGGCATCGCCGCCTTCACGGTGATCCGTCTGGATTACGTACCATTTCCGATCGCACCGCTTGTCGGCGGAATCGTGGCCGTAGCCGTTGGGGTGGTCGTGGGCCTGCTTGCCGTGCGGGTCCGTGGTTCCCAGTTGGCCGTGGCCACCCTTGCTGGTTCGATAGCCATCGAGGAATTGATCTTCCGCTGGTCATGGTTTAGCGGTGGTGACCTGGGTGCCCGAATGCCCCGCCCGTCGCTGTTTGGCCTCGATCTCGGAATCGGTGCGGTGGGTTCCGCCTACCCTCGCCGGGCTTTCGTGGTGACCACTCTTGTGGTGTTGGCCCTCTGCCTCCTGATGACCCTCGGTATCAGTCGGGGCGTCGTAGGCCGACGTTGGCGGGCAGTGCGCGATAACGAACAGGCCGCCTCGGCGGCGGGCATCGATGTCGCTGGGGTCAAGCTCACGGCGTTTGCCGTCTCAGCCCTGCTGGCCGGAATCGGAGGAGTCCTACTCGGTTACCAACGGCAAATCGTGACCGGCAGCTCGTTCACCTTGTTCAACTCATTGATGGTGGTTGCCGTTGTCTACCTGGCCGGAATCGCCACGCCGTCTGGTGCCCTGCTGGCTGGAGCCCTGGCATCCGGTGGCGTATTGACCGTGGCCCTTGCGCGAATGGGCGATTCGGGTGCTGCCAACCAATTGGCGGTCAGCGGCCTGCTGCTCATGGTCGTAGTCGTGTGGCTGCCTACCGGGGTATTCGGCTCGGTGGCCCATGTCGGCCGTGCGGTCAGGGGTAGGTCCCGGTGGCCGTCCGGCCGGACAAGGAGTGGAACGTTCGTCGGTTAGTGCCCGACATCGTTTCTGCGAGCGCACCAACCTGTCCGCAGGGCGAACCAGGCCCCGATCAGATTCGGCGGTCGTAGCCGGACCAGAATGGTTCGCGTAGCAGGCGCTTCTGCAGCTTGCCCGTGCCCGTACGGGGTAGTGATTCCCTGAACTCGATGGACCGGGGCACCTTGATGCCGGCGAGGCTCTCCCGGCAGAGGACCATGAGCCTGGTGGCCAGGTCTTCGTTGTCGGCACTACCGGCAGCGACCACGAGTGCCTTGACCTCTTCGCCGAACTCCTCATTGGGGATACCGATGACAGCCACGTCAAGCACCTCGGGATGCCCTCCGATCACGCCCTCGATCTCAGCTGGGTACACATTGACCCCACCCGAGATGATCATGTCGATCTTCCGATCGGAAAGCCACAGGTAGCCGTCGTCATCGAGGTACCCGACGTCGCCGGTAGTGAACACGCCCGGGGCCAGATGGGCTTCGGCTGTCTTCTCGGGGGCGTTGTGGTACTCGAAGTCCGTGCCCATGGAGTTTCGGAAGTACAAGGTGCCCTCCTCGCCGGTGGCCCTGGGTTCCCCGTCATCGTCCACCACGAGGACTTCCATGTTCGGCATTGGTCGTCCGACGCTTCCACCGCGTTCGAGCCATTCGGTGCTGTCGATCATCGTGATGATCGAGCCTTCGGTGGAACCGTAGTACTCGACGATCTTCGGCCCCCACCAGTCGATCAGGCCCCGCTTCACCACGGGCGGGCAGGGTGCTGCGCCATGGATGACAACCTCGAGCGACGAACCGTCGAACGCGGCCCGGCGCTCGTCATCCAACTCGAGCAGGCGCTTCATCTGGGTGGGAACCAGGTGGATGCTGGTGCCCCCGTGGGTGTCGATGAGGTCCAGAACGCCAGCGCTGTCGTACCGGTGCTGCATCACCACCGCCGACCCACCCACCATGGGCAGAAACGAGAACGCCCACTGGGCCGAGTGGTAGAAGGGCCCGCAGAGGACGGCGGTTCCCGGCAGCGTCATGAGATCGGTGAAGCCGGAGGCGACGAGTTGCCACACTTCNGGNGGCGTGCCGGGTTCGGGGGAGGNCAGACTGCTCCGGACGCCCTTGGGNTGCCCGGTNGTNCCNGAGGTGTAGAACATCGGTCCACCGAAGGCTTGGTCCTTCGGTTCNNCGTCCGACCCGGAGCCGAGNAACGCCTCGAAGTCGGCGAAACGCGTATCGCCCGGGGCGCCGATGGCCACCGCNAGTTCCACGGCGGAGGACCTGGGGTCGGNAAGGGCTTCGGCANCCACGTCGGNGAAGCGGTGGCCAACCAGGACAGCCCTGGAACCGGAGTCCTCGATGATGTAGGCCAATTCCGGGGCCACGAGGTGCCAGCTGACGGGCACGAACACGACGCCGGCGTGTGAGCAGGCGAGAGCCACCTCGAACCACTCGTTGCGGTTGCCAGCCACCACCGAGATGGTGTCGCCCAGCCCGAGCCCGGCGTCCCTGAGTGCGTGGACGAGGCGGTTCACCCTGATATCGAGTTGAGCCCATGTCCGTGTGTCGTCGTCGTCGGCCAATGCGAGTTCGTCGCCGCGTGCGGCCGCCGCTTCCCTTGTCAGTACCGCCATGGTTCGGTCCCTCTCTTTGACTTCGTCCGTGGGCCAATCTTGCAGCCGTTGACTTGCACGGCTCCCACATTACGTCCCGACCAGCAGGACAGCCAAAAGGGCCTGGCAGCGGAACTGCGCTACGGCCATCGCTTGACTGGTTCAGGACCCACAGAGTCCTAAAACCACAGAACCCCCTGCTGTGCAGGGGGTTCACGTGGAGCGGACGACGAGATTCGAACCCGCGACCCTCACCTTGGCAAGGTGATGCTCTACCAGCTGAGCTACGTCCGCGTCGAAGCGCCACTGTATCCGCCGACCCAACGGTTCGGTACGCCGATCAGGCCGCTCGCGACCTGATCGGCAAGACTGACGGCATGGCCCGCCTGGTGTACGAGTACGACGAACTGCTGACCGACCACGACTACGCCGAACCTCACGTCGTGGCCGGACGACGCCTCCACGGAGGCTTCCTCACCGACGGCACCTACCAGCCGCCGCGCACGCTCGTGCGCGAACCGGCCCTCGAAGCCTGGGAGGAGGCCCTTCGCGAACGAGGTGGCGAACCCTTTGCCGCCAACGCCAACCTGCTCGACGGCGCCCGGTTCCCGACGGTCCCACAGCAACTCGCCCTACTGCGCCACGGCCTGGACCAGCCGTTCTGGAACACCCTCACCTTCGTCGGAAAGATCGAGGCCAAGGGAGCGTTCCTGTCGATGCTTCCGGTCCCCGACCTCTCAGCCGCAATCGTCGAAGACGCCTCGGAGATGGCAATCGGACACCTGGACCGGGGCCTGCTCGACGCCCACGGCCTCGACGAGGGCGGCAACCCGGCCCTGGGCATCGGCGGCCACGACGAAATGTGGTTCGTGGCCCGCGACCTCGTGTACGGCCCGGACGCCCACCCGGACGTCGAACCCGACGACAACATCGCGCGAGAGGACAACACCCGCCACCTACCAGAGATAGGCCGGGAGATCGAAGAGTTCTTTTCGTTCCTCGCGAACCTGTTGGTCATCGAGTTCCGGGCCGAAATCGGGTTCGCCGAAACGCAGGCGATCCTGCGTTCTCCGGACGTGTTCACCGACAAGCGTGCCGAAGCCGAAACGGCAGCCGAGATCGTCGAACGCATACGCACCGATGAACGCATCCACGTCCGCTCCCTGAACCTGTACCTGGGAGAGCTTCGCCACCTTCACCTGCGCACCACCGACGGCGGCCAAGTGCCCGGCCACGTCCTCATCGACCGCTTCTGGAACGGCCTCGTCCACTGGGCCACCGTCGAACAACCCCGCCTCATCGCCGCAGATGCCCGGCAGCGCATGTACGAACGAATCGCCAGGGAACCCGACGGCAAGGCGATCCGAGCCGCCTTCGACGTGGCTGCCTGAGGACCGCGACGGCGATCAGTCGCCGTCGCCGCCCGAAAGGTCGACACGCAGGGTGAGGATCCCGTCCTCGAGGCTGGCCTCGGCATCACCGATGATGGCAAAGTCCTGGAAGTCGAGTTGGGCATGCTCGATGAACCGCAACCGCTCCTCTCCGCCGATGGGCGGAAGGGACCGGTCCCGCACCGCCTGGGCACGCTCCTTGAAGCGCTGAAGCATCGCATCCAGGTCCAGGTCGCCACTCACGATGACAATCTACCTAGGACCCGGGACCACCCCTGCCGTTACCGGTCGCGGTAACGGCATCGGTGAGGACATCAGCAGAGGATCCGGACCGGATCGGCACGGACTCCGCCGACACGCGTTCCGACTCGGGCTCCGGTTCGACCCCTTCCGGCACAGGCTCCGGCGACCCGGTGTCCTCTGTGGCCAACGCTGCCGCCGCATCGGCCTCGACCCGGGCGGTCGCCCGTTCGAGTTCTCCACGGGCAACGGCTGCCCGAACCACCCGGTCCGGTCGGGTCTGCCACCAGTAGACGCCCGAGGCGACCAACATCAGCCCGGCGACGACCCGCAACGTCACCACGATCTGGTTGACGCGGTCGCCGGCGGTGTGACCATCTTCGTCGACCTCGGGGGGAACCGTCTCGACGGTGGTCACCTGGGCACCGGCCGGGGTCGCCAGGCACAGTGCACCAAGTAGCAGCGACGGCGCGACGACAAATACCGCAACCATGCTCCTCGCCCTCACTGCCCGCATGCCCCTCCTCGATTCCCTCGCCCACCGATGCTAGCCAGTCGGAACCTGCGTGTCCCGAAAACTCAGTCGGAGGCGGCCGCCAGGGCCTGTTCGATGTCGGCGATCACGTCGTCCGGGTGCTCGAGCCCGCACGACACCCGCATCGTGCCTGGGCTGATTCCTGTGGAATCCATCTCCTCGGGAGTCAGGCCCACGTGGGTGGTGCTGGCCGGGTGGGAAATCAACGTCTCGGGGCCACCAAGTGACGGTGCCTGCCGGGCCAGCCGGACGGCCTCGGTGAAGCGGCAGCCGGTATCGATGTCACCCCGCAGGTCAAAGGCCAACAACCCACCGGAGGTGCGCATCTGGCGCACCGCCAACTCCCGCTGCGGATGCGAGTCGAGGCCCGGATAGCGCACCAGCTCGACGCCGTCATGCCCGTCGAGGTACTCGGCGAGGCGCTGTGCGGTCGCCGCCTGGTGGGCGAGCCTCACCCCGAGCGTCCTCAGGCCCCGGTGGGCGTTGAAGGCGTCGTACGGCGAGGCATTGGCGCCGTGCAGCACGGCGAAGCCCCACAGCCAGGACATGAGGTCCTGCGAGCCCGCCACGACGCCGATGGTGGCGTCGTTGTGGCCGGCGATGCCCTTCGTGGCCGAGTGGAGAACGAGGTCCACGCCGTGGGCGAGCGGGTTCTGGCCCAGCGGCGTAGCGAACGTCGAGTCGACGACCGTGGTGGCCCCCTTGATCGCCCCGACTTCATCCAGGTCGACCAGGTCGAGCTTGGGGTTGGCCGGCGTCTCGGCGCACACCAGCATCGTCTTCCCCGGCCGGATGGCCGCCTCGAACGCCCCGGGCTCAGTGCCGTCGACGAACGTCACGTCGATGCCGAAGCGGGGGCAAACCGACTGAAGGAACAGTTGCGTCCCGGCATAGATCTGGCGTTGCGCCACGATGTGGTCGCCCGACGAGCACAGCCCGAGGACCACGGCGCTGATGGCGCCCATACCGGAGGCGAAGGCCCGGGCTGCCTCGGCTCCCTCGAGTTCGGCGATGGCCGCCTCGAAGGCGTTGATGGTCGGATTCCCGTACCGGCTGTAGAAGCGCTCGGCGCCCACCGCCGTCGCCAGCCCGCGACCCTCGGCGATGCTCGAGAACTCGAACACCGACGTCGGAAACAGTACGGGTGCCAGCGACGTCTCGCCCTCATCGCGTCCGGCCAGGATCGCCGCCGTCTCCAGCTCGTACCCACTGGGCTTGTCGTCAGCCATTCGATTGGACCTCCCCGAGGAACGAACCCAAATGCCGTCCGACCTCGTCAGTCGCCAACAGGAAGCCGTCGTGGCCGTCCGGATTCTGGACCACATGATGGTCGCAACGCCCGCCCGTCGCACGGATTGCGTCTCTCAGGGCCGCCTGCTGGGCCTCCGGGTACAGGATGTCGGACGAGATGCTCAAGGTCAGGAACGGCACCGGCGCCAGGAGCGCCAGTGCCTTCTCCGGCGAGCCGCGGTCCCGGCCCAAGTCGTGGAGGTCCATCGCCCGGTTCAACAGGAGGTAACTGTTGGCGTCGAAGCGGCGAACCAGTTTCTCGCCCTGGTAGTCGAGATAGGACTCGACCTGGAACCGGTCCCAGAGGCCGAACACCTTTCGCGGGTCGGCCAACTCCCGGCCGAACCGCTCGCCGAACACCGGGTCACTCCGATAGTGGATCTGGGCGATCGACCGGGCCACGGCGAGGCCGGCATGCGGACCGTCACCGGGCGCTGCGTCGTAGTACTCGCCATCACGGAACCTGGGATCGATCGCGAGGGCCGTTCGACCGGCGGCGCTCCAGGCGATCTGCCAGGTGCTGGCAGCCAGGGCCGTGGCGATCGGCACCACCGACCGCACCCGTTCGGGGTACATCACCGCCCACTCCAGAGCCTGCATGCCGCCCATCGAACCACCCACCACCGAAAGCCACCGGGCGATACCCAGGTGGTCGGCGACCGAAGCCTGGCAGCGCACCATGTCGCGCACCGTGACCGGCGGGAAGGCCGAGGCATAGGGCCTCCCCGTGCCGGGGTCCACCGTCGCCGGCCCCGTCGACCCCTGACAACCGCCGAGGACGTTGACGCACACCACGAAGTAGCGGTCGGTGTCGAGCCCGCAACCCGGCCCGACGACCCCGTTCCACCAACCCGGGATGCTGTGCGCCTCACCCACGCCACCGTGGGCGTGAGAGTCGCCGGTCAGGGCATGGCAGACGAGGACGGCGTTGTCCGCCGCCGGCGAGAGCTCACCCCAGGTCTCGTACGCCATCGTGATCTCGGGGAGGATGCCGCCGCCCTCGAGGGCGAAGGGGCGACCGTTCCCGACGGAGTGGAACAGGCGATCGCCCACCGGGTCGCCCGGTTGCCAGGCACCGGTGACGGGCAGGTCCGGCGAATACCCGCGAGGGTGCAGGAGGGCGTCAAGGGGCAGGTCCAGGTCACTCCCGGCACCCGTCGTTGCCCCGTCGCCGCTCATCGTCCGTCCATTCCCAGTTGAGGGTGGACACCTCCGGCCCGTAGCCGGTGGGTAGACGCAGGCGCCTCCACCGGACACTTCGTTGCCCCAGCCGATTCCTCCGACCAGGACCACATCCCCACCCCGTTGCCGGGATGAGCGGGCACCTTGGGTGTCCGTCCCAGGTTGCCGGACCCGGCTCGAGGCCGGGCCGCTCATGATGTTTCGGAACAGTGTAGAGGGTGGCGGCACCCGACCGTCAGGTGTTTATCGCCCGGGAGGCCGGGTGGGCGGTCCACCACCAGTCGAGGAGCGGCATCGTCGGCACCCCGTAGGCCCCACACATGACCTCGCCCAGCCGTCGCCACTCCCCCGCTGGTGCCTCGACGCCGGCCTCGTGGATCGCCCTCGCGGCCTCGGCGCCGTCATCCCACCTGCTGCGGTCTGCGGGCAACGGCAGTGCGGCGACCTGGCGAGCGGTGAGGCGGATCCGTCCGGTGGAGCGTCCGGCGCCGGCCGACGACACTGCTGCGAGGGCGGACACCGGAGGAGATGCCAGCACCGCCGCGAGGTGCCAGAGGTCGGCCGGATCGGGCTCGACGGTGATGAGTGGCGTGAGCGGTACCGATCCTCCCTCGTCGTCGACCATCGCCTCGACCACCCGGGTCTGGGCGGCGACGAGCACCTTCGGGCGGTTCCGCTCGGCGAGCCAGGCGGCGACCTCGCCGACGGCAACGGCATCCGGGTCGACCACCGGTGCCGACCAGCGGCGGCCGGCGAACCTCGCCGGGGACGACCCCCAGCGGCAGCGCAGAGGATCGACGAGGCCGGTCGTGACCAGGGGGCGACCCCCGGCAAGGTCCGCGTCCTCGCTGACAGCGTCGACGAGCCCGTAGTAGTGCTGGCGGAATCCTGCGGTCACCCGTGCGAGGTCGCCGACGCAACCGTCGACGCTCGGCGACACCACCGGGATGCCAAGCAGTGCCGCCACCAGCCCGCCCCAGCCGCCCGTTCCGGTCGGCGCCGCCGCTGTCCCCGCCGGCTCGAGGTGGCGGTCGACGAGAAGCCTCACCTCAGAACCATCGAACGCTGCCCGTTCGACCACCGGCGCGCACACGTCCGTGCGCCCGGCGAAGACACCCGACCGGTCGAACCAGAGCGCATCGAGCCTCCCCCACCCGAGCAGGCGCCCGCGGACGGCCGCTGCGTCACGCGCCGACAACAGCGACTGCGGCTGGATGAGCGACATCCGGCCCCCCGGGGCCAGCAGGTCCATCCCGAGGGCGAGGAACAGCCAGGCGGCGTCCGTGTAGGCACCAACCAGGTCGGTGAACCGGTCCCGCAGCACCCGCCGACGGTCGGCGTCGAACGCCGTACCCGAACGCAGTTGTCCGAGGAACGGGGGGTTGCCGACGACCGCTCCGAAACCGGCTGTAGGCGCCGTCGGCCACGTCGACCGGCCTGTGAGCAGCGGATCCGCCTCCACCACTCCCCCGACCTCGGCCGGGTCGATCCCCGCCCAGCCCGCCAACGCACACCTCGTCAGGTGGACCGCCACTGGGTCGATGTCTGCGCCGAAGAGTTGCGTGGTGGCCACCCCACGCGGGTCGGCGCCACGTGCCGCCAGCCCGATACCGGCGGCCAGAAGGAATACTCCGGCACCGCAGGTCGGATCGACGACCGGGCCACGCTCGACGGTCGCTGCAACCAGCGAGGCGGCGACGTCGGCCGGCGTGTAGAAGGCGCCCCGGACGTGGCGGTCCCCTTCCTGCATCGCCTCCTCGTGGAGGCGCCCGACGTCGGCGAGCCGTTCGGGATCAGCGGCAGCACCAGCCGCTCGGGCTGCCTCATAGAGATCCGGAGACCCGGACCCCGAGGAACTCCCCGGCCGGACCACCGCAGCAGGAGGTCGATCAGGCGGCGTCGGCCGCCGGGTCCCAAGCGTTCAGGTCAGCCAACCGGGGATCATTGGAGAAGACCTCGACGATCGGGTGCTTCATACCGAGGCGCCGCATCAGCTTGCGCACCTCGAGTTCCTCGTTCCAGAGGACGAGGCTCACCACGAGGCCGGACTCGCCCGCACGCGCCGTGCGACCGGACCGGTGGACGTAGGTCTTGGCATCGGAGGGCGGGTCGTGGTGGATGACCACGTCGACGTCGTCGACATGGATGCCCCGGGCGGCGACGTCGGTCGCCACGAGGGCCTTGATCCTGCCGGCGGAGAAGTCGCTCAACGACTTCTCCCGCTTCTCCTGGCGCAGGTCACCGTGCATGGGGGCGGCGTCGACCCCCTCGTCCTCAAGGGCCTGGGCCAACTTGTCGGCGCCCCAACGCGTGCGGGTGAAGATGATCGTGCGGTTGGACGACGCAACGATGGCGGCAGCCACGCGCACCCGGTCCATCTGGTGGACGGCGAGGAACCGGTGCTCCATCTCCGAGACGGTGGGCTCGTCCCCATCGATGGCGTACATCTCCGGATCGTGCTGGTAGCGGCTGATGAGGCCGGCGGTCATCCCGTCGAGGGTCGCCGAGAACAGCAACGTCTGGTGCTCGCCCTCGATGCCACGCAGGATCCACTCGACCTGGGGCATGAAGCCCATGTCGGCCATGCGATCCGCCTCGTCGATGACGATCCGCTCGATGCCCTCCACGGAGAGCTCCTTGCGGTCGATGAGGTCGATCATGCGCCCCGGGGTGGCCACAACGAACTCGACGCCACGCTTCAACGCACTGATCTGCTTCTCGATGGGGGCCCCGCCGTAGATGGCGTGAATGCGGATGCCACGGCACGCAGCCAACGGCTCGAGCTCGCGGCAGACCTGAACGGCCAACTCTCGGGTCGGCACGAGCGCCAGGGCCGTCGGACGCCCCGGCTTGGCCTTGGACAGCAACTGCAGGATCGGCAGGCCGAAGGCGAGCGTCTTACCCGAGCCGGTCTTGGCCTTCCCGCAGACATCACGTCCGGCGAGGCCATCGGCGATGGTGAGGGACTGGATGGGGAACGGGGACTCGATCCCACGTTCGGAGAGAACGGACACCAGATCGGCGTCCACGCCCAGGTCGGCAAACCCGATGGCGGTCATTTGTACCTGTTCCCGGCAGCCTGGCCGCCGTGTTCGTCACCCGCAACGAAGAGCGGGTCACGTCACCGCTTTTCGGGTGACGAGGCCGTCCGGGGCCGACACACCAGCGGCCGACACCTCCCAAACGGTGCCCCCACCCTATCTGAACGGCGCCGCTCAGTCCTCCCTGACGCGTCCGTCCCATACGAAGACGCCCTCCCCGGCGAGCCGACGGGCCTGCTCCTCCTCGAATCCTGGGACCAATCGGCCGGTCGAGGTCACGACCCGCCACCACGGATGGTCCTCATGAGTGGCGAGGAAGCGACCGACCGCACGATGCGCTCCCGGAAACCCCGCCTCCACTGCCACCTCGCCGTAGGTGACGACCTCACCGGGGCCCAGTGCATCGAGCACCCGGCTGATCGCCGCCTCGAAGGGTGTCGCCATGGCAGTCGTCGATCAGTCGTCGACGTGGCTGCCCTCGGGGAGCAGCCTCACGACCGGCACCGGATCGGCAAACCCGCTGATCTCCAGATCCCCGACCGGCTCGACCTCGGAGTTGACAAGGAGTGACGATACGAGCGACGCCGGCGCCAGGACCTGATGGGACTTGGCCATGTCGCAGAGGCGCGAGGCCAGGATAACCGCATCGCCGATGTGGTCCTCGCCTTCAACCAACAACACCTGGCCCCTGGCGATGCCGGCCCGCAACTTGAGGGGCGATCCGCTCATGTCGATCACGCCTTCGATCTCGATGACGACCTCGACCGTCCGCTCCGGCTCGGTCCCGACGAGCATCGCCCCGTCACCGAGCCACTTGGCGATCCGGACGCCCTTCCTCGCCGCTAGCTGGCGCACCGCCGACTTGAAATCGTGAAGAACCTCGAGCGCCGCACCATCGCCCTCCGAATCGATGAACGAGGTGAAGCCCGAGAGGTCGATGAACGCGAACGTGCGGTCAACGCGCCGGTACTCGTCCCNNGAGANGTTCCTCATGAGGCGTCACGGTAGTTCCGGCCGGCCACNGCGACCGCGCCACCGACGACNACGGCGACGAGGCTCACCCAGATGTTCACGCGCACACCGGCGAGCAGCGAGGCATGGTCGATNCGGAGGCTCTCGACCCACANCCGNCCCAGCCCGTATCCGCACACCCACAGGCCGATNAGGNGCCCCGGCTTTAGGACGCCCCGCCGGTCCACCCGTACGAGGACGGCGGCCAGCGTCAGGTTCCACAACCCCTCGTAGAGAAAGGTGGGATGGAAGGTCTCGGCCGNCAGGTGCGCCGCCGGCCGGTGGCCGACATCGATGCTCAGCCCCCACGGCAGNTCCGTGGGGCGCCCGTAGAGCTCCTGGTTGAACCAGTTGCCCCACCTGCCGATGGCCTGGGCAATGGGCAGGGTCGGGACGATCGCGTCAAGCACCCGCGGCATCGAGATCCCCTGCCGACGGGCGATCAGGAGACCGACGATGACCCCTGCCGCCAGGCCTCCGGGGATGCCGAGGCCACCCTGCCAGACGGCCGGGACGTCCTCCCAGCGGCCGCGGAACCGCTTCCAGTCCGTGACAACGTGGTACANGCGGGAACCGAGAAGACCGGCCGGCACCGCCCAGATGGCGATGGTCGAGATGTGGTCGGCGGTCCCACCCTTGTCCACCCACCGTCGCTGGGCCCACGAGACGGCCACGATCACACCGAGGGCGATCATGACCCCGTAGCCGCGGATCTCAAGCGGCCCCAGGCCGAACGAGCCCGTCGAGGGGCTCGGAATCGCCGCGATCACGTCAGGGACGANGCAAAGCGATCAGCACCGAGCGCCATCAGGTCGTCGAAGCCGGCGGTCACCGCTCCGAGTCGGCCCCGGACGAGCGGCANTTGCTGCTCGGCCCAGAAGCGGGCGATCACCACCTTGTCGGCCAGTGCGGGATCGTCGTCGCCGGCATCGGTCCGGGCCCTGGCCNCAAGGGCCAGGCGGGCGAGGTGCCAGCCACCCAGGAGGTCTCCGAACATGCGCAGGTAGGGCGTGGCACCGGCGAGCGCATGGCGNGGATCGGCGAGGCCGTGCTCCATGAGCCANCCNGTGGCCCCGCGGAGGGCATCGAGTCCGTCGGCCAGGCCGGTGCGGATCGAGGCGAAGTCGTCTCCGGCCGCCGCCAGGTCGGCGTCNAAGCGGCCGATCTCGTCGAGGAGGTCGGCCACGACCGCTCCTTCGCCCATCGGGAGCTTGCGGCCGACCAGGTCCATGGCCTGNATGCCGTTCGTACCCTCGTAGATCGGCGAGATGCGGGAATCGCGCAGGATCTGTGCCGCACCGGTCTCCTCGATGTAGCCGTAGCCGCCGTGCACCTGGATGCCCATCGACGCCATCTCAACGCCGAGNTCGGTGCTCCACGCCTTGGAGATCGGCGTGTAGAGCTCGGCCCGGTCGGCGGCCGCCTGCCGCACGTCGGGGTCGGAATGGCGGGCNGCCACGTCGAGCATCGCNGAGTTCAGGTAGAGCAGGCAGCGCATGGCGTCGACCGACGCCCGCATCGTGAGCAGCATGCGCCGGACGTCGGGGTGNTCGACGATCGGCGATGACTCGCCCTTCGGGGCGCCGACGGCACGCCCCTGTCGGCGCTCCCGGGCGAAGCCCGCCGCCAACTGCAGCGCACGCTCCGAGACGGCGAGGCCCTCGACGCCGACACCGAGACGGGCACTGTTCATCATCCGGAACATGATCCGCATGCCCTGGTGCTCCTCGCCGATGAGGTAGCCCACTGCGCCGTCCCCGGCGTCGCCGTAGGACAACACACAGGTCGGGCTGGCGTGGAGGCCCAACTTGTGCTCGACCGAAAGACAGGTGAGGTCGTTGCGATCGCCGAGGCTCCCGTCGTCGTTCACGAGGTACTTGGGGACGACNAAGCACGAGATCCCCCTGGTGCCGGGCGGGCTGTCGGGNGTGCGGGCGAGCACCAGGTGGACGATGTTGTCGGTCAGTTCGTGCTCGCCGTANGTGATGAAGATCTTGGTCCCGAAGATNCGATGGGTGCCGTCANCCTGGGGTTCGGCCCTCGTGNTGAGCGCGCCCACNTCGGAGCCCGCCTGGGGTTCGGTCAGGTTCATGGTGCCGGTCCACTCGGCGGAAACCATGCGGGGCAGGAAGGTCTCCTTCAGNCGTTCGTCGCCGAATGATCGGATGGCCTCGATGGCGCCGATGGTCAGCAGGGGTCCCATCGTCCACGCCCTGCCGGCCGTGGCCAGCATCTCGGTCATCACCGTCTGGAAGAGTCCCGGNAAGCCGCCGCCGCCGTAGTCNGAATCGTGCGAGACCGAACCCCAGCCTGAGGCCACGTACTGGTCGTAGGCGTCGTGGAAGGCCTTCGGAACCGTNACCACGCCGTCGGTGACCGAGCAGCCCTCGGNGTCGCCGATTCGGTGGGTCGGAGCCACGACCTCCTCNACGAAGCGGCCGAACTCGCCGAGCACGCCGTCGATGATGTCTGCGTCCACGTGTTCGAAACCCGGAAGGTCGCAGATGCNTTCCACGTCTGCGATGTCNCGCAGGACGAGGCGGATGTCGGCCAGCGGNGCCCGGTAGTCGCTCATGGGTCGCAGAATACCGTCGGAGCGGCCCACTGCCCGCTGTGGGACCGCCGTTACCTACCCNNGGTCGATGCCCTCCTACACTCCCCGGATGAACACCTTTCCCCCTGTCGGGGCACACCTCATCGCTGGAGACTGGGTCACCGAGGGGGCCGCCGGGACCGGTGTGAGCCTCAACCCCGCTCGTCCCGACGAGCCGGTCGGCGACTACCCGATCGGCGANGCCGGAACCGCCTCCGACGCCGTCGGCGCCGCCGTCGAGGCCCAGACCTCNTGGCGATCGCTCCCCTTCGGNGCCCGGGCCCGGATCCTCGAGCAGGCCGCCCGNCTCTTCGACGAACGCGCCNANGACCTGGCGCTGCTGTGCACCCTCGAGGAGGGCAAGACGCTCGCCGAGTCGCATGGCGAGGCCACGCTGGCCGCCGAGACGTTCCGCTACCAGGCGGCCATCGCCAAGATGTCGAGTGAGCGCATCTTCCCGAACAACGTGCCGGGCGANACCATNCGCACCGTGCGGGTCCCCCTCGGGGTCGTCGGCGTGGTCACGCCCTGGAACTTCCCCCTACTCATCCCCGTCTGGAAGTTGGCACCAGCCCTGGCCGCCGGCAACACGGTCGTCTGGAAGCCGGCCAGCGACACGCCGCTGCTCTCGGTCGCCATCGCACGACTGCTCGCCGATGCAGGACTGCCCGACGGCGTCCTCAACCTCGTCCTCGGCCCGGGCTCGATGGGNGCCGCCATGGTCGCCGACGAGCGCGTCGANGGCGTCACCTTCACCGGCTCNGTGCCGGTCGGCCAACGGATCCGCGACGTCGTGACCGCCCGCAACGGCCGCGTCCAACTNGAACTCGGCGGCCACAACCCGTGCATCGTGTTCGACGACGCCGACCTCGACCTGGCCGTGNCCGGAGCCGTTGGTGGCGCCATGGGTGCCACAGGCCAGAAGTGCACGGCCACCCGCCGNGTCATCGCCGTCGGCGACGTGCACGACGAACTGCTCGAACAAATGGCCACTGCGGTCGAGGCCCTCCAGGTCGGCGANGGCNGCGAGGACGGCACCGAGATCGGACCGCTGGTGTCGGCCGGGGCCCGCACCGAGGTCGCCGAGGCCGTCGANGCCGCCATCNCCGAGGGNGCCAAGGCCGTCGTGGTCAACTCCACCGCCCCCGACGGNCCCTGCTACTACGCACCCACCCTGTTCTCGGGCACNCCAGACCTCACCATCTGCCGCGACGAGGTGTTCGGTCCCGTGAGCACCGTCGTCCGCGCCGACAGCGAGGACGAGGCCTTCGCCCTCGCCAANGACACCCAGTTCGGCCTGTCGGCGTCGATCTTCACCAACGACCTCTGGCGCATCGACCGCGCCATCCACGANCTCGAGGCNGGCATCATCAAGGTCAACGCACCGACCACCGGCTCCGAGATCCACGCTCCGTTCGGCGGCGANAAGAACTCCTCGGGACACGCCGCCCGCGAACAGGGCGACACCGCCATCGACTTCTTCACCCGAACCCGCACCGCCTACATCCGGCCCGGCACCAGGCGATGAGCGGNACGGCGGTCCGACACCGCAGCCTCGGAAAGGCNCTGTCGGACCGANNCGCCGAGTTNCGGTCCCCCGANNTCGTCATGGCCCCGACCCAGCTCGGGGCCGCCCGCCTCACCCGCTACAGCTTCAGCCGCACCCTGCTGAGACGTGCCGCACGCGAGGGCTGGCGNTCACGGCTNGTCGNGCTCGACATGGATGCCGAGGGNNGCGGCCACGCCATCTACCGGACGGACATCGACGGCCGGGAATTCGACTTCGTCGCCTTCACGACCACGCTCGACGAGTCCCTCCACACCGACCGCGTCGTCGCATCAGCCTGGGAGGTGAGCGCCGCACTCGTCGACGGCGCCGTCGACGACGCCTACCTGGCAGAACTCCGGGAGTCGGTGCCGCTNCAGGAGTCCGCACGGCTNGACCCGCGGGTCCTGGTGCTGACCCGCGGCAACCGCAGCGTCCGNTTCTACGACTACCTCGTCGACCGCCTNGCCGACGGCCTCCAGCCCGAGGCCGANAAGGTGGCCGATGCCGGATACATCCTGCGCAGCACCGCCTTCTACGGGAACGGCAAGTTCGGTATGCGNTCCTACCTCGGGTACCCCGAGGGACACCCCCTCCGGGTTCCCTACCGGGCACAGTTCCTGTGTGCCTGGTTGTTCCGCGAGTTGGGCTACGACCAGGTCGAGCACTGCGCCAGGGCCCGCAGCGGCGACTCCGCAGCCCGCTTCGACGGCGAATGGCGCCGCTACTTCGGCCTCGGCAACGCCACCGGCCTGGGGCTCGTGCCCTACGCCTTCAAGCACCCCAGGGTCCTGAACGCCTGGGCCGGGGTNCGCGAGCTCGCACTCGCCAACGTTCGGGCCCTGCCGGGCACCCCGGAACGCNTGGCCGACCTCCGACGTTGGATCGGCCGGGCGATCACCCACTTCTCGAGCCTCGGCGGCGGTGACCGCCCACCGTGGCTCGGCCCCNCCTCCCTCGCTGAACGCGCNCGGCTGGTCGAAGCGCANCTCGTCGAGGTCGCCGACAGATCGGCGCCCTTCGACGCGCTGTTCCGTTGGGCCGANGCCCACGACGTCGAGACCTGCGAACTGGTTGCCTCACTCCTCATCGAGCTCGACGAGGGCCTGGACGACGACGAGGTCGACCGACTCCTCCGCGTGGACGAGGAGGTCGAGGTCGACCCACTGACCACCGTCGACACACTGCGCCACCTTCTCGTCGAGCGCTACGGCTGGCTCGACGACTGCGACCTCGACGCACCCTCCGGTCGCCGCTACTGGTGGGTCGTCTCCGACAACAACGAAGAGCCGAGACGCGCCGAGCACACGGTCCTCGACCCCGAACACCATGAGGTCGCCATCGACATGGCCCACCGTCTCCACGCCCTGCGCCGGACCCTCACCGACCTCCCCGGCGACACCTCGATCGGGACGCTGCTCGTCGACCATCCCGGCCACGGCAACGCCGTGAAGCGGCTTCTCGGCAGCGACCAACCCTATGGCGAGCCCCACGACAACGCCTGCGCCTCCGACTACCTCCCCCTCGAACTCCAACGCTTCCAACTGGCGATGTACGGCATGGACAACTTCTCGCCGAAATCCACCGACTGGCTGCGGGTGACGCTCTTCCAGGGAGCGCCCCGCATCGACAACCTCAGCCCGGCCACCACCGACGACTGGGTGTGGCCCCCGCGTCCCACGGAGGGATCCCCATGATCATCGACGGACTCGAGATCAACGACTGGAGCCGACCGGTCGTCGAACAGGTTCGCTCCGGGGGCGTCGACGTGGTCCATGCGACCTGCGGCGTCTGGGAGGACATGGCCGGCGCCATGACCCGGATCGGATCCTGGCGGCACTTCGCCCGCCAGAACGCCGATGTCGTCCGCATCGTCACCGACGTGGCCGGGATGGAGCAGGCGGTCACAGACAGCGTGCTCGGCATCCTGCTGGGCTTCCAGAACAGTTCAATGCTCGGCGACGACCCCGAGATGGCCGGCATCTTCGCCGACGTCGGCATCCGGGTGATCCAACTCACCTACAACGTCGCCAACCACCTCGGTTCCAGCTGTTGGGAGCCCCACGACGGGGGCCTGACCCGTGTCGGCCACCGGATGGTCGCCGCCCTCGACGATGCCGGAGTCCTGGTCGACATCTCGCACGTCGGCAACGTCACGGGCCGCGACGCCATCGATGCCTCGGCCAACCCCATTGCCGTCACGCACGGCAACCCCGCCTCGTTCTGCCCGTCGGCCCGCAACAAGCCCGACGACCTCATCGAGGCCCTTGCCGCCCGGGGTGGCGTGATCGGCTGCACGCTCTACCCGCTGTTCATGGGCGGCGCCGACCTGCCTCGTTCCGCCTACTGCCGGATGCTGGCCGACCTCGCCGAACAGGTCGGGGTCGACCACGTAGCCATCGGCACCGACGCCGTCGTCGGCTGGCAGCCCGACGCCCTCGGCTGGATGCGCAACGGCCGTTGGGACCGCCCCGACAACCCCGACGAGGTGCCCCCATTTCCTCCGTGGCCAGACTGGTTCCGCGGTCCCGAGGACTTCCCCTCCCTGGCCGAGGGTCTCGACGAGGTGGGATTCGTCCCCGAGGAGCGCGACGCCGTGCTCGGCGGGAATTGGCGACGACTGTTCGGCCAGGTCTTCGGATGACGGTCACGGTCGCCCCCCGCGAGGTCGTCGACCAGGTCCACCGCGCCAGCCGCTCCCACGGTTGCGACCCCGACCTGGCCGACCGGCTCGCCACCGAGATCGCCTTCTGCGAGATCCACCACGGGGGCGGGATCGCCGCCTGGGTCGGTCTCGTCGACGCAGGCGACGGCCGCCTCGCCGAGGCAGCCCACGGACCGTTCCGACTGGCCGCCGCCGAGGTCGTCGCACGCTCGACCGGCAGCGCCCGTCTCACGTTCGATCCTCCCCTGCCCCTGGCCGTGATCGCCCGCTCACTCCGAGACCTCGAACGGCGAGGCGTCCGGTGCACCCCTGGCGTCGACAGCGCTGCTGTCCTCACCGGCACCGACCCCGTGCCCTCGCTGGAACTCGCCCTCGGGGAACCGGTCCGTGCCGGGACCTCCCGGTCCGACGGCGCCTCGGAGGCGGCGTACCACGACGGCCTTCCGGTCGACCGCACACTCTGGCAGCGGCTCAGCGACGCCGCCGCCGACTTCCTCGTCTCCGAGGCAATCCTCGACGCTGCCCTCGAGCCCACTTCCTGATAGCGGCCGGCAAGGACTCGGACGTGACCCAGGTATCGCTCGACACCATCGAGTCGACGACCCACCGGGCGCTGGTGCGCCACGGGTGCCGAGACGACATCGCCGTACACGTCGCCAACGCCGTCCGGGTCGCCGAAAGTAACGGCAACCGGATCTGCGGCCTCTACTACCTCGAGAGCTATTGCCGGCAACTCGAGACGGGCCGCATCGACGGCGACGTCGACCCGGTCGTGTCGGTCGACCGCCCCGGCACCGTACGCGTGGACGGACGACTCGGGTTCGCCCAGTCGGCGTTCGCCGCCGCCTTCCCACACGCCGTCGCCTCGGCCCGCTCCAACGGGATCTGCGGACTCTCCGTCGAGCACACCCACACCTGCACCTCGCTCGGCTACTTCACCGAGCAGTTCGCCCGCGAGGGCCTGCTGGGCATCGGTGCCACGAACGCAACGCCACGGGTTGCGCCACCCGGCGGTTCGAGGGCGGTACTCGGCACCAACCCGTTCGCCATGGCCGTGCCTGACGGGGAGGGCGGGATCGCCTTCCAGTTCGACTTCAGCACCAGCGCCGTCGCACTCGGCAAGATCACCATGGCGGCGGCGGCCGGCGAGGAGATCCCGTCGGGGTGGGCGGTTGACTCCGAGGGCAACCCGACGACCGACCCCGATGCGGCGCTCGACGGCTCGCTGCTCTCGGCCGGTGGCTACAAGGGCTACGGCCTCGGCCTGATGGTCGAGGTCCTCGCCGCCGGGCTGACCGGCTCACGCCTCAGCGTCGACGTCCCCCCGCTCAAGTCCCCCGAGGGTCCACCCCACGACCTCGGCCAGTTCTACGTGGTCATCGACCCATCGGGCTACAGCGGCGACGGCTTCACCGAGCGCCTGACCACCCTGGCTGCCACGATCGCCGAGCAGCCGGGTGCCCGCCTACCGGGGGCCGGACGCGAGGCGCCTGACAACGTCGACCTGGAACCAGGCCTCTGGGAAGCCACACAGGCACTCGCCGGCGACTGAGGGAGGATCCCATGGACAGCGCCACGGCCATCACCAACCTGCTCCACCGGTATGCCGAGTTGTTCGATGCCGGCAACCACGAGGCCTGTGCCGACCTGTTCGCAAACGCCCGGATCGTCCTCGATCCGAACGCCCCCCTCGTGGTCGACCGTGACGGGCTACTGGACGTCTGGCGATCGATCGTGATCCTCCACGAAGACGGCACACCGCGCACGCAGCACGTGGTGACCAACCCGATCCTCGACATCGACGAGGTATCCGGCACCGCCACGTGCCGCAGCGCCTACACCGTGCTCCAGCAGGTCGACGACGGACCGCTGCAGACCGTGGCCGCAGGCCGCTACCACGACCGCTTCGAACGTGTGGACGGCGAGTGGCGGTTCAGCGAACGCGACTACTCGCGACTCGACCTCGTCGGCGACGTGGGCCAGCACCTGCGCAGCATTCCCCGACCCTGAGTCCTGCCCGGATCGTCGGGATCAACCCTCGACGACGGCAGCGTGCGCCGTGATCCGCCTGGCATCGCCGCTGTCGCCCGCCAACCAGTGGCGGCGGCAGCGCAGTTCGTACGCGATCTGGTGGTCGTCGGGGTCGTCCACGAGGAACAGTTCGCCGTCATAGACCTGCTCGCCATCGACCACGCGGGCGTTGTGGGTGGCCCGCTCGCCACACCAGCAGCGGGCCTCGACCTGGATCTCGGCAGATTCGTCGGACAACTCGAGGAGCCGCTTCGTGCCCTCGAACAACTCCCCCTGGAAGGATGTGAGGAGACCGAAGGCGAAGACGTCGGCACCCAACTCGTCGACGACCCGCGCCAGTTGGCCGACCTGGACGGCGGTGTAGAACTGTGCCTCGTCGCAGACGACGTAGTCGAGGCTGCCGTGGCGCTTGACCATCGCCAGCGCCAACTCGTAGAGGTCGAGCCGTGGGCCCACCTCGACGGCATCGGCCGAGACGCCCAGGGCGCTCGACACCTTGCCGTCGGCCCGGTCGAGTTGGCTGCACAACAGGCCGTTGAGCCCGCGGGACGACAGATTGTGGTGGATCTGGAGGGCGAGCGTGCTCTTGCCCGACCCCATGGTCCCGTACGAGAAGCGCAGCCTGGCCATCAGGCGCCCCGCTGCATCACGAACACCCGCTGGTGGCACCGCAGTCGGTGCAGACGAAGCACGAGCCGGCCCGGCGCATGGAAATACCACAGGTCATGCAGAGCGGGGCATCGGATGACGAGCCCGGAGACAGGTGGGCGGCGAACTGGGCGACGGACGGCACCGACGGCGGGTCGGGCGGCATGTCGTGGCCCTGCCTCGTCTCTGTGGCGGTCTCCTCGACGCCGGGGAGGGTGGGCTGTGTGCGCTCATCGGTGGTGAGGATGTTGAGTTCGGCCCGCTCGTCGGGCGTGAGGTACTCGACCGCCAGGCGACGGAACAGGTAGTCGATAATGCTCGTCGAGATCCGCAGGTCGGGATCGTCGGTCATGCCGGCCGGTTCGAAGCGCATGCCCGTGAACGCCTCGACGAACGCACGCAGGGGCACGCCGTACTGGAGGCCGTGGCTGAGGGAGATGGCGAAGGCATCCATGATCCCAGCCATGGTCGAGCCCTGCTTCGAAACCCTCACGAAGATCTCGCCGGGCTTACCATCCTCGTACTCGCCAACGGTCACGAAGCCCTTGCAGTCGGCGACCCGGAACTCGAACGTGAGCGAGCGCCGGGACCGCGGCAGGCGTCGACGCACCGGCTCGGGCAGGACGGCCGCAGCGAGCACCTCGGCCATCGCGGCCTGCGGTCGGGTGGCCTCGTTGCCCGATGCGAGGGGTTGGGCGACCTTGCAGTTGTCGCGGTAGATGGCGACCGCCTTGAGGCCGAGGCGCCACGACTCGAAGTAGAGCTCCTCGACATCGTCGACCGAGACGTCCTCGGGCATGTTGCAGGTCTTGGAGATGGCGCCCGACAGGAACGGCTGGACGGCTCCCATCATGCGGATGTGTCCCATGTGATGGATGACGTGGTCGCCCATCGAGGTGGCGAACACATCGGCGTGCCGGGGCTCGAGGTCGGCGCATCCGGCAACCGAGTGCTCCCGGTCGATGTGGTCGATGATCGCCGCCACCGACTCGTCGTCGTAACCGAGCCGCTCGAGCGCCCGGGGAACGGTCCGGTTGACGATCGACATCGTGCCGCCGCCGACCAGGCGCTTGGTCTTGACGAGGCCCAGGTCGGGTTCGATACCGGTGGTGTCGCAGTCCATGAGAAGGCCGATGGTGCCGGTGGGCGCCAGCACGGTGGCCTGGCTGTTGCGGACTCCGACCCGTTGGGCCAGGGCACAGACCTCGAACCACGCCTCCCGCCCGGCCTCGACGAGNANCGGTGCCGCCGACTCGTCNAGCAGTTCGGCCGCCTCGCGNTGCTGGTCGAGGACCCGCAGCATCGGNTCGCGGTTNGCCTCATAGCCGGCGAACGACCCCATGCGATCGGCCAGGCGGGCCGAGGTGCGGTAGGCGTGGCCAGTCATCANCGATGTGATCGCTGCGGCAACCGACCGGCCTCCGTCACTGTCGTAGGGCAGGCCGAGTGCCATNAGCAGGGCGCCCAGGTTGGCGTAGCCGAGGCCGATCTGTCGGAAGGCCCGGGTGGTCTCGGCGATCGGCTCCGTGGGGTAGTCGGCNTTGCCGACGAGGATCTCCTGGGCGGTGAAGACGACCTCGACGGCGTGCAGGAACCCCTCGACGTCGAACCCGCCGACGGCGTCGGACTCCTCGTCCGAATCGCCGAGGAACGACAACAGGTTCAGGCTGGCCAGATTGCAGGCCGAATTATCGAGGTGGACGTATTCACTGCATGGATTGCTTGCCGTGATCCGGCCCGTGTTNNANGCCGTGTGCCAGTGGTTGATGGTGGTNTCGAACTGGAGGCCCGGGTCGGCGCACTCCCAGGCTGCCTCGGCAACCTGGCGGAACAGCCGACGGGCCTCCAGGGTGTCGATGACCGAGCCGTCGGTTCGNGCCGTGAGGTCCCAGTCGGCGTCATCGACGACGGCCTGCATGAACTCGTCGGTGACCCGGANCGAGTTGTTGGCGTTCTGGTACTGGATCGAGTGGGAATCGGACCCGTCGAGGCCGACCTCGAAGCCGGCAGCCTCGAGCGCCCGCAGCTTGTCNTCCTCGCGGGCCTTGCACCAGATGAACTCCTCGACATCGGGGTGGTCTGCGTCGAGGACNACCATCTTGGCGGCCCGCCGGGTCTTGCCGCCGCTCTTGATGGTGCCCGCCGATGCGTCGGCTCCCCGCATGAANCTGACCGGGCCACTGGCCGTNCCGCCACCCTTGAGNGCCTCGCNCGACGACCGGATGCGGCTCAGGTTGACGCCGGCGCCCGACCCGCCCTTGAAGATGATGCCCTCCTCGACATACCAGTTCAGGATGGAGGTCATCTGGTCTTCCACGGAGAGGATGAAGCAGGCCGACGCCTGCTGCGGCCTGTCGGGAACGCCGATGTTGAACCAGACCGGCGAGTTGAAGGCGGCCTTCTGCGTGACGATCAGGTGCTTGAGTTCGTCGGTGAATGCGGCCGCCTCGTCANCGTCGACGAAGTAGCCGTCGCTCTCNCCCCAGGCGGCAATGGTGTCGGCCACCCGGTCGGCGACCTGGCGCAGCGAGGACTCCCGCTCCGGCGTGCCGAGCTCCCCCCGNAAGTACTTCTGGGCGAGGATGTTGGTGGCATTGANCGACCANGTCGTGGGCACCTCGACATCGNCCTGCTCGAAGGCGACNGAGCCGTCCCGGTGGTCGACCAGNCGGGCATCGCGGCGCTCCCACTCGATGCCGTCATACGGATGCGTTCCCGCCTCGGTGAACATCCGCCGTATGCCGAGNACGCCACGTTCGGGCATCAGGGTCATCTTCGTCCAACCGTCTTCCGCTCGACTACCTGTCCGGGATCACCCAACACTACGGGCGGGGCATNACCCGNCCCGGGNACCATCGCACCCATTCGNGNCACCACTCTAGGAAGGTCGTCCTGTGGACGGGAAGGGCATGAGTTGTGGAAATGGCGGTGGACGAACTCCGACTTCTCCACAGCCGTCCATACGCCCCCACCAGCCCCGGGTGGNCGGACGACGGGTACCGTCNNGACGTGCAACAGGTGTTTCCCCGCNCCGACACGGACGATGTCGACCCGGTCGCGGCCTACCACGANGTCGACCGTCCCGCCCCCGCGGGACGACCGTGGGTCCTCGTGAACATGGTCGCCTCTGTCGACGGGGCCACCNCCGTCGACGGACGATCGGGGCCGCTGGGCNGCGAGGCCGACCGTCGGCTCCTGGGCGTGCTGCGCGGCCTGGCCGACGTGGTGCTCGTGGGCGCAGGAACCGTGCGGGCCGAAAGCTACGGCCCACCCCGCACGCCCGTCGTCGAGGTGGGCGAACGCCGAGCCGACCGGGGCCAGGCGGTGCGCCCCCGGTTGGCCGTGGTGTCGGGCAGAGCCGACCTCGACCCGTCTGCTGCGCTGTTCGCCGATCGGGATCCGGACGACCCGCCACCGCTCGTCTACACGTCGACCGACGTGCCGTCCGACCGGCTCGTGGGCCTTTCCGGGGTGGCCGAAGTCGTAGCAACCGACGGCGCGCCCGAAGTCTCCGCCGTGATAGCCAACCTGCACGACCGGGGGGTGGGGATCGTGCTGTGCGAGGGCGGACCGAGCCTCGTCGCCCAACTCTCCTCCGCCGGCCTGGTCGACGAACTCTGCCTGAGCGTGTCGCCGCTCATCGTGGGGAGTGGATCGGGACTGCTGGCGGGAGCGCCGTTGCCCACTCCGGCGCCGCTGCGATTGGTACATGTCCTGACCGCCGACGACTTCCTCTTCTGCCGCTACCTCACCTGCTGACGGGACGCCAGCGTCAGCCACCGAGCGGCAGAACGATGCGCTGGCCGGGCTGGAGCAGTGCCCCGCCCGCAGCATCGCTCAGGCGGTCGACGGTGTGGCGCACGTCGATTCCCTCCGGGGAGAACCTCTCGGCGATGGCCCAGAGGGTGTCGCCGGGCTGCACGACGTAGACGACCGGCTCGCCGGCCGCCCCGGCCGGTACACCACCCGGCATGCCCGTGGCCCGGCCGGCCAACTCGTCGGCGACGAGGGTGGCGCTGAAGACCGTGGTGGCCAGGACGAGTGCGGCCACCAGCCGGCGCCGGCGGTAGACGCCGGCCGGANCGGCGCGGAGGGTACCGAGGGGACGAAGGTCGAGCCGCGACGTGACGGTGGGGTGGGGTACGAAGGTCGTGGTCATGGTGCTCATTCTCTCCGTGGGGTGTGACAGTCCTATTCGAGGGTCCTTGACATGGAACGCCTGTTCGGGGAACATATGTGCGACGAACGTTCGTTCGATACCCTTACACTCTATCGAACACCTGTTCGATGTCAACCCCAGACCTGATCGCAAGCCAGAACCCCAGACAGACCCAGCAGGAGAGACCACCATGACCGGGACCACGCTCACCCCCCGCCAGCAGCAGATCCTCGAACTCATCGACCGCCAAACCCGCGAGCGGGGCTACCCGCCGTCGGTGCGCGAGATCGGCGAAGAAGTGGGTCTCACCTCCCCCTCCACGGTCCACTCACACCTCGGCACGCTCCANGACAAGGGCTACCTCAAGCGCGACCCCAGCAAGCCCCGTGCCATCGAGATCTGCTTCGATCCGACCTCCGGTGCACCCGTCGAACGGGGCACCGTGCGCCACGTCCCACTGGTCGGCGACGTGGCCGCAGGCACCGACGTGCTCGCCCACGAGAACGTCGAGGAATCGGTCCCCCTCCCCNCCGAATTCACCGGCGACGGCGAACTGTTNATGGTCCGGGTCCGTGGCGACTCGATGATCGACGCCGGCATCTTCGACGGCGACTTCGTCGTAGTGCGGTCCCAGCCCACGGCCGACGACGGCGACCTGGTGGTAGCCGGTATCAACGACGGCGAGGGCACCGTCAAGCACTTCCGGCGCGACGGCAGCCACATCGTGCTCAAGGCGTCCAACCCCGACCACCAGGACCTGCGCTACCCGGCCGACGAGGTATCGATCTTCGGCCGCGTGGTCACCGTCCTGCGCCGGCTCTGAGCGCCGGTTCCCCTCCCCTCCGGGAATCGGCGCTCAGACGCCCCTTTCGAGGAGTCCCCGCAACGCCGAAAANCTCNCCTCCAACGTCGACCGTTCCAGGTGCTCGTCGGCCATGTGGGCAACGGTCGGGTCCCCCGGTCCGAAGTTCACCGCCGGNACCCCGTGCTCGCTGAAGAACGCCACGTCGGTCCAGCCCAGCTTCGCCCGCACGTCGAGCCCCGACCGCTCCACGAGCGTCGCCAACAGAGGGTGCCCCAGTCCGGGGAGGGCCGCCCGGCCGTGGTCCACGACCTCGACCGTGTCGCCGTCGTCTAGGAACGGCGCCAATACGTCGCGTACGTGGGCCTCCGCCTCGGCACCACTGCGGTCGGGCGCGTAGCGGTGGTTGACCTGCAGCACCAACTCGTCCGGGACCACGTTCCCCGACACGCCGCCCTCGACGTNCACGGCCTGGAGCGCCTCGCGAAAGCAGCAGCCGTCGACCTCGGGCTCCCGGTGCACGTAGGCATCCAGCGCCNCCAGCAGGGCCCCGGCCCGGTGGATGGCATTGCGACCCATCCACGGGCGGGCTGTGTGGGCCCGCACGCCCCGTAGGCGAACCTCGAACCGCATCGTGCCCTGGCAGCCCGCCTCGAGGGCACCTGCCGTGGGTTCGCCGAGGATCGCCACGTCGCCTGCCAACAGGTCGGGGACCTCACCGAAGAGCTCCAACAGGCCGCTGTGCTCACGGGCGACCTCCTCGCGGGCGTAGAANACCCACGTCACGTCCACTGCCGGCTCGGCGACGCTGCGCGCCAGTTCGAGCATGACGGCCAGGCCGCCCTTCATGTCCGCCGATCCCAGCCCCCACAGGATGTCGCCGTCGATGCGGGCACGCTGCCCNTCCCCTCCCTCGGTCCCCGGGACGGTGTCAGTGTGGCCGGCGAGGACCAACCGGTGTGGCCGACCGAGTTCGGTCCGGGCGACGAGGTTGTCGCCGATCCGATCGACGGCCAGGCCCGGCACGGCACGCAGGCCGGCCTCCAGGTGCGNCACNAGGGCGGCCTCGTCGAAGCTGACCGACGGGATGTCGACCAGTTCGGAGGTGAGGGTGAGGAGGTCCGTCACGANNTTCCGGATCGTCGGATCGAAAGTCTCAGGTGGTGACGCCGTGGGTGCGGAGGATGTCGTTGAGCGCCGACTTGTCGTGGCGCTCCCCCTCCTCNAGGCGCCGCAGCACCAACACGCACGGCAGNCCGAACTCGCCGCCCGGGAACGACCTCGGGCGGGCAGCCTGCACGGCCACGCACCAGGACGGGATCTCGCCCCGGCCCAACTCGTCCCCGGTCTGGGCGTCGATGACGGGAATCGACCCGGTGAGGATGGCACCGGCACCGAGGACCACGCCGTCGCCCACCCGGGCGCCCTCGGCCACGATGCAGCGGCTCCCGATCAGGCACTCGTCGCCCACGACCACGGGAACGGCGGTGGGCGGCTCGAGCACACCTCCGATNCCGACGCCGCCCGAGAGGTGCACGTTGCGACCGATCTGGGCGCAGGAGCCGACCGTGGCCCAGGTGTCGACCATGGTGCCATCACCCACGTAGGCGCCGATGTTCGTGAAGCTCGGCATCAGCACCACGCCGGATCCCTGGTAGCTGCCCCATCGGGCCATGGCNCCCGGCAGCACCCGCACACCACGGGAGGCGAAGTCGCGCTTGAGTGGAACCTTGTCGACGAACTCGAACGGGCCGACCTCGCTGGTCTCCATCTTCGCCTGCCTGAACAACAGGAGGATGGACAGCTTCAGCCACTCGTTGACGACCACGCCGTCGGGGCCGGGTTCGGCCACGCGGGCCTCGCCACGGTCGAGCAGTTCGATCGCCTCGTGGATGGCGGCATTGGCGTCGGCGTCGTCAGGATTCAGGGACTCCCGGTTCGCCCAGAGTTCTTCGATGCGGGACTGCAGGTCGGACATGCTCGACAGGCTACCGACCGGCCCCCCGGCCACCGGGACGCATTGTCGGGTGTCAGGGTCGGGCGTCAGACACGGCTCGCGCGCTCGGCGACGAGGTCCAGCCGGTCGTCGGTGGCCACGGCGGCGATACGGACGTGGCCGGCGCCGCCCGGTCCGTAGAACTCCCCCGGGCTCACGACGATGCCGAGGGTCTCAGCCAACCGGCGGGTGAGGCCCCAGGCGTCCCCATCCGGTGCGGCCACCCAGAGGTAGAAGCCGCCCTGCGGCATGGTCGCCCCGATGCCCAGGTCGCCGAGGAGCCCCACGAGGCGTTCCAGGCGTCCGTGGTAGCGGGCCGCCTGCACCTCGACATGGGCCTGGTCGGCGAGCGCCGTCGCTCCGGCCGCCTGGGCCGGGCCGGGGATCATGAACCCCTGGTGCTTGCGGACCTCNCGCAGGTAGTGGACCAGCTCGGAGTCACCGGCGTAGTAGCCGACCCGCAGGCCGGCCAGGTTGGAGCGCTTCGAGAGCGAATGCACGGCGAGGACCCCCTCGGAGCCGTACCGGAGCACCGAACGGGGCGGCCCGTCCCATGTGAACTCGACATAGCACTCGTCGCTCAGGACCGGGACGCCGCGCTCCCTCCCCCACGCCGCCACAGCTCCAAGGTCGTCGAGGGCGCCGGCCGGGTTGCCCGGGGTGTTGACCCAGAGCCCGAGGGCCCGCTCGGCATCGGCCTCGTCGATCGCCGACAGGTCCAGCCGCCAATCGGCGTCTACGGGTACCGGAACGGCCCGACAGCCGGCCAACTCGGCGCCCATCGCATAGGACGGATACGAGATCGACGGGTAGAGGACCGTGTCGCAGGAGGGATCGCGGAGCCGCAGCACCTGGGGCAGGCCGACAACCAGTTCCTTGGACCCGATGCAGGCGCCCACCTGGGCCGGGTCGAGGGCCACGTCGAGGCGCCGGTCGAACCAGCCGCAGACAGCGGCCAGCAGGTCGGCGCTCCCGGCCGACGGCGGGTAGGACCGGGCCGGGTCCGTGGCAGCACCCAGTACCTCGGCGACGACGGTCGGCACCGGATCGCACGGCGTGCCGATCGACAGGTCGACGGCGCCACCGGGGAGGCCTGCAGCGACGGCACGGGACTCGTCGAGCAGGTCGTAGGGGTAGGGCGGCGGCACGTACCCGCCGGCGCTCCCCGCATCACCCGGAGCCACTGCATTCACTGCCCGGGCTCCCCATCGTCGCCAGAGGCAAACTCGGCGAGCCGCCCCAACGAGCCTTCGTCCAGGCGCACCCGCAGGTGCCAACCCGCCTCGTCCGACGACTCATCGAGCACCTCGCCCTCGCGGTGGGCCATGGCCAGGGAATCCCCCCGGTCGAACGGCACCACCAACGACACGACGCGGGTGGAGGCCCGCAGGTGCCGTCCGATGGTGGCGAGGAGGTCCTCGATCCCCTCCCCCGTGACCGCCGAGACCGCCACGGCACCCTCTTCCCGGGCAGCCAGTCGGGCGGCCGCCATCGGGTCGGAGTCGGCCTTGTTGAAGGCGTAGATCTCGGGCACAGCGTCAGCGCCGATCTCCCGGAGGACCGCCCGAACGGCGTCGATGTCGCCGTGGGGATCGGGGGCGGAAGAATCCACGACATGGACCAGCAGGTCGGCGTCGACCACCACGTCGAGCGTCGAACGGAAGGCCTCGACCAACTGGTGGGGCAGCTTGCGGACGAAGCCGACGGTGTCGGACAGGAAGATGGCCTCGCCGCCGGGGAGCTGCAGGCGCCGCGTGGTGGCGTCGAGCGTGGCGAAGAGGCGATCCTCGACCAGGACCCCGGCGTCGGTCACGCGGTTCAAAAGGGTGGACTTGCCGGCGTTCGTGTAGCCGACGATGGCGACCGAGCGGTTGCTGGTGTGGCGTCGCCTCTTCGACTGGGTGGCCCGGTTCTGCCGGATGCGCACCAGGTCCTGTTCGAGCCTGCGGATCCTGCGCATGAGGCGCCGTCGGTCGACCTCGAGTTGGGTCTCGCCCGGGCCTCGTGTTCCGATACCGCCGGCCTGCTGGCTGAAGGTCCGGCCCGAGCGCCGCAGGCGAGGAAGGCGGTAGCGCAACTGTGCCAACTCGACCTGGGTCCGGCCGGCCAGGCTGCTGGCGTTCTGGGCGAAGATGTCGAGGATCACGGCGGTGCGGTCGAGCGCGGAACGCTTCAGGATCGTCTCGAGGTTGCCCTGTTGCGCCGGGGTGAGTTCGTTGTCGAACACGACGGTGTCGGCGTCGTGGTGCTCGGAGACGTCGCGGATCTCGGCGGCCTTGCCGCTACCCACGTAGGTGGCGATGTCGGGGGCATCCCGACGCTGAAGCACCCGGGCCACAGGATCGGCACCAGCCGTGTCAACCAGGCGGGCCAGTTCGTCCATCGAGGCGTCGACCTCCTCTTGGTCGTCGCGGCCGAGCGCCACGCCGGCCAGCACGATGCGCTCCCGGAAGGCCCGGTCGATGAGGCCCCGACTCTCGCCGCCGAACTCTCCGAAGGCGCGACGGTGCGACGCTTCGTCAGAAGCCTCCTCGTCGGCCTCGAAGGGCTCCTCGATCAGACCGTCGTCCCAGTTGTCACCCATGTGCGACCTCGTGGTCGGCGGTGTGGACGGCCGGACCCGTCAGGCGGATCGTGTCGCCCAGCCTGACGACCGCCGCGCCGCCCGCCATCCGGACCTCGACGTCGGTGCCGACGACGCCCCATGTGTGGAAGAGGTAGACGGCGGCACAGGCGCCACTTCCACAGGCCTCGGTGAGGCCGGCCCCCCGCTCCCACGGGCGGAGGCGNATCGTGGCGGCGTCGAGCACCTGCACCAGGTGGACGTTGCACCCCACCGGGCCGAAGAACGCCTCGATGGCCGGCCCCACGGTTGCGTGGTCGATGGAGTCGACATCCGCGACCTCGATGACCAGGTGCGGGTTTCCCACGTCGACCGTGCCACTTCGACCCGGAATCGGACCCCCGAGGTCGATGGCCAGGCCNTCGGTGTCCGGACCAGGTCCCGGGACACCCATGTCNACGGTCGCAGTGACCTCGNNGTCGNCGGGGCCACCGTCGACGACGATCCGACGTCGACCGGACGAGGTGTCGACGNTCAATTCNAGGGCACTGGTGCCNGTGGCCCGGGCAACGGCCTGTGCGAAGCAGCGCAGGCCGTTGCCGCTCACCTCCGCAGAACTACCGTCGCTGTTCAGGAGCGTGAACGTGAGCCCCTCGGCAGAGCCGGTCCAGGGCGTCCCGAAGACGAGGCCGTCGGCGCCGATCCCGTGNTCTCGGTCGCAGAGTCGCCNNGCAAGGNCGGAGGCGTCGACCGGCACCTCGGCGACGAGCGCGACGAGGAAGTCGTTGCCGAGGCCGTGGTGATGGGTCAGCCGCACGNTGCCATTCTCGCCCACCGGCGACCCACCACCACGCCCGGTTCCGACATGCTCACGGTGCGCAGGCGTCGAAGGTCGCCAGGAGGTCGTCCAACACGGCCATCGGGTCGTCGGCAACGTCNAACCACGTGATTCGCGGATCCCTGCGGAACCAGCGCTCCTGTCGGCGGGCCAAGCGGCGGGTGGCCGCCACCGCATCTTCCACCGCCTCGTCCAGTTCACATTCGCCACGCAGGTGCGCAGCCAGTTCCCGGTAGCCGAGGGCCTGTGCGGCGGTGTGGGAAAAGCCGTCGGGCCGGGCCAGAAGCCCTTCGACCTCGTCGAGGAAGCCCGCTTCCATCATCCGGGCGAAACGCTCGGCGATCCGCCGGTCCAGCAGCCCACGCGGGACGCGCAGCCCGACCATGGTGAACGACGTCTCCGGGTACCGGTCGAGGCCCGGCCCGAAGGACGAGAACGGCCGCCCGGCGCCGAGCGTAACCTCGAGCGCCCGCAGCACGCGGCGGCGGTTCGTCGGCTCCATGCGTCCNGCCGCCACTGGGTCCGAATCGGAGAGCCGGCGGTGCAGGACGAGGGTGTCGGGTTCGGCCTCCAGTTCGGACCGGACATCCTCGTAGCGGCCCGGGATCTCGAGGTCGTCGACCACCGACCGGACGTGGAGGCCGGTACCGCCCACCAGGACCGCCCGAGAGCCCCGCTCCGTGATGCCCTCGAGGGTCGACCGNGCGGCGGCTTGGAACCTCGAGACCGTGTACTCCTCGGAGGGGTCGGCGAGGTCGAGGAGGTGGTGCGGCACCTCGGCGCGCACTCCGGCGTCCGGAGTCGCCGTCCCGACGTCCATGCCCCGGTAGAGCGCCATGGAGTCCATCGACACCAGCTCGACACCCGGGCGCCGACGGGNTACCTCGATCGCCAGCGCCGATTTACCCGAGGCCGTGGCCCCGATCAGGACNAGGTGACCGTTGGCGTGGTCTGACACCGGTCCCGGGCCCGCCCTCAGACCGAAGCGACCGGGATCCGGCGGCGGTGGCGTGGCCCTGCCGTGATCTCGAGCAGTTCGCCGAACAGGTAGTGGCTCCCCGCGCCCGTGATCCGAACATCGGCGTATGCGCCGGTGCGCAGGCCCTCGCCGGCCGGCAGGTGGACNAGCTTGTTCTGCCGGGTGCGTCCGGTGACCTGGTCGGATTCCCGCTTGGAGGGACCCTCCACCAGGACCTCCTCCGTCCGACCGATGCGGGCCTCGTGGCGATGCACCGAAGATCGGCGCAGAACCCGATGGAGTCGCTCGAAGCGGTCGACACAGACGGCGTGCTCCACGAACTCGTGCTCCCTATCGGCGGCTTCGGTGCCGGGCCGGGGCGAGAACACGAAGGCGAAGGCCGAGTCGTACCCGGCCTCGGCGACCACCTCGAGGGTGGCCTCGAAGTCGGCCTCGGTCTCACCGGGAAAGCCGACGATGACGTCGGTCGAGACAGCCAGGTCGTCGATACCGGCCCGNGCGGCGGCTAGGCGCTCGAGATANCGCTCGGCTGTGTAGCCGCGGTGCATGGCGGCCAACACCCGGTCNCTGCCNGACTGGAGCGGCAGGTGCAGGTGTTCGCACACTGACGGCGTCTCGGCCATTGCGTGGACGGTCTCAGGCCGCAGGTCCTTCGGGTGCGGGCTGGTGTAGCGAACCCGTCGGATGCCTTCGACGGCACCAATCTCACACAGGAGGTCAGCGAACAGGGGTCGGGGACGACGGCGTCCTTCGAGGACCCAGCGTCCGCCAGCCTCGAAGGCATCGGCGGACCCGGNCCCGATCGACCGCAGCCGAGTGGTGAGGTCACGGCCATAGGAGTTGACGTTCTGGCCCAGCAGCGTCACCTCGGTGACCCCGTCGGCGGCAAGCCCCTCGACCTCGGCAAGCAACTCCCCGAAGGGACGGCTGATCTCCGGACCCCGAACCGCTGGGACGATGCAGAAGGCACACGAGTTGTCACAACCGATCTGGATGGTGACCCAGGCGCTGTGGTCGACATCGCGTTTCGTGGGAAGCGCCGAGGGAAAGGCGTCGGCATCGGCGCGGGCGGTTTCCTCAAGGATCTCCATCACTGGGCCGTGTTGTCGAGCTTGGGCGAGNAGTTCGGCGGCCCGGTGCACGTTGTGGGTGCCGAACACGACGTCAACGTGTGCGGCCCGCTGTTGGATAATCTCGCGGTCCTTCTGGGCCAGGCACCCCGCCACTACCACCTGNAGGTCCGGCCGCTCGTTCTTGAGCGACTTGAGATTGCCCAGGGCGCCATAGAGCTTGTTGTCGGCGTTCTCCCGGATGCAACAGGTGTTGAGCACGATGACGTCGGCCTCCGCCTCAGAGCCGGCCTCGACCATCCCATCGGCCTCGAGTAGCCCAGCGATGCGCTCGCTGTCGTGCACGTTCATCTGGCACCCGTAGGTCCGGACCGCATAGGTGCGGGTCCGGTCGGTTCGGACGGTTGCGTCCGAGGGCGTGGCGGTCACGCCGAACAGGCTACGTCCCGGTCACGGAGCCGTGTTCCAGAAAGGCCCCCGCCGCAGAGGGGCCGCCGGNCGATGGCCTCTAGTTGTCGAGGCTGATGGGCAGGTCGTCGGCCTCGCTGAAGGCCCCGTTGTCAGAGACTCCGTTGTCGGAGACTTCGTTCTCGGAGGTAGTGCCAACCTCGAGGAGCTCGCCGGTGGCCTCGTCGACAAACGGTGTTCCTTCGGGCTCGGTGGGGAAGACCTCGCGCCAGATCCTGTCGCTGATCTCGACCATCAGCTCGGGACTCTCGGCGAGGCACCTCTTGGAGTTCTCGCGACCCTGGCCGAGCTGCTCGCCGCCGTACGTGTACCAGGCACCCGACTTGTCGACGACGCCCAGGTCGACGCCCAGGTCGAGCACCGAGCCCTCGCGGCTGATGCCCTTGCCGTACATGATGTCGAACTCGGCCTGACGGAACGGTGGGGCGCACTTGTTCTTGACGACCTTTACCCGGGTGCGGTTGCCGACCATCTCGAGGCCGTCCTTGATGGCCTCGATGCGGCGGATGTCGAGGCGGACCGAGGAGTAGAACTTGAGCGCCCGGCCGCCCGGCGTGGTCTCGGGCGAGCCGAACATCACGCCGATCTTCTCGCGCAGCTGATTAATGAAGATGAGGATGGTCTGGGACTTGTTGAGGTTGGACGTGAGCTTGCGCAGGGCCTGCGACATGAGCCTGGCCTGCAAGCCCACGTGGGCATCCCCCATCTCGCCCTCGATCTCGGCCCGGGGGGTGAGGGCCGCCACAGAGTCGATGACGACCACGTCGAGGGCCCCGGAGCGGACCAGCATGTCGGCGATCTCGAGGGCCTGCTCCCCCGTGTCGGGCTGGGAGATCAGGAGTTCGTCGACGTCGACGCCGATGGCCCGGGCGTAGATGGGGTCCATGGCGTGCTCGGCGTCGATGTAGGCGCAGATACCGCCATTGCGCTGCGCCTCGGCCACGACGTGGGTGGCGAGAGTGGTTTTGCCCGACCCCTCGGGGCCGAAGATCTCGACCACCCGCCCCCGGGGCAGGCCACCGATGCCGAGCGCCAGGTCCAGTGCCAGCGCCCCGGTGGGTACGGACTCGATGGCCAGCGAGGCCTTGGCACCCATCTTCATGACGGCGCCGGTGCCGAACTGCTTCTCTATCTGGGACAACGCCAGGTCGAGGGCCTTGCCCCGACCCTCTCCGTCGACGTTTGTGACAGGGGCTGCGCCGGTGTTCTTGCGGACCTTGCTCATCGGTGTGCTCCGTTCCTCTACTCCGGGACCTGCCCGGTTCTGTTGGCGTACTGGATCTGTCTGATCGATTGGGGGTGACCCTACGAAGGGTGTGTGACAGCCGGTCCGGGCCGACAGCCCGGTAGCCCGAATGACAACAGTGTAAGTGCGAACAGACGTTCGATGCAAGCATTTCCGAAGATCCGGTACCGTCGGGCCATGGAACACTCCGAAACCACGCCCGGGACCGACGAGCGAATAAGCGACCGCCTCACCCCCATGCAGTACCACTGCACCCAGGAGGCCGGCACCGAACAGGCCTTCACCGGCGAGTACTGGGATGAGAAGCGTGCCGGCACCTACCGCTGCGTGGTGTGCGGTGAAGCACTCTTCGACAGCGACACCAAGTACGACTCGGGCTCCGGCTGGCCCAGCTTCTGGGAGCCGCTCACCGAGGGACTCGTCGACAACCACCAGGACACGAGCCACGGCATGGTCCGCACGGAGGCCACCTGCGCCTCGTGCGGCGCCCACCTGGGCCACGTGTTCCCCGACGGCCCGCAGCCGACCGGCGACCGCTACTGCATGAACTCGGCGTGCCTCACCCTCGACCCCCGCGACGCCTGATCACCCGAGGCTGAACCGCTCCAGCGTCTCGTAGGCCGCGCCCTCCGGCAGGGTGCGGCTGCGCACGAGGCACACTTCGCCCACGGGGAACCTCCCCGTGATCGGTGTGCCCACGGTGCCGGGGGGGACCGGCCCCTTGGCCCGCGCCAGCGTGAGGTGCCCCGTGAACGGCCGGTCCTCGGGCGGCCCCCCAAGCCCCACCGTCGTCGCGACCACGGTTCTCGCGAGTTCGTCCAGGCCGTCCACCGGCACCACCACGATCCGCTGACCCAGCAGTCGGGTCACCGGCCCCAGTTCGGCAACGGCCGGTTGCGCCGCCAGATCGGCGAGTGCGACAGCCGCCTCCTCCGGGTCGGATTCACCCAGGAACCGCAACGTCACGTGCCACTGGTCGTGCCGGGTCCAACGCAACCCCGGCGCCACGGGCCGTGGCAGCCCCACCAGCGCCGCTCCCACCTCGTCCGACGGCCACACCGCCACGAAAAGGCGCACCGTTCCCGTCCCCTAGCCCCCCCGGCGGGCGATCAGGCGTTGGCGGAGGGCCTCGAGCACCGTGATCACCGTGAACTGCCGGGTGAGCGTGCGGTCGAACGGGAACATGACCTTCCATGCCTCGACCGCGCCGTCGACGCTGGTCGCCATCCAGACCGTGCCGGGCTCCTCGCCGTCCTGCGGGTCAGGCCCGGCCACGCCGGTGACCGCCACCGACACGTCGGCACCCAGCACCCGGCAGGCCCCCTCCGCCATGGCGACCACGGCCGCCTCGGAGACCACGGGTCCGTCCGGCACGCCCAACAAACCACGCTTCACGTCACCGGCGTAGGCCACGATCGAGCCCCGGAAGGCCCGGCTGGCCCCCGGGATGTCCGTGAGTCGAGTGCCGACCATCCCGCCGGTGAGCGACTCGGCCGTGGCGAGCGTGAGGCCCTGGGCGACCAGTTCGTCGAGCACCACCGACTCCATGTTCTGATCGTCGACCCCGAACACGATCGGACCGACGATCTCCCGCACCCGGGACTCCTCGTCGGCCAGAACCGCCGCCACCTCATCCTCATCGGCGCCCTTGGCGGTGATGCGGACCTTGAGCCCCTCCATGCCGCTGGCGAGAAACGCCAACGTCGGGCCACCCTCGACGTCGAGACGGTCGATCTCGTCGGCGAGCACCTCAGCCAGCCCCGACTCGGAGCGCCCCCAGGTGCGCAGGACCCGAGAGCGGATGACAGCGTCGCTGCCGGTCCGGCGATGCAGGTCGGGCAGCACCGTGCCCTCGAGCATGGCCTTCATCTCCCACGGCACGCCCGGCACCGCATAGAAAACCTTCGCACCGATCGGACACACGAGGCCCGGTGCCGTGCCCGGCATCTCGGGGATGACCGTCGCCCCCACGGGCACGTCGGCCTGGCGCAGGTTGTTGGCCGGCATCTGCCTGCCCCTCCCCGAGAACCGGTGCTCGATCTCGGCCACGACCTCCGGGTCGCGCTCCATCCCGACTCCCATCACCTCGGCCACGACCTCCCGGGTGATGTCGTCCTGGGTGGGGCCCAGCCCCCCGGTCACGATCACGGCGTCGGAGCGCTCGATTGCCTCGCGGAAGGCGGCCAGCATCCGTTCCCGGTTGTCGCCCACGGCGGTGTGGCGATGGCAGTCGATGCCGGCCAGTGCCAGCTGTTCGCCGATCCACGCCGAGTTGGTGTCGACGATCTGCCCCAGCAGCAGTTCGGTCCCGACGGCGACGACCTCGCAACGCACGATGACTCCCGGAACCGGCGACTCAGGCGCCCGTGGTACTGGTGGCACTGCTGCCATCAGCGAGGTACTGGGCCCCGGTGGCCAGCGTGAACGCCACGGCCAGCCACAGCGAGGCCTCGACCACCAGGTCGGCGTCCTCGAACAGCGGCACCACGGCGAGCAGCAGCGCCGCGCCCTGGACGGTGGTCTTCCACTTGGCCGACTTCCGGGCCGGCATAGCGAGCCCCCGCCGCACGAACCACAGGCGGTAGAAGGTGATGCCGACCTCCCGCAGGGCCAGGAGCGCCACCGGCAGCCAGCCGTAGCGGTCGACCACCACGAGGCACACCGCCACGCCGATCACGACCACCTTGTCGGCGAAGGGATCGAGGAACGCTCCCCAACGGCTCACCGTGCCCCTGCGGCGCGCCAGCATCCCATCGACCAGGTCGGAGGCGGCCAGCACGGAACCCAGGAGGAACGCCCCCCACGACACGCCGCCCCGGTCCTCGGCGGCCAGCACCATGGCAAACAGGAACGGCGACAGCAGCAGGCGCAGCAGCGTGACCAGGTTGGCCGGACTCACCACCGTTCCGAAGTGCTTGGTCAGGTTCACGCCGCCTCCAGGTCGGGGCCCAGCGCCCCGGTCACGGTGACCGTGCTGAAGCCTCCCACAGGTAGGTCCATCGGGACCACGACCACGCCGTCGATCTCGGGAGCCTCGCGCCAGGTGCGCCCCACGCCGGGCTCGTCGACGAGCACCTCTACCTCCCTGCCGATGAGGTCGTCGCGCCGCCTCGACGTGATGCCATCCTGGAGCTCGCCCAGTTCGGAGAGGCGCTCGGCGACCAGGCCCTTCGGAACGGTGCCGTCGAGGCCGGCGGCGTACGTCCCCTCCTCCTCGCTGTATGCGAAGAACCCGCACCAGTCGACACCGATCTCCTCCACGAATTCCAGCAGGGCATCGTGGTCCGCCTCGGTCTCGCCCGGGTAGCCGACGATGAAGTTGGACCGGAACACCGCGTCCGGCCGGGTCGCCCTGATGGACGCGATCCGCTCCCGATAGCGGTCGCCGTCACCCCACCGGCGCATCCGGCGCAGCAGCGGCCGGGACACGTGCTGGAGCGACAGGTCGAAGTACGCGACGCCGGTGTCCAGCACGGCATTGATCAACCCGTCGGTCAGGTCCGACGGATAGAGGTAGAGCAGCCGAACCCGATCGACCCGCTCGGCCACCTTCGCCACCAACGGCACGATCGAACGCTCCCCCACACCCTGGTCGCGTCCGAACGACGCCAGGTCCTGGGCGACCAGCACGATCTCGCGGACATCCAACTCATCGACCTCGGCGAGGATCGACCCGACCGACCGACTCCGCTGCGGGCCCCGGAAGCTGGGGATGGCGCAGAAGCCGCACGAACGGTCGCAGCCCTCGGCCACCTTCACGTAAGCCCACGGACGACTCGACGGCGGCCGGGGCAGGTTCAGCAGGTCGAAGGACGGGATCCGAGGCTCGTCGACCTCCGGACGCCGGCCCAGCGTGACCGGCACGCCGAAACCGGCCACCCCGTCGACCTCCGGAAGGGCGGCGTCGAGATCGTCGCCGTAGCGTTCGGCCAGGCAGCCCGTCACCACCAGCCGGGCGTCCTCCCGACGCTCGTCGGCGAGTGCCAGCACGGTTTCGATCGATTCCCGACGGGCCTCGTCGATGAAGGCGCAGGTGTTGACCACGATCAGGTCGGCCTCGGCCGCCTCTCCCACCGGCGTCAGCCCGTCGGCGGCGAGCGTGCCCTCAAGCTTGTCCGAGTCGACCTGATTCTTCGGACAGCCGAGCGTGACGAGGTGGTAGGTCCCGGCTCCCATGATCGGTTCAGGCTACGGGCTCGACACCCGGCCGCCCGGCCCGGCACTCAGGCCACGGCGAAGTTGGCGGCCAACCAGCCGAGGAGGCCGGCATACAGAACGACCAGAATTGCAGCCTCTAGCCGGCCAATCCGCTTGCCGGTGCCCATGCCCCCGATGACTCCCCAAGACACGGCGACCATGACGAGCAGTGGCGCACCTGGCAGTCCTGACACCTCGTCGTACGGAGTCGCACCGTTGAAGAAGAACACCGCCGCCCCGACCATGAGGCTGTTGAAGAGGTTGGAGCCCAGCAGGTTGCCAAGGATTAGCCCCGACTCGCCCCTTCGGGCG